>JAPKGU010000004.1 GCA_026647565.1 Phycisphaerales bacterium | reverse complement strand
GGATGGACTCAAAATAAAATTTGTCGAAGCGGTCAAACCCGCTGGCGGCGATGTGGACATTACGTCGCAGGTCAAACTGGTTTCGATTGGACGCGGCATCGGCGGCAAGGAGAAATCCATACAGGAGTCGAAACACATGAAGCGTCGTGCATTCACCCTCATTGAGCTGCTGGTGGTCATCGCGATCATCGCGCTGCTCATCGGCATCCTCCTGCCCGCGCTCGGCAAGGCGCGTCAGGCGGCCAACCAGCTGAAGGACTCCACGCAGGTGCGCGGCATCCTCCAGGGCATGGTCATCTTCGCCCAGAACAACAGCGACGACTACCCCTTCCCCAGCCGCCTCGACAAGGCCAATAACACGGTTCTGGTCACGGCGGGCAAGGAGGACGAGAAGAACATCACCCGTCACATCTTCTCGGTGATGGTCTACAACTCGTTCGTCGCGCCGGAGCTGTACGTCAGCCCGTCCGAAGTGAACGGCGACATCAAGGTCTACGAGAACTACAAGTTCGACGCCCCCGAGGGCGCCGTCGCGACGGACAAGTCGCTGGCCCTCTGGGACCCCGGCTTCCGCGCCGTTCCCCAGGACGCCAAGATCGCTCCGAACAACGACGTCAGCGACCCCGCCGGCTTCTCCTACGCTCACACGCCGGTCTTCGGCCGCCGCAAGAGCAAGTGGGCGAACACCTTCGTCGCGACCGAGGCCTCCCTCGGCAACCGTGGCCCGATCTTTGAGTACGACACCGGCGCCAAGCTGTGGAAGCTCAAGAACACGACCATGACCGACACCAAGTACGCCACGCCGCTGGGCACGAACTCCAACACCCTGCTCATCCACGGCAGCCGCGTGAAGTGGGAGGGCAACATCGGGTTCAACGACAACCACGTGAACTTCGAGACGAAGCCCGATCCGGACTCCGTGACCTTCACGTTCACGGGCTACACCGGCTCCGACGGCAAGACCCACAACGACAACCTCTTCGCGAACGAGAACGACAGCACCCGCGCGTTCTCCGAGAACGACAACAAGAACATCATCACGACCTCGATCGACAACTCGAACGTCTATCTGCGCTCTTACCGCGCCGTGCCGACGTCCTCGGGCGCGAGCCGCGCGATCGATCCGTTCTACGACTGATCGACCCGAGTCGGTCTGTCGGATCGCGTATCTCTCGTGGCCGGGCGAGCAATCGTCCGGCCACGCTTCGTTTTGTGTGCCGCGGGCACGCGCGAGTCCGCTCGCTCACGCTCTCGCTTGGCGGGGTCCTCTCCGATCGGGTCGGGGCATCCCCGGGCCTTGCGGCACGAATAGCATCATGCACGCCCTTCAGCGGGCCATGTGCTGACCGGTCGGGATCGGGTGGTCGGGGTCTTTCAAGGAGTGTCGAACCATGCGGTCCACCGAGAGTCTCTGGCACGTTCGTCGCGCCGCGTTCACGCTCATCGAGCTGCTGGTCGTGCTCGTGATCATCGCGGTTCTGATCGGCATCCTTGTCCCGGCCCTCGGCAAGTCCCGCGCCTCGGCCAAGCAGTTGCAGGACGGGACGCGCATCAGGTCGACGCTCCAGGCGCTCCAGATCTGGGCGGGGAGTCACGAGGGGGCCTATCCCCTTCCGAGCCGCATGGACCGGGCCGACGGCACGATGGCCGCGGCGCACCCGCGTGAGAAGGACAACGCGGGGAACATCGTCTCGGTGCTCATCCAGAACAAGCTCTTGACGCCGGACCAGGTGATCTCCGCGGCGGAGACCAACCCGCGCATCGTCCGCTACGAGGGGTACGAGTTCAGCGGCCCTGCGCAGGCCCAGACGCCCGCGGACGCCCTGTGGGACCCCGGATTTGCCGGCGTGCCAGACGAGACGGGCGTGACGGGCATCGCCAAGGGTCGGAAAGCGGCGGAGGGCAACCTCTCGTTCGCGCTGATGCCGCCGTTCGGGCAGCGGGCCGACGAGTGGCGGCTGGACACCGACGGGGATTCGGTGCTCGTCGCCAACCGGGGTGTGAAGTACACCAAGTCGGGCGCGACCTGGGTGATCCACCCGGACAGCCAGCGTTCCAACGCCCTGCGCATCCACGGACGCGACACGATCTGGGAGGGGAACGTCGGCATCTGCGACGGGTCGATCCAGTTCATCGCGAGGCCCGATCCCGATGACTTCAAGTTCACGCGCAAGAGCGGCACCGCGTCGGCGACCGAGAACGACAACGTCTTCATCAACGAGCGCGAGACCGCGCCCGGCGAAACACCCGAGCAGGACGCCTACGTCGGCACGAATCGGTATGTGAATCCGTTCTACAACGTCACGGTCGGGAGCACGTCCGGCGCGACGCCGGAGATCCGCATCCTGCCGTTCTACGACTGAGCAGCCCAACAGGCAGCCCACCAAGCAGCCCGAGCGTGAGCGAGCGTGTGGTCGCCCGGCGGCAGACGCACGAGGAAAGCGTCCTCCCTCTCGGTTGGGCCGCATGCCTGCGGGCCTCGTGGACCGGGTTCATTCCACGCTGAGGTTCCGCACATAGTCCTCGTACGCCCGTTGGCGCGTGGCCTGATCGGCGGTCGCCTCGGCGATCTCCTTGCGAAGCGTTTCGAGCGCGGTCTCCTGCTCGTCGAGCTTCTGGATGTACCTTGCGTAGAGCGTGCTGGCCTTCTCGATGCCGCCGATGTTCTGGCGGATGCGGTCCTGATCGGCGGTGATGGCGTTGATCTGATCCTGTGTCGTGGCGATGCGTCGCTGGGCCTGGGCGACGAGGTCTCGGAGGCGCTGGGCCTCCTTGAAGGCGTCGAGGACCTGCTGTGAGATCGCTCCCTGCTTCCAGTACGCGAGCGAGGTGTCGGGATCGATCGCGCCGACGGCGATCTGCGACTGATCGGTCGTGCGTTCGACGATGGAGAGCGTGGCGGCACGCCCCGCGGGGACCTGCACGCGGAAGCGATAGAGCGAGTCGGTGGTCTCGTCGGGCTTCTCGGGCGTGACGAGCGACCAGTTGGCGCGCCGCGCGTGCTCCACGAGGATCGTCCGCGATCCGGAGGCGTCCTTGTTCGTGAAGGTGTGCTCGGTGCGTTCCTCGCGCTCGTGGGACATCACGAGAGCGCCGTTGACGATGCGGGCGCGGGTGGACCGGATCGCGGGCGTGCGCATCGAGGAGGCCTCGACCTCGAGATCGACGGCGTAGGCAAGGAGGCGCGAGTCCCCGGCGGGCACGTGCGCGACCGTGGCGTCGCCCGCGTACGACGACCCGTCGTACACCGCGATCGGTCCGGGCATCAGCTGGAGATTGGTGGAGTTGACGATCCGCACGCCCCGCATCGGGTGCTTGGTTCCGTCCGCGTCGTTGTAGATCGAGACGCGCTCGCCGTCGATCGGCGCCGAGAGGATCGGGAGCATCGCCGAGCGCCGACGTTCCACCGTCACGGGGGTGTCCAGCCGGTACATGAAGACCTCGCCGGACTCGGCGGCTGTCGCGGAGGCCTGCGTGCGCATGGCGTCCACGCCGAACGAGGAAGCGAATCCGCGCCCGGCGCTCCCGCCTCCGCCCCCGGCGCTGGACCGCATCGCGGGCGGTGCTCCGGGCGCCGCGCGTTCCTTCGCAACCCTTGCCAGATCGAACTCCGGCGCGTTGTCGGCGTCCGCCTGGGACATGAGGGCGTCGGCCGCGGCGAACGTCGCCTCGTAGTTGCGGGGGGCGACGCCCGCAGCGACGGGAACGGGGACGTCCGGGCGTTTCACGTAGAAGGACTGGTAGAGGTTCATGGTGAAACTGACGGGCTGGCCGGCGACGAGCGAGAGGTTCACGCCCTGCCAGTCCTCGTCGGTGTTGTTCTCGACGATCGCCCAGCCCTGGAGCGTCGGGCGGCTGTCGGAGGCCTCTGATCGATCGGCGCCGGGAAGGACGAGCCGGTACGAGGCCTTCCAGACCGGCATCTCGTGGATGTAGGAGACGAACACCTCGCGCGTGCCCTGTCCCTTGAGCGAGAGATCCACCGCCTTGGTGTTGTCCGCGCGGTGCTCGGCCAGCGCGCCGAGCGCCTTGGCCAGTTCCGACGCGAGCGCGGGGTCCGTGATCTCCATGTTCGAGGCGTTGTACAGCCCGACCGAACGCATCCCCTTGCTCGTCAGGAGATTTACGAACGGGCGCCGGATCGTGACCCGATCGACCATCTCCGTCCGGCCCTCGACACCCATCACCGTTCCCTCGACCGTGCCGTCCGGCGTCGCGATCCGCACCGGAGCGCCGCGCAACTGGTGCAGCAGTTCCTCCATCGAGCCCGCGGCGGACACGTCGATCGCGAAGCTCGCGAGGCGCCGCTCCAGCGGCTCCTGCGAGCCGTATCGCACCGACTCGACGCTCCCGCCCGAGAGATCGAGCACGACCATCGACTTCAGGATGTCGTTCACCTGCTCCGTGGCGAACCGGAGCGAGACCGACGCGCTTCCATCAACCCTCCCCAGCCGCTCGAAGTAGCCGACGCCCGAGCGATACAGCGTGATCGAGCTGATGGGGAGGTGCGTCTCGCCCGCCTTCCCGCCCGGTTGCTGGCCGAACGCGCTCGATCCGGAGGCAACGGCGAGCGCCATCGCCAGGATCACGCGGGGCGACCCGGATGTGAATCCCGAGGAAACGCGAGCGAGCATCGGAGCGTGTGCCATGGGTGCGGTCTCCTTGGGGCGTCCGGCGCGGAGCCGTGTCCCTCGATCACTCTACCCGCGAACGCGCCGCGCGTGGGGCGGATGTGCCATGAGGTGGATACCTGGTTGCGCCCGAGTGACGGGGCCTAGTCTTCGGCGACTCACGCGGCACGTCGTGCGTTGCCGCCCGTCGAGCGAGGGTCGGCCATGCAGTTGCCAGTGCTCGGCACATCGCCGGGATCGAGTGGCGGTGGGAGCGTGGGTGGCAGCGGCGTCGATATGCCCGGTTCGGACTTTGTGCGCGGGCTGTCGAACGCGATCGAGGGCGAGGTCCGGTTCGGTCTGCACGACCGGATGCTGTACTCGACCGATGCCTCGCTGTACCAGGTCGAGCCGCTGGGCGTGGTGATTCCCGCTTCGGTGGAGGACGCGGAACGCGCGATGCGATACTGCCTGGAGCGGGGGGTGCCCGTGCTCCCGCGCGGGGGCGGCACGAGTCTGGCGGGCCAGTGCACGAATCGCGCGGTGGTGATCGATCTCTCGCCCCGGTGCAATGCGCTGGTGCGTGTCGCGGAGGACGGACGCTCGTGCGAGGTCGAGCCGGGCATCACGGTCGATGACCTGAACGCACAGCTCCAATCACGGGGCGTCTTCTTCGCACCGGACCCGGCCACAAGCCGGCACGCGAACGTCGGCGGATGCATCGGGAACAACGCGGCCGGGGCGAGGTCGATCCTGTACGGGAGGACGTCGGAGAACCTGATCGGCGTCGAAGCGGTGCTCGGTACCGGACAGCGCGTGCGCCTTCAAGCGGGGTCCGGCCGGAGCGACCCGGTGGTGGGGGAGTTGTGCGAGCGCATCGGCGCAATCGTTCGCGAACATCGAGCGTTGATCCGGGAGCGATTCCCGAGGACGATCCGGCGCAACGCGGGGTACGCGCTGGACATGATGCTGGATCAGTTGGAGGCCTCGAGCGGCGACCCGCTCGCGCTGAACCTTGCGCACCTGCTGTGCGGGAGCGAGGGGACGCTGGCGCTGACGCTCGGGGCGACGCTCCGGTTGCACCCGCTGCCCGGCGCCAAGGGACTGGCCACGGTCGCGTTCGCGAGCGTGGACGAGGCGATCGAGGCCGTGATGCCGATCCTGTCGACCTCGCCGAGCGCGGTGGAGCTGCTCGACGACACCGTGATCGATCTGGCGCGGGCGAACACCGAGTACGCCCGCTACGTCGACCTGATGCCCCAGCCCACGACAGGCCGGCTCTGCGCGGTGCTGTACGTCGAGTACTTCGCCGATTCCAAAGCGGAGGTCGCCGGACGTTTCGAGGCCTTGCGACGCACGGTGGGCTCGAACGCGATGCTCACGTTCACCGAGCCGGGGCCGATGCTCCAGGCGTGGAAGCTGCGCAAGGCCGGCGAGCCGCTGCTGCACGGCGTGCCGGGCAGGCGGAAGCCCGTGACGTTCGTCGAGGACAACGCGGTGCCGCCCGAGCGTCTGGGGGAGTTCGTGCGGGAGTTCCGGCGCATCGTGGAGTCGAAGGGGACCAGGGCGGCGTTCTGGGCGCACGCCTCGGTGGGTGTGCTCCACGTGAGGCCGTTCATTGACCTGAAGGACGCGGATGACCGGGAACGGATGCAGGAGATTGCCATCGAGGTCGCTCGCCTCGCCCGTTCCGTGGGCGGCGTGATGTCCGGCGAGCACGGGGACGGACGCGTGCGAGGTCCGTTGCTCGAGGAGTTCTTCGGGCCGGAGCTGATGGACGCGTTCCGCATGGTCAAGCGGGCCTTCGACCCCGGCAATCTCCTGAATCCTGGCAACATCGTCGAGCCGCGCCCGCTCGGGTCGATCGTGACCAATCTCCGGATCGAGCCGGGGCCGAGCATTGATGGGGAGCGCTGGCGGGGCGGGCCGGCGGCCGTGCCGCCGGTCTCGACGTACTTCGATTACTCGGATCAGCACGGGCTGGACGGTGCGGTCGAGATGTGCAACGGAGCCGGGGTCTGCCGCAAGAAGTCGGGCGGGACCATGTGCCCGTCCTACATGGCGACGCTCGACGAGCGCCACGCGACCCGCGGCCGAGCCAACGCGCTGCGTCTGGCGATCACGGGGCAGCTGAGCGGCACGCCCGGCGTTCCCGCGTGGGACGATCCGGAGACGATGGGAACGCTCGATCTGTGTCTTTCGTGCAAGGCGTGCAAGACGGAGTGTCCGAGCAACGTGGACGTCGCCCGTCTGAAGGCCGAGTACACGGCCCAGAGATACAAGAAGCAACCGGCCCCGCTCGGCTCCGTGCTGCTCGGGAACGCGCGCCTGCTGGGACGTCTGGCGTCGATCGCGCCGGGGCTTGCCAACGCGATGAACACGAGCCGATTCGGTCGTCGGATCGTCGATCGCGTGCTCGGCTTCCACCCGAAGCGGTCCCTGCCCGAGTTCGCCGAGCCGATGCCGCGCGTGCTTCGTCGAGCGGGGGTCCGCGTGGTGTCGCGTCCGACCCGTGCGCGTCCCGCCGTCGTGCTGTTCGGAGACTGTTTCTCGATGTTCAATGAGCCGCGCATCGGGCTGGCGGCGGGACGAGTGCTGACTCGGCTCGGGTACGAGGTCGTTCTCGCGTCGAAGGGATGCTGCGCCAGGCCGAAGATATCGCTCGGTCTTCTCGAGGAAGCGATCACGGAGGCGGATCGGACCCTGGGATCTCTCGCGCCGCTCGTGGAGCATCCGAGCGTTCGGGCGATTGTGACGCTGGAGCCGTCGTGTCTCTCGGCGTTCAAGGACGATTGGCTCAAACTGAACCTGAAGACGGCGATGCAGACGCGGAAGGGACTGGCCGCGAAGTCCATGCTGATCGAGGACTTTGTCGAACGCGAGTGGGAGAGTCATCCGAGCCGACCGGAGCCGAGTGCGTCGCTGCGTGACGCGTGCCTGGGTCCTGTGCTGGTGCACGGGCACTGCCACCAGAAGGCACTCTGGGGCGCCGAGACGACCTCGCGGGTTCTCACGCGGCTGTACGGGCCCCGCGTCCGCGTGCTCGACAGCGGGTGCTGCGGCATGGCGGGGGCCTTCGGGTTCGACGCGGCGCGGTACGACGTCTCGATGCGGATCGGAGAGCTGTCGCTGCTCCCTGCGGCCCGGGCGAACGAGGCGATCGGCGGCACGCTCGCGGCTCCCGGCACCAGCTGCCGGCACCAGGCGCTCGACGGCGCGGGCGTCCACGCGAGGCACCCGATCGAGCTGGTGGCGTGGGCGATCTGCGCCGACTGAAGGGGACGGGGTTACGCGTGCCCGGCATCGGGGCGTTGCTCGACGACCTCCGTCGAGCCGGGGCGGTACGCGTAGACGTGGCCCTGAGTTTCGAGGCGGCAGGCCTTGTGCGAGCCGTCGCAGAACGGGAAGCGGGCGCTGATCCCGCACGCGCAGATGAAGATGGGCTTGGGCTTTCCGTCGGCGCCGACGGGCAGTTCCGTCGGGTCGATCCTGATGGGATCGGTGCGTTCGAATCGGACGACGCGGGCCATGGGCGGGTGCTCCGGAGCGGGTGGCGTCAGACGGGCGCGGGGACCGAACGCATGGCCTCTTCGAGGATCCGGCGAGAGGCGTTCTGCTCGGACTCTGCCATCGCGACGCGCGGGATGATGCGATGGGCACAGACGCGGATGATGTTGGACGTGACGTCCTCCGGGATCGCGTACTCCCGACCGTCCATGAGGGCGGAGGCGCGAGCGGCCTGAGCGAGCGCGAGCGACCCACGGGGTGAGAGCCCGACCTGCACGCCGTCGTGCCTGCGGGTCGCGTTGGCAAGCGCGACGATGTAGTCCACGAGCGAGCGATCGACGCGGACGGCGTCGACAGCGCGCTGGAGCCCGATCACATCTTCGCGGTGCATCACCGGCGCGAGCGAAGAGAGGACCGTGGATGCCGGGCGCAGCTCGATGACCTTCGCCTCGTCCTCCGGCGCGGGGTACCCAAGACCGATCCGCATCAGGAACCTGTCGAGCTGGTTCTCGGGGAGCAGATACGTTCCTTCGAACTCGTACGGATTCTGGGTCGCGATCACCATGAACGGCGGGTCGAGCGTGAGCGTTCGGCCGTCAACCGACACACTCCCCTCGCTCATGGCCTCGAGCAGCGCCGACTGGGTCCGGGGTGTGGTTCGGTTGATCTCATCGGCCAGCAGGATGTTGGCGAAGACGGGTCCGGGCTTGAACGCGAACTGGCCGGATTCCTTGTCATAGATCGAGACGCCGATGACATCTGCCGGCATCATGTCCGGGGTCAGTTGGATTCGGCTGAATGTGCAGTCCACGCTCCGCGCGATCGCGCTGGCGAGGATGGTCTTGCCCACGCCCGGAACGTCCTCGATCAGCAGATGCCCCCGCGCCAGCAGGCAGCAGATCGCACCGTCCACGGCGGAGGGATTCCCGAGGAACACGCTCCCGATGCTCCGGCGGAGCCGCTCGATCGCGTCGTGAGTCGGGGACGGAGTGGTGTCGCGCATCATGAAAGTCCGGGTCGCCTGGCGCCGTGTCCGCTTCACTCGGCGAGCGGACGGGCGGGAGTATAGAGCCGCAGAATCCGGGGGCAGGTCGGGTGCCGACGTCGACTCGTCTCCCGAGCCGGAATCGTGTACGCTCCAACGAGATGCTGGATCGAGCGAGCGGAGCGCCCTGACCGATGCCCTCAACCGCGCCAGAGAGCGATCACCCTTACGCCGTGCCGGGGGTGCGCGAGCCCTCGTCGCAGCGCGTGCGAGCGGAGAGCCGGTTGCAGGGGCAACTGCCCTGCGCCCGATGCCGATACGAACTCCAGGGGCTTTCCATCGCGGGCAACTGCCCGGAGTGCGGCCTCCCTATCGGCGCGACCATCCTCGCGGTCGTCGATCCGTTCGCCAAGGAGCTGCAGACGATCCCGAGGCCTCGACTCACCAACCTCGGCTTGCAGGTCTGGGCGTGGTCCGCGCTGGCGACGGCCCTGGTGGTGTGGACCATGCGTCTCTCGGAGTTGGCCCGAGAGGTCCTCGGCACGACGTACTGGCCCGGCTGGGCGCCGCACACCGCGGTCCTGCTCACCGCGCTCTCAGGGCTTGGGGCGACCGCCCTGGTGCGACCACACGCGAACATTCCGGTCCGGTTCCGGGCCGCGGCAACGGCCGGCTGCCTCGGTTTCATTCCCCTGGCGATTCTGCACTGGTCGCTCTTCGTGCGCATCGACGCGTCAACGCTGTCGTTTGACTACTTCTCACAGGCACCGGATCAGTCGCGTCTGACGATTCGCCTGCTCTGCGGGCTGCTCTGCGTGATCATCACGATCTGCCTCCGGCTGAACGCGAGAGTTCTGGTGTCAAGGTCGCTGGTGCTGCGGACCGGCCGGGTCGACCGACAGACGCTGTACGCTCTGGCCGCGGCGTTCGGTGTGGGAGTGGTGGGTGACGCGCTCCGCCTGGCCTCGGGCTCGTTCGGGTCCAAGTGGATGGAGATCATCGGGAACGCGGGCATCATGATCCAGGTGCTCGCGGCGCTGCTGGTCACGATGGGCCTGGCGGGTGTGGCGATCGACTCGTGGCGGATGCGCCGGGCGATCCTGTCGCGTCCGCTGGCCCTGAGCGAGCTTGTGGGAAGCGACGCCGGCAAGGAGCATGACCATGACCCCCGGCGAGCGTGACCGATTCGACGCGCTCGTCGAGCGCGTGATCGAGTGCCAGCCCCCCCCGATCCGACGGCTTCTGGAGAGCGTCAGCGTTGTGGTGCTGGACCGGCCGACGCCGGATCTTCTTGCGGGGCTGGACGACGCCGACGCGCGGGAAGACCCGGACTCCATCTGCGGCCTCCACTCGGGACACGCGATCACGGAGAGATCCGTGGACCAGTCCGGCGATCTGCCGAGCCAGATCCACCTCTTCCGCAACGGAATCGTGGATCTCGCCGGCGGCTGGGAAGGTTCGGACGCGGAAGAGAGGATCGCAGACGAAATCCGAATCACGCTGCTGCACGAACTCGGCCATGAGATGGGTCTGGACGAGGACGATCTCTATAATCTCGGGTACGACTGACTGCTACGAGCAAGGGAGCACAAGGCATGAAGATGGCACAGACGATCGGATTCGCGGCGGCGCTCGTGCTGCTGTGTGGATCGGCATCCGGCCAGGGCCGCATCGGCGTCGCGACGGTCGAGATCAAGGGCAAGCCGGCGGACGCCCCCAGCCCGCTCGCGTGGCTGATGGCCTCCGACGCCGACCCGACACTCCCGCAGTTGGTCGGAGGAATCCGCGGGCTGGCGGACGATGACAGAGTCAAAGCGTGCGTGATCCGGCTCAAGGACGCGGAACTGGGCTTCACCCAGGTTCAGGAGATCGGCCTTGCGATCGCCGAACTCCGAGACGCGGGAAAGACCGTCCACGTCTTCGCCGAGGGATACACGAATGTCGAGCTCCTGCTGGCCTCCTATGCCGACGAGACAATCGTGCAGCGCGGCGGGCCTGTCTCGCTCACCGGCATGTACATGGAGGAGATGTATCTCGCCGACACGCTCTCGTGGGTCGGACTGAAGGCCGAGCTGATCCAGGTCGGCGACTTCAAGGGCGCGAACGAGCAGATGACGCGCAGCGAGCCGAGCCCGCAGTGGAACGAGAACATCGAGCAGCTCCTGGACGGCCTGTACGGCGTGCTGCGATCGACGCTTGCAAAGAACCGGGGCCTCACGGACGAGCAGATGGATCGGGCCATGGCATCGATCTGGATCTCTGATCCCGCCGAACAGGTCGAGTCGGGGCTGGTCGACGCCGCGGTCGACCTCGTGGGCATCGAGTCCCATCTTGAAGCTCGCCACGGCGGCAAGATCCAGTGGATCGACACGTCCTTCGCCGGCGCTGCGCAGTCCGTGGACATGAGCAACCCATTCGCTCTCTTCGGACTTCTCTCCCAGGAGCCGGACAACTCGCCCGACGGCCCCGCGATCGGTGTGGTTCACATCGCCGGTCCGATTGTGGACGGTGACTCGTCGTATGGGGGGCTGTTCGGTGAGCAAAGCGTCGGAAGCCGCACCATCAGGAACGCGCTCGAGGAAGCCAGAGATGAGGACCTGGTCAAGGGCGTCGTGCTCAGGATCGACTCTCCGGGCGGTTCTGCGATCGCGAGCGAGGTGATCTGGCAGGGGGTCAGGCGCCTGGCGGAGAAAAAGCCCGTCTGGGTGAGCGTTGGCTCAATGGCCGCGTCGGGCGGCTACTACGTCGCGGTCGCGGGCGATCGCATCTACATGAACGATTCGAGCATCGTCGGCTCGATCGGCGTGGTCGGCGGGAAGATCTCCATGGGTGAGCTTTACGACACGCTCCGGGTCCGGGTTGTGTCGCGCGGGCGGGGTCCCGGTGCGGACGTGTTCAGCTCTTCCAAGACGTGGGACGAGGGGACGCGCGCCATGGTTCGAGCCAAGATGAAGGAGACCTACGACCTGTTCGCGTCACGCGTCGAAACGGGCCGAAAGGGGATCGATCTCGCCCAGACCGCCGAAGGACGACTTTTCACGGGGCAGCGAGCCGTGGCGCTCGGCATGGCGGACGGGATCGGCTCGCTGGATCAGACCGTCGAAGGGCTGGCCGAGTCGCTGGGACTCGATGAGTTTGAGGTGGTGGACTATCCGGGCCAGATGAGCCTGGACAAGTATCTTGAGGAAGCGCTCGGCGGATTCGTGAGAGCGCCGCGCGCCCAAGCGAACACGCCGCTGCTCCTTGACGCTGCCAAGGTTGTGATCGGGCCGCGTGACTGGCCCATCGTCCGCGACGCGCTCGCATCTCTGGCGCAGCTCCGGAAGGAACCGGTGCTCCTGGCGATGCCTCGGGCGATCACGTTCCGCTGAATGGTCCGGGCAGATCGTCCGAAGCGAGCAGGGTGAGTCGTCCGACTCAGAGCTCCATCACTTCCTTGCTCTTGTCGTCGACGAGCCGATCCACCTCGGTCTCGAACTTCTTGAGCAGGTCCTGGATCTCGGTCTTGAGGGTCTCGATCTCATCCTCGGAAATCTTGCCGCCCGCCTTCAGCCCGTCCGCGTGCTTGTTCGCGTCGCGCCGAACGTTGCGGAGGGCGACCTTCTGCTCCTCGCCCATTTTCTTGCAGTGGCCGACGAGCTGCTGGCGGCGATCGCGGGAGAGCGGCGGCACGTTGAGCCGGATCTGCTTGGATTCCACGATCGGGTTCATGCCCAGCCCCGAGGTCTCGATCGCTCGCTTGATGTCCCCGACGGCGCCGGTGTCGAAGGGCTTGATCAGGATCTGCGTCGGCTCCGGCGTGCTGATGGACGCGAGCGCTTTCAGGTCCGTCGGTGAGCCGTAGTAGTCAACCTTGAGATACTCGACGAGCGCCGGCGAGGCGCGACCCGTGCGGATGCCCCGAAGCTCGTGCTTGAGATAGTCCACGGCCTTGGTCATCGTCTCTTCGGCTTCGAGAAGAATCGTGTCGGGATCGGTCATGGCCGCGCTCCGGGAAGTGGCTCTTTGCGTCGCCCGACGCGGTCGAAGCACCGGGCACCGGATCATAGAGGGGCTGCCCCCGCGGGCGATCAGCCGTTGTGCACCAGTGTTCCGATCGACTCTCCCGAGACGACGCGGGCGATGTTCCCAGGCCGCTTGAAATCGAAGACGAGCACAGGAATGTTCCGTTCCTGGCACATCGCAAGCGCCGTCATGTCCATGACGCCCAGGCGCTTGCTGATCGCCTCGGAAAAGGTCAGGGACTCGTAGCGCTGCGCGCTCGGATCCTTCCGCGGGTCAGCGTTGTACACCCCATCGACCTTCGTGGCCTTCAGCAGGATGTCGCACTCCAGCTCCGTCGCACGCAGCGACGCGCACGTATCGGTTGTGAAGAACGGGTTGCCGGTCCCCGCCGCGAGGATGATCACGCGACCCTTCTCAAGGTGACGCAGCGCACGGCCCCTGATGAACGGCTCGGCGACCGATCGGACCTCCAACGCCGAGAGCACCCGGCACGGGACATCCATCGAAACCAGCTTCTCCTTCAGCGCGAGCGCGTTGATCACCGTCCCCAGCATGCCCATGTAGTCGGCCGTCGCCTGGTGGATGTGGCCTGCCGCGGCCAGCTCGGCGCCGCGGATGATGTTTCCCCCGCCCACAACCACGGCCAACTGCACACCCAGGCGAGCGGCGTCACGGACCTCCGATGCGATGAGTTCCAGCTCCTTGGCGTCGATGCCGAACCCCCCTTTCGCGCAGAACGACTCGCCGCTCAACTTCAAGAGGACGCGCCGGTATTTCTGACGCGGAAACGGGGTGTTCATGTAGGGTCCTTTCCTTACGGATGCTCGCCCGATCGTTGCACGGTCCACGGGCTGGAATCAACTGGAGTCGACCACACGGTACTCCCCTCAAGGCGAACCACATCTCCGCGGCTGCGAATGTGGTGTTGGACGCGAAGGGGGGTGCCTTGAGGTTACACTGCATGCGTACCCGCCATCGTGAGTTGGCCGATGATGGTGGCGTATCGCAGGCAAAGGTTTCGGGGGCCGGACACTGAGCGGACAGCCGAACAACTCTGGAATGGCGTGGGTCACAGGGCATTCGGGCCAAGGGGTGGGATCGCGCACCTGGCGTTTCGTTCGCGTTGCCACGTTCTCCGCCGTGGGGTTCTCCATTCTGGTCCACCTGGTGCTTTGGCTGGTCGCCAGCGTTGTCATGGTGCTCTCAGGAGGTTCGCCGGGGCCCCGCGGATCCGGACCGGGGCCGATCGAGTTTGCGGTGATCTCAGAGGAGGCGTTCGCGGGTATCCAGGGCGAGGAGCTCCGGGATGAGTCCCCGATGGTCTCGGACGCGGGCTCGTCACAGCCCGACGTTTCGATCGAGCTGCTCGACGCCGCGACCCTCTCCGGGGTCAGCGACCTTGGTCTGGATCTCGGCTCGATCGGCGCGAGCGTGGGAGCCGGCGACATCGGGAGTGCGTCCTCGCTGGGCGGGGGCGGGGGCGGTGGTGGCGGCGGTGGCACTTCCTTCTTCGGCGTGGAGGCGTCGGGGAGCCGATTCGCCTATGTCGTCGATATGTCCGGATCGATGGCCCAGGGAGGACGCTGGGACCGAACAGTGTCGGAGCTGACCATCTCCATCGAGGAACTGTCCGAGGGCGCGATGTTCCAGGTCGTGCTCTACTCCGGCGACGCGTTCCCGCTCGACAACCGAAAGAACTGGTCCGAAGCCAGTGTTCGCAACAAGAAGTGGGCGAGAGAATCGCTCATGCGCGTCACGCCCTCCGGGGCGACCAATCCGTCACCCGCGTTCCTCGTGGTGTTCGCCAACCGTCCCCGACCCGATGCGGTCTACTTCATGACCGATGGCGAGTTCAACGACACCGTCGTTGCCGAGATCGCGTCGATGAACGCCGAGATGCAGATCCCCATCCACTGCATCACGTTCGGCGAGCGGGGCGCCGAGCCGATGATGCGCGAGATCGCTCGCCAGTCCGGTGGCACCTACACGCACATCGGTGGAGGCCGTCCGTGATCCTCACGCTGGTCGTCGCGTGTGCGCTCGGTGCCTCCGATGGCACGGTCACGCTCCGGGGGCCCGATCCCGCGTTCGGTGCGATTCCCATCCGTGTGGACGCCGATGGCGTGCTCGTGCGATGGCCGGACCGCGCTCCCGCGACGCAGGTCCTTCCTCTGAACGCCGTGCGATCCGTCTCCGATGCTCAGCAGGGAGACTGGGCAGAGGTCCAGGGCGTGTCGGAAGCGCTCTGGCGGGCGATGTCGCGCCTCGAACGAGGCGATGTCGTGATGGCCGAGCCGATCCTGGAGCGCCTCTTCGTGACCTACAAGTCGCGCAGCGGCCCCACGACCCGCGTCGTCGCGGAAGGGCTTCTCCGTTGTCGCATCTCGCGCCAGGCGCATGCCTCGGCCGTTGAGCCGTGGCTGACGTATCTCGGCTCCGTCGACTCCGAGGCGGAGAACGCGGAGACCGAGGCCGCGCGTATCGGCCCGTCGCTGACGCTGAACTCAAGGTCGCTGAGACTCTTCGCGGCCTTGCCCCCGATCTGGACCGCTGGGCCGGCGACGCGTGCATTCGCCGAGTCCGGCGCCCGGGACTCGCTTCCAGAGTCCCTCCCCGCGGCGATCGGGGCGCTGCACGCGTTGTACGTGACGGCAGCGGCCTTCGAATCGGACGGAGTCGAACGCGAAACACCGCTCGCTCCCGGTGGGGACCCCGTCCTGGGATTCGTGCGGGAGATTGTCGCCTCGCGTGTTTCGTCGGGTCCGACGCGTGCGTCGGCCCGAGACATGCTCAAGCGCCGGCTCTCCCAGGATTCGCCTGACTGGCTGCACGCCTGGTGCCGACTCGCGATCGCTCGCTCACTCCTCCGTGAGCCGCAGATCGAGAATCAGCGTCGTGCCATCATCGAGTTGATCGCCGTCCACGCGTACTACGGAAGAGAAACGCCGTTCCTCGCCGGTCTGGCGCTGGCGGAGGCGGCGAGGGCGAGCGACGCGATCGGCGACCGGAAGGCCGCGGCCGCCCTCATGACCGAACTGGTGGATCGCTACCCCGGTCATCCGGGCGCAACGGGGCTCCGACCGACAGGACCCGACGTTCGCCGGCTCCGGGACGGCGGCGAGGCGCCCGAATCCGAGCCGTCGCCTCCGAGCGAATCCGAGGGGAGCGGATGAGGCCGATCAAGCTCTACTCCCGGGGATGGTTTCGCTCGCTGGGCGTCGCGATTGCCGCACTCGGTCTGCACGTGGGCGTGAGTTCCGCGCAGGTGCCGAGCGACCGGACGCCCGAGGACGCCGTCGAGTCCTTTCTCGAGTCGCACGGGCTTGACTCCCTGCTCGCCGAGCACCTCCGTGAACGGCTCGTGGCGACCACGGGTGAGGAACGCCAACGCGTGGCGCAGCGACTGGGGGACCTGTACGCGAAGATGCACGCCGAGGCGCCGACCGCCGAGGACCGAGCGTCGATCGAGGTGCTCGGCACACAACTGATGCGGGAGGTCCCCGATTCAGAATCGTTCTCCCTCCGGCTGAATCTCGCCAAGGCCAGGTATCTGACCGCCGAGGGAGTCGCGGAGCGGCACCGCATGCGCCTGGCAACCGATGCCGAGCGGACCGAGGCCGCGCAGTCGCTCCGCGCAGTCGGCGCCACGTTCGATGAGATCGGGAACAGGGTGCAGGCGGTCATCGACGCTCTTGAGCGAGCCGAGCAGCGGGCGACGGCGGGCACCGACACCCGAGAGATCCGGCGCCGGCTGGACCGGTCACGTCGTGAGAGGTCGCTCGCGAGGTTCTACGGCGGCTGGACGAAGTACTACCGCAGCGTGCTCGATCAGGACAGGTCGGGGCTTGCCGGCGCTCAGACGGACTTCGGCTGGCTCCTCGGTTCTCCCAATCGGCCCGCGTCTGTCGAGCGGGTCTCTCGCTCGCTGCTCAAGTACGATCATGTCGCGCGTGCGGCGCTGGGGTGCGCTCTCGTCGCTTCTTCGCTCGGAAACGATGCCGAGGCCGAACGCTGGTTCGATCTGCTGCTCACGACTCCGGACGTGCCCGCCCCCGTGCTCGACCAGATGTTCTCCAGACGGATGGTCGTCTACGCCGAGGCGCGACGCTGGTCGGACCTCGAGCGCCTTGTCACCCTTCGCTTGAGGGAGTCGGGGGGCGAACTGCCGGTCAACGACGCGCGATTGCTCGCGGTGCTCGCGCTCGAGGCGGGCACGAGCAAGTCCGTTGCCACGGGCCGGACGCAGATGGTCGAGTCCCTGTCGCAGGTCGCCTTCCGCTCGCTGATCGCACGCAACGAGCTTGGCCAGATCGTGGATCTTGTGAATCGGTATGGGTCCACGCCCATCGGCGGCGCCGGCTTCGTTCCGGAGTACGTAAGGGCAGTCAAGGCCTACGACCGCGCGCTGGAGGCGCACACATCCGCGGGCGCAAGCATGGACGATCCATCCGCCGACGAGAGCACTATCGTGCTGCTGCGAGAGGCCTCGGCGTTGCTCCTCCAGGCCACCAAAGCGGCGGACGCTGGCGCCTTTGCGAAGGACCGCGATCGGGCGATGGTGCTCGCGGGCGTCGCCCTCTTTCTTGCAGGACAGTTCGAGGAATCAGCCGATCGCCTCGAAGAGGCGGCGGCCACGGCCGAGTCGCCCGATCGACGCGAGGAAGCGGTGTGGCTGGCGATCGCGTCGCTCGATCGCGCCGTGCAGTCGGATCGACCGTCGCTCGCGCCGCGACGAGACCGCCTGGCGCTGCTCTACCTGCAGCAGTTCCCGGCGACCGAGCGAGCGGCCCGGCTGCTGCTCCGCAGGGCGGGCGAGGGCGTGCTGCCCGACGATCAGGCCGTCGCGATTCTGCTCTCGGTCGGCACCGATTCGCCGCTGTACGTCGCGGCCCGAAGATACGCCTCGCGCATGCTGTATCGGCTCTGGCGCACCGCGCGCGCGGACGAGAGGTCGAGCGCTGCGAGGGCGTTCATGGATGTTGCCAACGAGCTGGTCGTCGTGGATCTCGCGGAGATCGCCTCGACCGACGCCGAGGCATCCGGTCGCGCTGCTTCCGAGCTGATCGTGCGAGAGCGCCAGGTGCTCGACGTGGTGATGGCGGCTCAGGAGCCGGACACGGAGAGAGCTCGCGCTGCAATCGAGAACGTCCTCACCGCATCGGGCGGCGAAGCACGCCTGGGCGACGCCGCCGCCGAACTGGCCTATCGAAGACTGCAGATCGGGATCGCCACCGGCGACGCCTCGATGATCGCTCTCGCGTCCGACCGGCTCGCCGTCGAGGGCGGACGCTTCGCAGAAGCCGCCGATCGCCTGCTCTATCGGCGTGCGGTGGAGGACGTGCGATCTCGACCGAGCGATCAGGATGCCCTGCGCCGGCTGGTCGCACACGGCGGTCGTTTGATCGAGAGGGCCGGTTCGGGAGAAAGCGTGCTTCGCGATCCCTCCATCTTCGGGCTGCACGAGACCGTGGCCCAAGCAAGCGCCGCCATATGGAGAGCGGCCGGCGATGAGCCGATGCGAGATCGTGCGCTGCGGATCGACCGCGCGATCTGCGACGCCAATCTCGCCACGAGCGGCGTGCTCCGACGACGCGCCGAACTCGCCGAATCCGCCGGCCTCCTCGATGAGGCGGCCGACGCGTGGCGATCATTGCTCGCCGGCTATCGAGAGGGCTCGACCGACTGGTACGAGGCGAGGTTCCACTCGCTCCGATTGCTGCTCGAGCGTGATCCGGCCGAGGCCCGGCGTGTCTTTGCTCAGTTTGCGGTGCTCCATCCCGGTCTCGGACCACAGCCGTGGAACGAGCGCTTCACGCTCCTCGGCGCCCGCATCGACGCGACCCCTGAAACAAGCCCCGCGACGGGGCAGAACGGGGGGCCGCCATGACAGAGGGCCAGCCCCAGCGTTCCCCCATGCCGGGGAAGCCTCGATCCGACACCGGCGGAGTCGTCTCGAAGTTCCTCGGCCCTTCGGCCGCGCGCAACGGCCCGTTCGGCGTGCTGGGGCTTCGCCCGACATCCACCGATGAGGACGCCGTGCTCGCGGCATTGCGCTCACGCCTCAATCAGACCGCCGCGCATCCGGAGGGCTTCACCCCCGAGGCCGACGAGGCACGCCTCGCGATCCACGCCGCGGCGGCCCAGCTCCTGGATCCCGCAACACGCCGCGCCATGATCGAGCAGTGGGGTGGTGGGCAAGCTCCCGAGCCGATCGAAGGCGTGCCGCAGACGTCGCGCGGCACGGATACGCAGACGCGATCGGAGTCGGCCGCCGATCGGACCACGCCCTCCAGCGTCGCGCGCCGCGATCCGGTGCTCGATGTGCCGCCCAACACGGTGAACGATGGAGCGGAGCGTGACGCTCAATGGCTCCAGCAGCAGGCGATCATCGCGATCGCAGCGAACGGGGGATGGAACGATCGCGCCAGGTCGCATCTGCAGATGCTCGCGGCCTCTCGCGCGCTTCCGGCGTCGACCGTGGCGATCGCGCTGGCTCGAGTCGACCGCTCGCCGCGGATGTCCGCGCCGGGCGTGGCAGTGATCGAAGCGCGTTCGTCCGCCGGTGATGTCGGGCCCTCCATCGGCATTGAGCCCGAGGTCCAGCGTCGTGTCTCTCCGATTCTGGTGTGGTCCGTGGTCGGCGCGTGCGTCGGGATCGTCGCAATCCTCATCGGGGTCGCGATCGCATCGGCCACCGCTCGAAGGACGCCGCCCGCGCCGAATCCCGTCGCGGTTCAGGAGCCAGCGACCCCGAGAGACACGAGCGGCCAGGCATTTCCCTGGAAGCCGGAGTCACCGCGGCCCGCGCCCAGCGTCGCGGCATCAGCCACGACCGACGCCCAGCGCTGGGTGCAGGGGATTGTCGGCGAACTCGACCGGGCGAACAACAACGAAGATGGGGCGCTGCCCGCCCTCATCCGGCGCATCGAAGAGGGAGGAACGCGCTGGCAGGATCTCTCGGGTCCTGATCTGCTCGTCGCGCAGCGTGTCATCGTCGACGCCTTCTATCTTGCAGAGACCGATGAATCCGTCTTCGCACTGATTCGGGCGATCATGGGCGCCTCATCGCCCGGACTCGGAGCCATCAAGGGTCAGGACGTGCTGCGTCTCGTCTGGGCCGCCGGGATCGTGAATCGCGTTCTGCGCGAGAGCGATCTCCCCGTTGTCACGCTCGACGCGCTCCAGCGATCGCTCCGAGAAACACTCGGCACCGACCGGTCTTCCGGGGACGCGCCGTTCGAGGCAGGTGCGCTCGCGGCACTCCGCTCGCTCGTCGATGCCTGCGCCCGGTCGGGAGATGCGGACGCATGGAACGGCTGGATCTCCGCGGCTTCCGCGATCGGCACCCTGGTTCCCACGCGACGGACGGAGATCCTCCTGACCGCTCTGTCTCGGGCGTGCGAGGGAATGTCGGGCGAGGCGTCGAAGGGCCCGAATGCGAGCGCGGTCTCGCGCATCGTGCCCATGATCTCCTGGCATCGCGAGCCGAGTGCGCAGCGCTGGCTCATCGCTGAGTTTGACGCGTTCGATACCCGGCCCGAGGCGCTGGCCGCGCTGACGCGGGAGATCTCGACCAGGTCGTCCGTCCCCGGCGTCGACGCGACCATGGTCCTGCCCCTGCCTTTCAGCGAAGCGGATCGCGGCCTCCTGCGAGATCGCTTCGCGCGTCTCTTCGGCTTGAGCGATGAGGCGGAGCGACAGGTTGTGGACGCGGCTTGGGCGGCCGCGATGGACCTCGTCCGCGAGCGCGACCAGACGCGCCTCTCCGCGACAGAGTCACTGGACGTCGCCGTGAGCTGGTCACGCCTCAGCGAGGCGGCGTGGCTGCACTGGCGCGGCGCCACCGGACGCGCCGCGTCGGTGATCCAGGGTGTAGGCGCCGGATCAGTTGCCGCGCCGCCCGGCGATCGACGCGGGGACACCCTCAGACGCGACGAGGCGCCGGACTGGACGCTCCGGTACATCGATGCCGGCGCCGACATCAATCGCCGGGTCGGGCTGCTTCTCGCGTTCCCCTCGGGCGATCCGCATCCCGCGGATGCGGAGACCGCACTCGGAGAGGCGCTCCGAGGCACACCGGTGCAGGTGCGTGAAGCCGCTCGAAATGTCGTGCGAAATCACGCCGCGTCGCCCGTCATGGTCAACGCCCTGCTTGAGGCGCTGCCGACTGCGCCCAGGTCCGTGAATACCGCGGAGGTCGTCGCGATGCTCTCCGGGCTGGATCGCCTGCCTCTCGATGCGTCCGATTGGCGCGCGGTGGCCCGGCGGGCCGTGGTGGAACGGCTGCTGGGCACGCTCGCGGCACGGAGCGAGCTTGCGGCGCTCGACGCGATGGCGGAGCGGCTCGCGGAGTCGCACGCCGTTCGCGCAGCGTCTCCCACGGAGACCGAGGGGTCCGAGGCCTCGCAGACGCCGGGCCTGATCGAGTCGCTCACGCGCCAACGCAACGCGTGGAGGGACGCGTGTGAGGACCTGGCACGCCCGCGGAACTATCCGGAGACCATCGCAGCGGTCGAGCGCGGCCTGTCGGCGTCGCTCCGCGTCGCCGAGGGGCCGATCCAGCGCGCAGTGGCGCACACGCACGCCGTCACACGCCTCATGGCCATGGCCATCGCCTCGGAGCGCCCCGGAGAGATCGAACGCGTCAGCGGCATTGTCAGTCGGGTCAAGACCGAGATCTCGGTCGCTTCGAACGCGATCGATCAGCTGCGCGCGTGCGAGCGCGCAATGGCCGAACTCTGGGAAGTGCGACTCGGTGGGAGGCGATTGGAATGAGCCCTGCCCCGATCCCCATCGTGGCGCTTCTTATGGTCCTGGGATGCCTGTTCCGCGCGAACGCGCAACCGAGCGGCCAGGTCCCGCCGCCGGTCTCGGGCGACGCGATCGCGACGCTGGAGACAGCGATCCCCGGCCTCAAGGAACGGCTTTCGACGCTCGAACCGTCGGACCCGGAGGCGTACTTCCTGCTGGCCGAAGAGGTGGCGGACGCCGCGGCGGAAGGAGCCGAGCTCGCACTTGCTCGCCGGCTCTTCCTGATCGCGTTCGACGGGTGGCGTGAGCAGGGCGCGTCAGCGCAGGCCGCGTCCGCGTGCATCGGCTTGACGCTGGTGGTCTCAACGGAGCGCGACAAGCGTTGGCTGCAAGCCGTCGCTCGCACGCTCGAGCCGCGATACGCGACCCCGATGTGGGAGCCGCCGGGATCGATCTCGATCGAGCCGGGCGTGGCGTATCAGGCCGCGACGGCGCTCGGCGCCGTGCGGTCGGGGGACGGCCTGATCGCTCGCCAGTTCCTCGCGATGCCGTCGGTCACGCTTGTGCTCGACCGATACGGTTCGCTGCTGCAGCCGGCCGGCGGGCTGACTCGCGTTCGCCGCGACGCGAACGTCTGGCCGTGCCCGGAATGCAAGAACAAGCGAGTGTCGCGATCGCGCGTGCCCGGCGAGTCCATCGAGCGGATCTGCGCGTCGTGCCGGGGGGATCCGGGTCCTCGGATGACCGACGCGGAGGTGATTGCACACCTCCGACTTGAGTCGCTGCTGCTCGCAGGCACTCACGAGTCATGGGCGGCCCAGGTCGCGGTGGACGACGCGGCGCCGCTGCGAGATCCCGATCCGGATGCCGTCGCGAAAGCGCTGGGTATCGACACATCCCTCACGCTGTTTCGCGACGGCGTGTGGGTGGCTCCGCCAGCGAACGACTCCGCCCCATCTGACGCGGGATCGCCCTAGAGTTGCCGTCTTCTCAGGAGCCCGACATGAGCGATCCACAACCCGCCCCGGCTTCGCCCGCCGGAGGCGTGCAGGCCGACGCCAAGCCGATTGTCACCTTCGAGGACTTCGCAAAGCTCGATCTGCGCGTCGCGAAGGTGCTCCACGCCGAGGATCATCCCAAGGCGGATCGCCTTTTCAGATTGCAGGTCGACGACGGCTCAGGAACACCGCGCCAGGTCTGTGCCGGCATCAAGGGGCACTACCAGGCGGCGGACCTTATCGGAAAGTCGATCATCATCGTCGCGAATCTCGCGCCACGTGTGATCCGCGGGGAGGAGTCCAGAGGGATGCTTCTGGCGGCGAGCGACAAGCCGAAGGATGGAGCCGACGATTCGAATCGGCGCGTGGTGATCATCGCGCCGATCGCCGACATGCCGCCCGGATCAACGGTCTCCTGAGCGCATCGGACACCGATCACTGTGGCCCGCTCGGCGGCCCCTTCGGGTTGCGGCGTCGCTCGCCCTCGCCTTCAGGGCCGGTGTCGCGGGCGCCCTCCCGGCGGCGCTCGCCCGGCCCGATCTCCGGGCCTCCCCGGAGCAATGCGTCCACACGCGACGCGATCCCTGAGTCTTGCGACTCGGTCTTTCGGCGGATCTCGGACCGGAGATCGGAGACCCGGGCTTCGAGCTCGGCAACCTCGGTCTCCTGCAGCCGCACCTGCGTGCGATAGTGATCCGATGCCAGCGTGCGGAATCGATCGATCGCCTCGCGGGCGCGCGGGCTGTCGGCGCCCTCGGACGCGATCGCGGCCCTGGCTCGTCGCCCCGCCTCGATCACGGCGAACCCCTGCTGAAGCTCGGTCACCCGAAGCTCGAACATCTCCGGCGAGCGCTGCTTGGCCTCCATCGCCTCGCGCAGGCGAGGGGCCAGCCGAGTCAGCATCCGACGAGGGCCGTCGGGATCTTCGAGTTCGATGGAACGAAGACGCTCGGCAAGCAGCGGCAAATGCTCGTCAACGAACACACGCATTCGCCGCGATTCCTCCGGGCTGCCCGGCTGGAGGCCCGGCGTCACGCCGTCCGGACCCTCGCGACCATCGCGAACGCGATCGTCTCCACGTCGCTCTCTCGGCGCCGCGTCGCGATCGAGCCGACCCTCTCCAAAGTCCCCCGCACGCGAGCGTCCGAACGGCCGATCGCCCACCGAGTCTCGAAGCTCCTCGAACCAGGCCGGATCGATCGGCTCTCCGCGATCGAACCGACCGATCGCCTCATCCAATCGGGCGCGTGTTGCCTCCGCGGCGTCTCGCCGACGCACAAGGAACTCTCGGACGCGTTCGGGGGGAACGGCCTCCGCCTTCGCCTCGGGTGATGGGGTCGGAGCCGGCGATTCCTGTCCGTGCGAATGCCCGGCGAGGAGCGAGATCGTGGAGCAGGCGAGAATGGACACGGCGCGATTCATCATTGAAAGCCCCTTCACATCGAGTCCTCGTCGAGCCACGAGGAGATCCAGGCGCCGCTCGAGGAGTCTGAGACCATCGTGACGCGGCTGCTGACGTCATCGACCCATCCCGCAAGCTCGCTGTCGTCCAGCACGTCCCACGCGTCGGCGATCTCCGCAATCTCCGCGTCCGTCGCGGAAGCCATCTGTATGCCGCTGGTATCATCCGTTATCGCCGGTCGTGTGCCGGAAAGCCACGTCCAGGCCAGTCCGATGCCTGCGCCCGCGATGAGGAGGGCCGCCGCGAGGCGAGCGGCGAGACGACCCCGTCCGGGCGACACGTAAACGTCGGGCCGACCCGTGATCCGAAGCGAGGGAGATCCTTCCGATTCGCGGAGAGCGTTCAACGCAATCCGAGACTCGAACCCCGCGTCCGGATTGGAGCGAAGCGCACACCCGATCTCGTCAAGCCCGGATTCGATCGCGCGAATCTCGGCGCTGATCGCATCATGCGAGGGTTCGGGCGTCTGGTTGTGATCGTTCTTGTTCATCTTCCACCTGTCCCTTCAAGGTCGCGATCGACCGTCGTCGCGAGGAGGTCCCTGAGCTTGCGGAGGGCGCGATGGTGCCTGGCCAGCAGCGTGCCGATCGGTTCCCCGAGAAGTTCCGCCATCTCCTTGAACCCCATCCCCGCGTGGTGCCTCAGCTCGATGATCTCGCGATCCGGCTCCGAAAGCCGCAGTATCGCGCCCCGGAGTGCCGCGAGATCGTCAGAGGTCTCGCGCTCGTTCGGTGCCGCGGTCCGCTCGGCTTCGGCACCCCGGTCGTGCAGCTCCTTTCGCCGCCGATTCTTCCTGATCGCGTCACGGACCCGGTTCATGGCGACGCGGAAGAGCCAGGCCTCGAACTTCCCCTGCTCCGTGTAGACACCCTCTCGGACCTTGGTCGCCACCGTCACGAAGACCGACTGCGTGATCTCCTCGGCCGCGTCGTCGCTCCCGCATCGACTCCTGGCCAACGCAAAGATCCGCCTCGCGTAGAGGCGCACGAGCGACTCCCAAGCCGACTCGTCACCAGCCGAAGCCGCGCTCAGCAATGCGCCGAGGTCGGCACCGGTTGATTCGCCGTCACTGGCTCGCACCAATGCAATCCTCATGGTTCACGGAGCAAAACGTCTGTCGGACCTCGGCATTGCCCAAATACGCGAATCCCGGTCCGAGAACGTCGTTCATCGTACCGTTGGGCATGGCCCACACCCCATCCAGCCCCCCGATCCTCTACTCCGTCACCGCTTCGCTTCCGGACGAGCCGACGGCCCAGGCGTACATCGGCTGGCTTGGGAACGGGCACGTGGAGGCGGTGCTCAAATGCGGGGCCTCCAGGGGGTGGGTGGTGCGGGTCCTCCCGGACGACCCCACTCCACGCGCGACGCAACCGGTCAGAGTTCGGTCGAGCTACCTCTTTCCATCACGTGACGCCTATGAGACTTATGTGCGGGAGCATGCGCCCGCTCTCCGGGCCGACGGGCTTGCCCGTTTCGGACCCGAACGGGGTGTGACCATGGTTCGAGAACTCTCCGAGGTGCTGTGGCCGGCCATGGGCGGGTCGTCCACGCCCGAACTTCCGGTCGGCGTCCTCGTACACTGACCATGCCACCGGACGCTCCAGCCGCTGCCCGACGTTGGGAATCCCGGCATCGTCCGCCACATTCGGTTCGGGTCAGTGAGCGCGTGCCTCCCCCATCTTCACAGTCCAACCCCGCTCCTCTCACCGACGAAGCACTCTTCGATCGGTATCGGTCGGGGGAGAACGCGGCCTTCCGCACGCTGATCGATCGACACCACGACGATCTCCTGGCGTTCTTGTACCGGCTCGTCGGTGACCGTCAGGCCGCGGAGGACGTCTTCCAGGAGGCCTGGGTGCAGGTCCATCTCTCGGCGGACACCTTCGACCGAGAACGAACGTTCCGGCCATGGCTTTTTACGATCGCGGCGAACAAGGGCCGGGACTACCTCCGTAAGAAGGGGCGCCGCCAGACGGTGGACCTTTCGGCCCCCGTCCGGTCGGACGCCTCGGGTTCCGCGACGTTCATCGACCTCATGGAAGTCGATGTACCGGCCCCCGACGAGGCGATGCGCAGCGCCGAGCGAGACGCCATGGTCCAGCGAGCGGTTCAGGACATGTCTCCCCAGCTTCGAGAGATCCTCCTCCTCGCCTACTTCCAGAGACTGTCCTATGCGCAGATCGCCGACGACCTCGGCATCCCGCTGGGGACGGTCAAGTCCCGTCTGCACGCCGCGGTCGCATCATTCGCGCAGCGTTTCAAGCAACTCAGCAAGGGGGCGAGCGAGGTATGAACGTCAGCGACGCGCAAGCACCAGTTCCGGAGCCGGCCGGTCCCATGCCAGGGCCCGACGACCGGGCCGCGATCGACGCGCTCGTCGAACACGCGATGGATCCTCAAGCGGTTCCCGCGTCCGTGCGTCAGCGGGCTGGCGTCGCGTCGCGGCTCTTCGGCCTGCTCAGCGCCAGGGTGCGCGACGACCGCCTGCTCGTTGATATTGCTCTCGCCAGGGCGTTGCGCGCCGAGAGGCCGTTCTCGGGCGCCGAACCCACCATCGTCCCCGCCGACGAGGAGGCCCTCGACGCATGGATGCTGGCGAACTTCGACGCCTCGCGAGTCCCGGCATCCCTCAAGGAACGGGCCCGACGCCACGAGTCCATCGCGCGGCTTCTCGGCGCGACGCCCGCCTCCGAGTCCCGCGGCTCCCTCATCGACCGCACGCTCGCCTCCGTCTCACGGGCCGAGGCCGAACGCTCTGATCGGATGGTCATCCCAGCGGCTCAATCCAGGGCACTCCCCAGGGTTCGGCTGCGGGATCTCGTCTCTGTCGCCGCAATGCTCGTGATCGGCGCCGCAGTTGCGATGCCCATCCTCTCGAACACGAGGGCGTACGCAAGGCAGACGCTCTGCCAGGCGAATCTCGGATCAACCGCCGTCGCGATGGCCTCGTACGCCGCGGCGAATCGCGATTCGCTCCCCGTCTCCACGGCCGGCATCGGCAGTGGCACGTGGTGGAACGTGGGCAGCGACTCCACGCCATCGAACTCGTCGAATCTGTTCACGCTCTATCGCCACGGTTACGTCGGGCTGAACGACCTGGCCTGCCCTGGGAACCCCGAGGCTCCGGTCGACCCCGCAGAAACCTCCGGATTCGACTGGCGGCGCATCGAGCAGGTTTCTTACTCCTATCAGGTGCTCCCGCGGTCCGGCGTTCCGAACATCCACGACAATCCCTCTCGCGTCGTGCTCGCAGATCGCAGCCCGGTCATCCTGCTCGCGATCAGGCGCCAGCCCATCGATCCGCACGGGCGCAGCCCGAACCACGGAGCGCGCGGGCAACACGTTCTTCGGGGCGACGGAAGCACCGACTGGCTCAAGTCTCCCATCCTCGAGGAGACCGGTGACAACATCTGGCTCCCTTTGGCTGTCGAGAATCGCATCAGGCAGCTCGAGGCCCAGCGAGGGGCTGCGTCCAAGCACCCCAAGGTCGATCCGATCAAGGGCGATGAACGCCCCGTGACCCCGGACGACGTCTTTCTGGGGCCGTGAACTGGGGGGCCTCCGGGGCGGAGCCGGCCCAGCCGGTGGGCTGGATCCTGATCGGTATTTGATCTCCCACCTTGTTGAGACGCCCGAAGGTGTCTAACCTTCCCTCCCCCCACGGGCTGTCCCTTGGGGACCCGCGGCACACACACCGGGACGTCCCGGTTCAGGAACTGGCGCCATGTCGAAGAACAAGAGCCACAAGGGCCTTCTCAAGCGGATCCGGATCAGCAAGACCGGCAAGATCCGTCACAAGTCGGCCAACTTCAAGCACCTTCGCTCGCACAAGTCGGGACAGCGCCTGCGCCGCCTCCGCAAGGGCAGCTACATGGCCTCCGCCGACTCCAAGCGCCTCGAGAAGCTGCTCTTCCGTCGCCTTCGTGGACGCACCCAGCCCAGGGCCGCCATCCGCAAGAGCCCGTCGCCCGCCGAGAGCAAGGCACGCAAGGAAGCAAAGGCCGCGGCCCTCGCGGCAACAACCGCTCCCGCGAAGGCCGCTCCCGCCAAGAAGACGGCCAAGGCGGCCAAGTAACGATCGATCCGATTCCACCCGCGCGCCGGGAACAAGCCGGGGACCAGTCAGGCCCCGCCCCGTCGGGCAAAGCTCAGGAGTTTGACCATGCCTCGCGTTCGCAAGGGTTCGGCCAAGACGAAGATGCGGAACCGCATTCTCCGCAAGGCCCGCGGCTACTACGGCGTCAAGAGCCATCACCTCTATCACGCTCGCAACGCGATCGTTCGCGCCGGCGTCTATGCGTACCGCGACAGGCGCGCTCGCAAGCGCGACATGCGGGCGCTCTGGATCACGCGTATCACCGCCGCCTGCCGCATGCGTGGCACCCGCTACTCGCTCTTCATGAACGGTCTGAAGATGGCCGGGATCACGCTGAACCGCAAGATGCTGAGCCAGGTCGCCATCGAGGATCCGAAGCTCTTCGACACGATCGTGCAGAAGGCCGTGAAGGCCTCTCGTGCGACGCCCGCGAAGGCCTGAGGCGTCTCGACAGTCCAACGCTCCACCGACGCCCGGCCCAGCTGCCGGGCGTCTTTGCTTTGATGGCTCGCTATCCTCAGGCACGCTCGCCTCGCGGCAGGCGCATCTGGAGGAGTTCTGCATGGACTGGTGGTGGGCGGGCCGGATGCTCGAGGACAACCCCGTCGCCCTCGTCTCGTGGGTCGTCGTGATCATCGGTTCGATCGTGCTGCACGAGCTGGCCCACGGATGGGTCGCCACATGGCTCGGCGACGACACGCCCCGGCTGAGCGGCCACCTGACGCTCAATCCGCTTGTCCACATCCCGCCGATGGCGTGGGTCCTGTTCATCGCCTTCGGATTCACGTGGGGGCTGATGCCCGTGAACCCGGCCCGTCTGCGGGGCAGGTACGCGGGTGCGCTCGTTGCGGTCGCCGGGCCGGCCATGAACCTGCTGATCGCAGGGCTGGCGGTCCTCGGCATGTGCCTCTGGATGGGGTTCGGTCAGGGACACTGGACCGGCGGGCAACCCATCGAGGAGCCGCTCTTCTCGAACACCGCGAGGTTCCTGCTGTACGGCGTCATGCTGAACGTGATCCTCTGCGTCTTCAACCTGCTGCCCGTGCCCCCGCTGGACGGCTGGCGGATCGCATCCGACCTCTGCCCTCCGTTCCGGCGGCTCTTCGAGTCCGAGAGAGGCGCCCAGATCGGTCTCGCGTGCTTCGTGCTGCTCTTCTTCTTCGGGGCGCGGCACGTGGTCGGGTTCGGCGCCGGCATCGCGGGCGCCGCGATCGGCATCGCGCTGCGGATCACGGTTCCAAACGCCGACCTCTCGGCCCTCACACCATGAACGATCGCGGCGCTCAGAGCAGCCCGCACATCGTGTAGAGCATCCGCGCCCCGACGTTCGCGTCCCACTCCGGTTCGTCGGCGTTCGGGCCGGGACAGACCTCCACAAGGTCAAAGCCCACGACCTTGCGCCCGGACTGCTTCAGCTTCCAGAGCAGGTACGTGGCTTCATTGAACGAGAGGCCGCCGGGCACGGGCGTTCCCGTGTGCGGGCAGCAGGACGGATCGAGCCCGTCGATGTCGAAACTCACGTGCACCCTTTCCGGCAGCGAATCGATGATCCGCTTGCACTGGCCGTCGAACGCGGCGCCCGCCGCACGCTCCTCGAACATCGCCTCGTCATAGAACACCGCGGATCGCGAGCCCTGCGAGCGGGCGAACTCGACCTCGCCGGCGCCGAAGTCGCGGATCCCGACCTGCACCAGGCGCGACACGCCGGGGATCTTCGAGAGCACGTTGTGCATGATCGACGCGTGCGACCACTGGAATCCCTCGAACGCGTCGCGGAAGTCCATGTGCGCGTCGATCTGCAGGATGCCGATGTCCCCGTGCATCTCCGCCAGCGCCCGGATCAGACCGAACGGGGTCGAGTGATCTCCGCCGACCAGCCCGACCGACTTCCCCATCGACAGCAGCCCCGCCGCCTGCTTGTACACGAACGCGTTCATCTCCTCGCTCGCGAGGTTGACCCTTGCGACTTCTCGCTCGTCCCCCGGCTCCGCCCCGCCCTTCTCGATCAGAGGGAGCGCGATCTCCCGCGCCTCGGCAGAAAGACGCGCGATGCGGTCATCCGGCTCGAGCATGTGGATGCCGCGCTCGTAGATTCTGCCGAACCTGCGGTGGAAGAGATCAACCTGTGCCGAAGCGCCGAGAATCGCCTCCGGACCTGTGGCGGTTCCATTGCCGTACGACGTCGTCGCATCAAAGGGCACGGGCAGCAGGGCGATGCGAGCATCTCCGATGAGGTGGGGCAGTCCGAAGATACCCGAGCCGGGCTTCGCCGCGCCGTCTGGATCAAAGTGCATGTCGTCGCGCTCCATCCGCGTGGCGATCGAAGGCCCGTGTGTCGCTCGCGGGAGTTCAGCGTATCCTGTCCGCGTGAAGTACGTCATCGTCATCCCGGACGGAGGAGCGGATCTGCCCGTCCCCGACCTCGCGGGCCGAACGCCCTTTGAGGCGGCTCGCATGCCGGTTCTCCAGTCGCTGGCCCGCATCGGCCGCGTCGGCGTCGCGGGCACCACGCCCCCCGGATTCGACGCCGGCTCGGACGTCTGCTCGATGTCGCTCCTCGGCTACGACCCGTCTCGCTTCCACACCGGCCGCGCGCCGATCGAGGCCGCGGCCCTGGGCATGGTCTTCAAGCCCACCGACTGGATCTTCCGGCTGAACCTCGTGACGGTGGGGGATCCGGGCACTCCCGACGCCGGGCTCATGCTCGACCACTCCGCCGGTGCCATCACCGACGCCGAGGCCCGGGTGCTCGTCGCCGATCTTCTGGCCCATTGGCAGCGCGTCGCGCCGATCGACGCCGAAGGGTTCACGCTCACGCCAGGCGTCTCGTATCGCAACATCCTCGTTGATCACGCGGCACGCGACTATCGGTCCCTCACCACGACGCCGCCCCACGAGATCCCGCGCCAACCCTGGGTCAGGTCCATGCCTCGCGCCTCCGGCGCCTCGGCAGATCAGTCGGCGCGACTCTCCCGCCTGATGCACGCGTCCGCTGACTTCCTCAGCGCCCATCCGGTCAATCGCACGCGCCGCGACAGGGGCCTCAGGCCCGCGAACATGGCCTGGATATGGGGGCAGGGCACCGCTCCCTCGCTCCCGACGTTCGAGTCGCGATTCGCGCTGCGCGGCGCGATGATCACCTCCGTCGATCTTCTCGCGGGAATCGCGTCGCTCATCGGGTGGGAGCGCCTTCACGTGCCGGGGCTTACCTCGTACCACGACACGGACTACGCCGCCCAGGGGCGAGCAACCTGCGACGCTCTCGATCGTTTCGATATCGTCTGCTGCCACGTGGAATCGCCCGACGAGCTCTCCCACCAAGGGGACTGGAAGACCAAGGTCGAAGCACTCGAAGCGATCGATGCCCACATCATGGCCCCACTCGTCGCCAAACTTGCGACCTACGGCGATCCCGCGTCCGATGCCGCGGCCCTGGGCTGGCGGCTGCTCTACATGCCCGACCACTACACCCTCACGAGCACACGCAAGCACGACGCAACGCCGGTCCCCTTCCTGATCGCCGGCTCGTTCATCCGATCGGCCGTTGAGCGCCCGTTCACCGAATCCGCCGCGCGTTCCAGCGACCTCGTGATCGATCGCGGCCACGACCTGATGGAGTACTTCCTCAAGGGCGGGCTCGCGCACGTCCGGCCGGTCGCTCCCGGTGCACGCCCCCGAAACTGAGCGCAGCGACCACGTCTTGCGAGGAGATGCCATGGCAAACGATGGAAGCAGAACGGGCGAGGCGGCATCCGGACATGGGCAACCGCCCGGCGCAGACGACCAGCACGAACTCGTTCCCCTCGCCGATCCGGATGAACACGGGCGGATCCAGCCGCCGCCCGTCTCCCCCGTGCCCCCGAGCGTCGCGCCCGCAACCGTCGTGACCGAACGCTACTCCGGGAATGCCGGAACGAAGCCGGCATCGACAGTTGATCCGGCCGCGCCTTCCGGGCCCCCCGACCTGATCCGCCCCGGCTTCCCCGGCTATCGCACGCTCCTCGTTCTGGGCGGGGTGCTCACGCTGGCGGCTGTGGGGCTTTCCGGGTACGAGGCCAACTCCCACACCGTCGCGAGGTCCCTCTCGACGCTCTACGACATCGCCGTCCACTCGGGAACCGGCATCGTCGCGCTGTTGATCGCCACGATCTTCACCGAGCGCCGTTTCAACGACGCGAAGCTCGCGGCCTCGCGCATGTTCTTCATGGTCGCGCTGCTCTACGCGATCGTGTCGGTCAACATCCCGATCCCCACGACGATCGACCAGTGGATCCTCGGCCTTCTGGCCTACGCGCTCGCGCTGCTCGCGCTCTTCCGCCTGCCTCAGCGGGACCTGGGGATCATCGGGCTGACGCACTTCGGGCTGTGGCTCATTGTCAAGCTCGGGGCCTCCCTCGAGGCGTTCATCGCCTCGACGAGCGCCGTGTAAGGCCCCGCAATGACCACCGCGCCTCGGATCATCTCCGGAACCCTCATGCTCCCCGCGCCGGAGTCGCGCGTTCGATTGGCATCCGGCACGATCAAGGTGCTCAACGGCCGGATCAGCGACATGAAGGAGGGCGAGCCGCACCCCTCGCCCGATCTCGGCGGCGAGCACGCGCTGATCCTCCCCGGCTTCGTTGACGCCCATATGCACCTCCCGCAGTTCGATTCGATCGGCGTCGATGGAATGACGCTGCTCGACTGGCTCGATCGCGCGATCTTCCCCGCGGAGGCCGCGTGGGCCGATCCCGACCACGCCGAATCGGTCGCAACCCGAGCCGCGCGGTCGCTCCTCTCCTTCGGCACCACAGCGATCTGCGCGTACGCGACCGTCCACCACGAGGGGGCTCGTCGCGCGATCCGCTCGATCGCGCAGAGCGGCATGCGGGCCATGATCGGTCAGGTTCTGATGGACCGGAACGCGCCGCCCGACCTCTCCCGCCCGGCGAAAGTGCTGATCGCGGAGGCCGCTTCGCTCACCGACTGGACCGGAACCCTCGCCGTTTCGGAGCGAGCCCGCGTCGAACACTCCATCAACCCACGCTTCGCAGTCTCCTGCACGCCCGAGCTCCTCGCCGGAACCGGCGAACTCGTCACGCGGCTCGGCGCTCCGATGCAGACGCATCTTTCCGAGAGCCGCGCCGAGTGCGAGTTGATCGCGAAACTGTTCGGCGGCCGCTCCTACACCGGTGTCTACGAGGACGCCGGGCTGCTCGGCCCTCGCTCGATTCTTGCCCACGGCATCTGGCTCGATGATGCCGAACGCGCGACGCTCGCGTCCACAAGGTCCATCGTCGCCCACTGCCCGACGGCCAACACCTTCCTCCAGTCCGGTGACTGCAACGTCGCCTCGCTGTGGCGTGCCGGCGTGCCGATTGCGATCGGTTCGGACATCGCCGGCGGCAACGAGCGCTCCATGGTCCGCGTCGCCCGCGCCATGATCGAGACGGCCAAGCGTGTCCGGCTCGCCTCCGGCAACGGCGACGTGCCGAGCCCCGCCGAGGCATGGTGGTCCATCACCGGAGGCAACGCCAACGCCATCGGCTGGTCGTCAACGTCCCGCCTCGCACCCGGCGCGGAGGCAGACATCCTGATTGTCAAGCCCGACATTCCGTGGATGCGTTCGCCAGACCCGCTCGGCACGCTGCTCTACGCGTGGGATGATCGGTGGATCGAAAGCACGCTCGTGCGAGGACGTGCGGTGCCGGATTGACTTGCCTGCCGACCCCGATTATCCGCGAATCTGTGCTGCCAGCGCCGGCCACTCGCTCCGCGGCTTTCCGAAGAACGCCGAGCCAGCCACCAGCACGTCGCACCCCGCCTCGCGCAACGTCCTTGCGTTCTGAGGTCCGATCCCTCCGTCCATCTCGACGCGCACCCCGCTCTTGGCGAATGCACCCACTCGCTCCCGCGCCAGACGCGTCTTCTCGAGCGTCTCAGGGATGAACGCCTGCCCGCCTCGCCCTGGGTTCACCGACATTACCAGCACCAGGTCAAACGCCTCGATCGCCGGCCACAGTCTCTCGACGGGAGTGGGGGGGTTGATCGCGATCCCCGCCGTTGCTCCCATCCCACACACACGCTCCGCCAGATCGACGAGCGCCCGATGCTCCGCGACCTCCACGTGGAACGTCACATGGTTCGCCCCCGCACGGACGAACGGCTCCGCGAATCGCTCCGGGTTCGTCACCATCAGGTGAACATCCAGGAACGCCGTGGGTAACACCTTGCGGATCCCCTTCACCATGTCCGGGCCCATCGTGAGGTTGTCCACGAAGTGCCCGTCCATGATGTCCACGTGCAGCACGTCGGCGCCCGCGCCGATCGCCGCGGCACACTCGTCGGCCATCCGCCCGAAGTCCGCCGCGAGAATCGACGGTGCCGCGAGCGCTCCGGACCGCGTCCGATCGGTGAACAGGTTCTGGATCGATCCCCTTGGCATGCCCCGAGGATACCCCGGCGAATCGCCCGGAGTTCCTCTGGCAACCCGCGGCACCGATCCGCTACGATGCCCCTCATCCGGGCCTCTTGTCGGCCCGCGACCAGAGGGCACACGTGCCATGCCGACGACGACGCCGCCCGCGCCACCCATCGATGCCTCGCTCATCGCACGCCTCCAGGGCGCGGGACAATCGCACCTGCTGAGGTTCGCACCAACGCTCACGCCCGATCGCCGTGCGGCGCTGCTGGCGCAGATCGAGGGGCTCGATCTCTCCGCCATCCCGTCGCTCGTCGAGACGTACGTCAAGGCCAAGCCGACGTTCTCGCTCGCGGCGAGTGTGGAGCCCGCCCCGTACTACCCCAACAACCACGCGTCAAAGTCGCGTGCGTGGGATCGCGCCAGGTTCGAGAAGGCCGGACAAGACCTGATCCGGGCCGGCCGCGTCGCCTGCTTCACAGTCGCCGGAGGCCAGGGGACGCGTCTCGGCTACGACGGCCCCAAGGGGTGCTACCCCGCAGGCGCCGTCTCGCGGAAGCCGCTCTTCCAGCTCTTCGCCGAGCAGATCCTCGCGCACTCGCGTCGCAGCGGCAAGGACGTGCCGTGGTACGTCATGACCAGCCCCCTGAACCACGACGCGACCGTCGCCTTCTTCCGCGCAAACGACTTCTTCGGCCTGCCACCGTCTTCAGTCATGTGCTTCCCGCAGGGCGTCATGCCCTCGTTCGACATGAAGACGGGCCGAGTCCTGCTCGCGGCGCCCGACGAGATCGCCACCAACCCCGACGGCCACGGCGGGTCCATCACCGCCCTCCACAAGTCCGGCGCCATCGCGGACATGAAGCGCCGCGGCATCACAACCCTCTCATACTTCCAGGTCGACAACGCGACGGTCCAGGCCCTCGATCCCGCGTTCCTCGGGCTCCACGCGTCGGCGCCGGATTCCTCCGCAGAGATGTCTAGCAAGATGATCCCCAAGGCCTACGCGGAAGAGAAGCTCGGGCTCTTCTGTTCCTGCAACGGACGCACCGAGGTCATCGAGTACTCCGATCTCCCGATGGACCTTCAGCGACAGACGCTCCCCGACGGCACCCTTCGTTTCCTCGCCGGCTCGATCGCGGTCCACGCGATGTCGGTCGAGTTCATCGAGCGCCTCGCGACCGATCCCCGCTTCTCGCTGCCGTACCACCGCGCCGAGAAGAAGGTCCCGTGCATCGATCCGGAGACCGGCGAGAAGGTCGATCCAGCCTCGCCGAACGGCGTCAAGCTCGAACGCTTCGTGTTTGATGCCCTTCCCCTCTGCCGCGCATCGATCGTCTACGAGACCGATCGCATCGAGGAGTTCGCGCCCATCAAGAACGCCGCCGGCGTGGACAGCCCCGAGTCCTGCACGCGCCTCCAGACCGAGCGTGCCGCACGCTGGCTCAAGGCCGCTGGCATCGAAGCGCCACTCACATCGGACGGCAAGCCCGACTGCACCCTGGAGATCTCCGCGTCCACCGCCCTCTGCGCTTCGGACCTCGTCTCCACCGACGCCGGTCGCGCGGCAGTGACTCGCCTGAGGTCCAGCCCCATCCCAAGAGGGGCGAACATCCTGATCTGAGCCCGCCGCGCCCGATCACTCGCGTGCTGCCCCCGCGAAACCAACCGGGCTCCGGTAGCCGTCCTTGTCGTACGCTCGCACCCCGACGAACACGTTGTCCTTGTTCAGAGGCAGCGTGACCTCCGTCACGTTCCCGACATCCCTCGCGTTCGTCCAGCGCGGCTCTGTCGTGTCGCGCCACACCACCTCGTAACCCGCCGTGTCCGGCTCTGGGCTTGCGCTCCAACGGAGCGTCGTCGAACGCTCAAGCTGCGCCGTCACGATCCTCACGTTCGACGGCGTCGACGGCGCGTTGGCCAGGTGGATCAGCCCCGCCGCGTTCAGACGCGCAACGCCTGCGAGGTACTCCCAGTCCACGTGCTCGGGCGTGTCTCCATACTGCTTGCCGTTGCGTTCCACAACATCCTGATGCTGCCTGTCGTAGTCCTCGTGCACGACGGTGAACCGCACCGCAGCGAACCCTCGCTCGTTGAACGCCGAGTGATCCCCGCCGCGAAGGAACCGGTCGGGCCTGAAGACCATCATGGGCCTCACATCGCACGACTCGATCCGCGCGACCTCTTCCATGTATCGGGCGATCTGGCGGCTGCCCCCGTCGCTCTCCGCCGAAAGCCCTCGGATCCGAGCAAGCTCCTCCGCGCTCGCGTTCCGCGGGATCCCCTCGCTGAACACGCGGATCAGCCCCGGCTCACCCAAGGGATCGCCGACGATGTCGTTGTTCAGCACGGCGCGAATGTCCTCGCCGTCCCCCTTCGCCTGGGACGATCGGTAGTGCGCGCCGAGCAACCCCTGTTCCTCTCCCGGCGTCGCGAGGAACACGATCGTTGCATCCAGGTCCATTCCGGCCAGCGCCCGCGCACACTCGATCACCACCGCCACGCCCGACGCGTCGTCGTTCGCGCCGGGAGCATCGATCTCACGGTCCATCTGATCGCTTGCCCGGCTGTCATAGTGCCCCACCACGTAATACCGCCGATTCGTCGCCTCCGGCATCTTCCCCGGAAGCACAGCGATCACGTTTACCAGCTGCGTCGGCACGTCGATCCGCGGGCCCTTGGGCGTCTCGAATGCCTCGTCAAAGACCTGGAGCCGCCCCTTCGGCTCGATCGACGCCAGTTCGTCCCGGATCCACCGACGAGCCGCGCCGATCCCGCGCGTCTCGTGATTCGCGTCGCTCATGGTGTGACGCGTGCCGAAGGAGACCAGCGTTTCGACATCCTGACGCACCGCATCAGGCGTGATGCGGGCCATCGCCTCCGCCGCGCGGGCCTGCCAGGCCGGCGCCGCCGTGGGCTGCGCCAACGCGCTCCACGCCGTGACCAAGGCCAGCCAGAGAACCGCCCAACGCGCCCGTGTGTGTGCCATGTCGCCAGTCTATCGAGCGACACCGGACGTCGCGAACGGCCACTATGATTCGGCATGTCCACACCGATCAAGCCGATCCTCACGCCCGGCGCACGCCTCCGCGAAGCGATGTCCAGAGGCGTCGTCGCCGCCCCCGGCGCCTTCAACGCCCTCTGTGCGCTGGCGATCCGCGACGCCGGCTTCCACGCGGCGTACATCTCCGGCGCCGCAACGAGCGTCTCGGCCGGCGTCCCCGACGTCGGCCTCCTCTCGCTCGATCACTTCGTCCACGTGATCCGCGAGGCGTCGCGCGCCAGCGGGCTGCCCATCCTCGCCGATGCCGACACCGGCTTCGGTGAGTCGGAGATGGTCCGTCGCACCGTCATCGAGTATCAGCGAGCCGGCGCTGCGGGTCTGCACCTTGAGGATCAGGTCTTTCCGAAGCGGTGCGGGCACCTCGATGGCAAGAAGCTCGTTCCCCTCGATCACGCCTGCGAGAAGGTCCGCGCCGCCGCTGAGACCGCGGGCGCATCCCCCGATCCCTCCTTCATCATCTGCGCCCGCACCGACGCCCGAGGCGTGGACGGCTTTGAGGCCGCAGTCGAGCGTGCCGCCGCGTACCTCCACGCGGGCGCCGACATGATCTTCCCCGAGGGGCTGACCTCAGAGCAGGAGTTCGCGAGGTTTGCCAGGGACCTCAAGCAGGCGGTCGAGCCCGGCATGCGGTACACGCTCCTGGCGAACATGACCGAGTTCGGCAAGACGCCGATCATCCCCCTCTCACGCTTCGGCGAGATGGGGTACTCGCTGGTGATCTATCCCGTGACCATGCTCCGCGTCGCCATGGGCGCCGTGACAAGGGCGCTCGCCACCCTCCGCGAGACCGGGAGCGTCGAGCCGCTGCTGTCGGGCATGCAGACGCGAGAGCAGCTCTACGCCGCCATCGGCTACAAGCCCGGTGTCGAGTGGAACTACCCGATCCGCTGACCGGCCCCGCCTCGGCCGGATCACTCCGTCTTCGTGAGGTTGAAGACGAGGTCCTTGTTGTCCTCGTTGTCGAACTTCACCGTGATCACGAGTGACCCGGGTGTCGGGCACTCGTAGATGCACGCCGCGAGGTCGTTCGTCTCGCCGCTGTCCACGAACTCCAGGCGAGTCGCCGTCTTCGCCGCGAGCGTGAAAGTCGCGGGCTTCTCCTTCTCCTCCCACGCGACGCCCGCGGCGGACTGATGCCGGAGCCGCAGCGTCAGCGAGCCGCCCTCCTCGACGATCGTCAGAATCTCGAACACGATGGCCTTCCCAGCCGGATTGACCCAGCGGAACATGCCCATCATGTTGTTGCCCGAGGGCGCCGTCCAGACCTCCTGCACGAACTCGCTCCCTCCTCGCTGGCTTGGACGCGACGCCGACCAGTCTCCGGCGATGAACGCCGCATCCGCGATCACGGCTTCGATAACCACTGGCGCGGGTGCGGGCGCCGGCGCGGGCGGCGCCGAAGCCGGGGGTTGGGAGAGAATGACCGACGCTGCGAGCACGGCTGCAAACATGAGCGACTCCTGAAGGGTGGGCCACGCACCCCCTGCGCCAAGCCCGCGCCCATGCTACCAGATTCTCGCGCGAGCAACGCAGCGCAACTCGGTCCCAAGCGTCTGAGGAATCAACCCTGTTTCGGTGCGACGAGACGATCCAGCAGTCGATCCAGATCGTCGTCCGCGATCATCAGCAGCCGGTTCTTCTCAAGGATGTACCCCTCGCGCGTCATCAGATCGATCTGGTCGATGGTGGGGGTGTAGAAGCCATTGATGTTCAGCACGCCGCACGGCTTCCTGATCGTCCCGATCTGGTTCCAGGTGATCACCTCGAAGAGTTCGTCAAGGGTGCCGTATCCCCCCGGCAGCGTCAGGAACGCGTCCGCGAGCGTGAGCATCATCGTCTTGCGGTCGAGCATGCTCTTGACGACACGCATGTCCTGGACGCGGGGGTGGGCGACCTCCTTGCCGACAAGGAAGTCGGGAATGATGCCGATGGCCTGGCCGCCTGCGTCAAGAAAGCCGTCCGCGACAGCCCCCATCATGCCCCTGCTGCCTCCGCCGTAGACCAGCGTCAGCCCCCGCTCGGCGATCAGGCGGCCGGTCCGGCGCGCGACCATGACGTACGCGGGATCCACGCCGGGCTTCGAGCCGCAGAAGACACAGATCGAACGGGTACTCATGGCCGATCCTTCACCCGAATGACGATCCGAAGCCCCGTCCACGTCTCGTCGATGGCGCACACCTTGTTATCAACCAGCCCTGCGGCAAGCGCGTGATCTCGGATCGAGTCCTCGGTCAGGTCGGTCTCCACACCGCTCGTCTTCTTCGGCCAGCAGCACCAGAGCCCGCACCCGGGGGCCATGCGAGCTCGCGCCGCTTCGAACTGGGGCTTGAGGTCTCTCAACGACGTCGCAAAGACCAGGATGACATCGAACGGACCCGCGTTCCGCATGCCCCGCGTCAGCGCCACCCCCGGCGGGAGTTCGCCGATCAGCTTCTCAACCCCGTGCGGCGCGCTCATCAGCGAGACGGTGTGTCCGTCCTTGATCCCGAGCTTCTGTGCAAGAGGCGTGTCCGAGGAACCGGCCATGCGGTGCGATCCTTCCGGAGCGGCATCCGCTCAGTCAAACTTCCCCTTGACCGCCAGCTCGAAGCTGTTGATCGTCTGGATGTGGTCCGCGGACTTCTTGTCGATGTCCGAGTACCGCTCGATGATCGGACCTGGTGAGTCGAACGCGAGCGAGCCGAGCAACTGGAACTTGTGCGCGAGAATCCCCTTCAGGTCCGCCGTCGTGTTCCGCGCGTGCCCGCCCGGATACATCACCAGCCCGCTGTCGTGCGTCTTCCCCGCGCTGTCCGTGATGACCACCGAGGTCGGGATGCCGTCCGGATACCGACGGTCATACTCCGGGCCGCCGTGCGCGAACTCGATCTTGGAGATGAGCTGTCGAGTCAGCGGGTTCTTGATCGCATCCGGGCCGTAGTCGATCGGAGCGAGCATCAGCTCCTTCCAGCCGACCCTCTTCTGCTCGAGCGCCTTGCGCAGGAGCGTGCCGACGATGTAGACCATCGAGTGGTCCGCCGACTGACGCGTCTTCGGGTCGCGCTTCGCCGGATCGCCGATGATGCCGAACGCCGGCTCGTACGCGACAATCTTGATCGACTTGATGTTGCCGCCCTGGGCGTCGGCGATCAGCGACGGCGACTTTCCGATCAGATCGAGCATCGCCTGGAGCGCGCCCGCCGACTGGTGCTCGTACAGCCCCAGCTTGAAGTGCATCCCCATCACCGCAAAGTCCGACCCCGCCCGCGCCAGATGCAGCGTGAACGGCGAGGCGTCCCTCTTCTCCGTGTTCGCGCTCGTCGCGCCGACCTTCTGGAACATCTGCCCCGGACCCTCGAAGATCCGGAACACCGCCTCCGGGTTGCGGAAGATGTCCCGCGGCCCGAGGAAGCCCGCCATCGAGCGCTTCATGCACAGGATCGCCGCCTCCGTCGAGATCGCCGCCGACGAACCCTTTGAGTCCGAGAGCTGCTTGCCCGCGCGGATCGCGCGGAACGGCACGTGGTGCGCCACCACCATGCCGATCGCCGACTCGATCTGCTCCGCTGTCGCGCCCACCATCGCGCCGAACGTCGCCGCCGAGGCGATGGCCCCGTGCAGCACGTGATCGATCTTGTACGTCTTGAGAGAGAACACCTCCGCCAGCCGCCCGCGGATCTCATCCAGCAGGATCATCCCCTTCAGCGCGTACGCCCCGTCGCGCCCCATCATCTGCGTCGCGGCGATCGCCACCGGGTAGAAGTCGTTGTGCCCGAACTCGCCCGCGAGCGAGTTGGTCCTCGGGTTGTACCCGAAGTTCGTCCCGTTCGAGTCCCACTCTCGCACCGCCGAGCAGTTGGCGACGATGGCCTTCTCGCTCTTGACCCGCACGCTCGAACCGAAGCACGTCGCGCCGTGGAACTTCGACCTGCCCAGCCCCGGCCCGTGATCGCCCGGCGGCACGGCGTACTGGAGCGCCTCGGCGCGAAGAAGATTCGGCGCATTCGTTCCCATCGCGATCGACGACAATCCGCACAGCACCGCATCGGTGTGGAACAGGTTGGTCTTCTCGATCACCGAGGCGTCGGGCTGGCCGCCTGTCGGGCCATCGGCCATGAACTCAATCGCATACTTCGCGATGCCGAGGGCCTGGTTGCTGTCGGCGGGAAGCGTGACAAACGCGTCGGGCATGGGTCGGCTCCGGGCCACGGATGGAATCGAGCAATCGGTCGTCCATCAAGCGTGGCGTTGTCTCGTGGGAGATTGGGGGAGAAGGATATGACCCACCACATCTCCGTGCCGCGCCGCCTCAGCCGGCGTGCACCGCCCCGCTGTAGAAGTACCGCCCGATCCCGATCGTGAAGACCAGGCACCCGTACAGTGCGTGGTCGATCCACGCCGCCAGCGTCGAGCGCGACCGGTCAAACGTCCGCGCAAACAGCACGCCCCCGATCACGCACAGCCCCACCGCCAGCCAGTTGTGGAACACCACGTGCGCGTGCCCGAACGCCACCGCGCTCGCCCCGATCATCGACCATCGTCCTCGAAACAGCGTGCGATACCGATGGAACATGAACGTCCGCCAGATCACCTCCTGCGGGTACACGCTCACCAGCGGGTAGAAGACCATGATGATCAACCACAGCGTCGGACGCTCCCGAGGCAGTGACAGGAAAGTCGGACTCCCATCCGTCATCGCGTCGAACGCGTACACCGCGCCCGCCAGCAACGCCCCCAGAGCCCCGAAAATCGCGAGCAATCGACCCAGCTCCCGCCTCATCGCGCCGAAGTTCCACAGCGTTCGCCGATCAAACGAAGGGTCCAGCAGCAGCACCGCAAGCGTGTACGCAAAGAACGCCCATAGCGCCGGGAACAGCAGTCCGGCGCCCCGCACGGTGAAGAAGTACACCAGCGGTCCGATCACGAACAGCAGGAGCACCTCCGACCAGAGCACCCACCGGGGCAGCTCCGCGGCGCGCCGCCACGAACGGTGATGCTGAACGTCGATTGGTGCATCGGCTTCCATGCTCGTGCGGCCTTCGTGCGGGGAGGTACCAGAGAGCCAGAGGCCTAGAGTACGTCGCTCGGTCAACACCCCCCTCGCAGCGACGGAACGGTTCGTCACGCCGGGGCCGGTCGATTCGATTTCATGGAGAGTCGTGATGTCCAGGCAGCCCGTCATCGTCGCCGCGAAGCGCACCCCGATCGGCAAGTTCTTCGGCGGCCTCTCCAAGGTCCCCTCGCCCGTCCTCGGGTCCTACGCGATCAAGGCCGTCTTCGACGCCGTCCCCGCCGTCAAGGGCAAGGTCGACGAGGTCATCATGGGCTGTGTCCTCCAGGCAGGGCTCGGCCAGAACCCCGCGCGACAGGCAGCCGTGAAGTCCGGCCTCCCGACCACCATCAGCGCTCAGACCATCAACAAGGTCTGCGGATCCGGCCTCCAGGCCGTCATGCTCGCCGCCCAGTCCATCAAGGCCGGTGACAACAGCGTCGTCATCGCCGGCGGCTTCGAGAACATGACCGCCGCCCCTCACTTCGCGAATGTCCGCGAGGGCGTCAAGTTCGGCAACGCCGAGATGAAGGACCACATGCAGTTCGACGGGCTGACCTGCGCCTTCGAGGGCTGGGCCATGGGCAATGCCGCGGACCACATCGCCCAGAAGTACGGCATCTCCCGCGAGGACCAGGACCGCTTCAGCGCCCAGAGCCACCAGCGTGCCGCCACCGCCACCAAGGAGGGCTGGTTCAAGACCGAGATCGTCGCTCTCACCGGCGAGCAGTGCCTCGACAAGAAGTCCCCCGGCGTCGCCGCCGACGAGGGCATCCGCGCCGAGTCCACCGCCGAGGGGCTTGCCAAGCTCCGCGCCGTCTTCACCAAGGACGGCACAGTCACCGCCGGAAACGCCTCCCAGATCTCCGACGGAGCCGCCGCCCTCGCCGTCTGCTCCGCCATCGCCGCTGAGGAAATGGGCCTCAAGCCCATCGCCAAGATCCTCTCATACCACACCCACGGCGTCGATCCGAAGGACATCTTCGCCGCCCCCATCGGCGGCATCAAGGGCGCCGTCGATCGCGCCGGACTCACGATGTCCGACATCGATCTCTTCGAGATCAACGAGGCCTTCGCCGCACAGGTCCTGTGCAACGCCAAGGAACTCAAGATCGACGAGTCCAAGCTCAACATCTGCGGCGGCGGGATCGCCCTCGGACACCCCATCGGCGGCTCCGGCGCCCGCGTGCTCACCACCCTCATCCACCAGCTCCACCGCACCGGCAAGAAGCGCGGCGTCGCCGCCCTCTGTCTCGGTGGAGGCAACGCGGTCGCGATGGTCGTCGAGGTCTGAGCACCTCGGGTCGCCGAGTCGGTTTTTGGTGGAGTGGATGCCACGCCGACCTACACTTGGAGCCGCTCGAACGCCGTCTCGAAAGTCCCGATGATCAGGGGCGAGTCTGCGTACGCGCGGCTTCTGGAAAGGCCATCGGCACCACATGCTCCGTCGAACTCACACGTGCGGCGAACTCCGCGAATCACACGTCGGTCAGACAGTCCGTCTCAACGGGTGGGTCAACGGGTACCGGGGACACGGCACCGGCCTCGTCTTCGTCGATCTCCGCGACCGCTACGGCCTCACCCAGGTCGTCTTCGACGGTGAGGACCTCCCCAAGGATGTGCTCGAGACCGCCGATCACCTTCGCAATGAGGACGTCGTCGCCATCGAGGGCAAGGTCCGCATCCGCGTCGGAGGCGAGAACCCCAAGCTCTCCACCGGAAAGGTCGAGATCGTCGTCTCCAAGCTCGAAGTCCTCAACAAGACGGCGAATCCCCCGATCCTTCCCGATGACGGCCCCTCCGGCGGCAAGATGGCCAACGAGGAACTCCGCCTCACGCACCGCTACATCGATCTCCGCCGTCCCCGCGCCCAGCAGATCCTCGGCGTCCGCCACAAGGTCTACCAGACCACGCGCCGCTACTTCGATGAGAACGGCTTCCTCGAGGTTGAGACGCCCATTCTCTACAAGAGCACCCCCGAGGGCGCTCGCGAGTTTCTCGTGCCCAACCGCCACGTTCCCGGCTCCTGGTACGCCCTCCCGCAGAGCCCCCAGCTCTTCAAGCAGATCCTCATGGTCGCCGGCTGCGACCGCTACATGCAGATCTGCCGCTGCTTCCGCGACGAGGACCCGCGCGCCGACCGCCAGGCCGAGTTCACGCAGATCGACCTGGAGATGTCCTTCGTCCGACGCGACCACGTCATGGAGATGATGGAGGGCTTCGTCCGCCGCCTGTGGAAGGAGATCGCCGGCGTCGATGTCCCGCCGATGCAGCGCATGACTTATCGCGAAGCGATGGAGCGATTCGGCATCGACCGCCCCGACACGCGCTACGGGCTGGAGATCAAGGACATCTCCGACATCGCCGCCAAGACCGACGTCGGCTTCTTCAAGGACGTCCTCGCCAAGGGGCAGGATCGTCCGAAGTTCAGCGCGCACCGCGGCGTCGTGAAGGCGATCCGCGTCCCCGGCGGCGCGGAGAAGCTCACCCGCAAGATGACCGACGGCTACAACGAGTTCGCCCGCTCCTTCGGCGCAGGCGGCGTCGCCGTCGTCAAGGTCAACGCCCAGGGCGCGTTCGAGACCGGCATCGCCAAGTTCCTGGAGTCCGTCAAGGCCGACCTCTTCGCCGCGCTCGGTCTCCAGCCCGGCGACACCGTCCTCTTCGTCTCCGACCTTTACAGCGTGGCCACCAAGGCCCTGGGCGAGCTGCGCCAGAGGGTCGCCCGCGACATCGGCGTCGTCCCCAAGCCCGGCGCGGAGGGCGGCCCCTGGAACTTCCTCTGGGTGATCGACTTCCCCATGTTCGAGCGTGACAAGGAGTCCGGCCGCTGGGTCGCGATGCACCACCCCTTCACCAGCCCCAACGACGACCAGCTGGAAGCGTTCGTCAAGGCCGACGTCAACGATGAGGACACGATCGCGCAGATCGTCTCCGCCGGGTACGACATCGTGCTCAACGGGCAGGAGATCGCCGGCGGCTCCGTCCGCATCCACGACCAGAAAGTCCAGAGCAAGGTCTTCCAGCTGCTCGGCCTCTCGCCCGAGTCCGCGAAGGAGAAGTTCAGCTTCCTGCTCGAAGCCCTCCAGTTCGGCGCCCCGCCCCACGCCGGCATCGCCTTCGGGCTCGACCGGCTCATCATGAACTTCGTCGGCACCGACAACATCCGCGACGTCATCGCCTTCCCCAAGACCCAGACCGGTCAGGACCTCATGACCAAGGCCCCCAGCCGCGTCACCGACGAGCAGTTGAAGGAGTTGTACGTCAAGAGCACGGCGAACCTGTAATGGCTCGGCGCTGAACGGTCAGAACTTGACGCCCGGAGGACAGGCACATGCAGCTTCCGTTCTACCAGGTCGATTCATTCACCCGCCGCGCATTCCACGGAAACCCCGCCGGCGTCGTGCCGCTGGAGAGCTGGCTCCCCGACGAGCGCATGCAGCAGATCGCTTCTGAGGCCAATCTCTCCGAGACCGCGTTCGTGGTGCGATCCGGCGGCACGAGCAACGGCAAGGCCGACTATCACATCCGATGGTTCACACCGTCCGTCGAGGTCGACCTCTGCGGCCACGCCACGCTCGCCGCGGCACATGTCCTCTGGCACCACGTCGGCGAGCGTGCCCACCGCATCGCTTTCCAGAGCAGGAGCGGGCCGCTCCCCGTCGAACGCGACGGCGACCTGACGATCCTGGACTTCCCGTCGCGCCCTGGAGACCCAATCCCGGTGACCGACGAGCTGGCCGCGGCGTTCGGACGGCGCCCGATCGAGGCGTTCAAGAGCCGCGACATCATGGCCGTGTTCGAGAACAAACGCGATGTTCACGAGATGGCGCCGGACATGGCGAGAGTCGCGGCGTTTGATGCGGTCTGCCTGATCGCCACCGCGCCGGGTGCGGGCCACGATTTCGTCAGCCGGGTCTTCGCCCCGCGCGTCGGAATCCCCGAAGACCCCGTCACCGGCTCAGCCCACTGCACCCTCGCCCCATACTGGGCGAAGAAGCTCAGAAAGCCCAAGGTCACGGGCCACCAGGTCAGCAAGCGCGGCGGCGAGCTCTTCTGCGAGGTCGTCGGCGATCGCGTCAGGATCGGCGGCCACTGCGTCATGTACCTTGAGGGCAGAATCTGCCTCTCGTGAGGACCGAGGTCGATCCGGGCCTCACGGATTGGGCACCAGAATCGTCCTGCCGCTCTCGCCGTCGCGAGCGCCAAGCACGCAGTCCGCGATGACCCGCGCGACAGTCTCCGGCGCGAGCGCCTTGCTCTTGGGGAGAGACTTCTCAGGAATGATCGAGCGCAGCATCGGCGTCTCTACCGCGCCGGGTGCGACCGCGAACGCCCTGATCCCCGCGCTCGCACCCTCTTTCGCGATCGACTTCACCATCAGCTCAACCGACGCCTTCGCCGCGGCATACGCGAAGAATCCGGGGAACGGATCCACAGTCGCAATCGACGAGACGTTCACGATCCGGCCCGACTTGCGCCGCGACATGTGGGGCCATACCGCGAGGATCAGATCCGCCGCGCCGATGGCGTTGATCGCAAAGACCTCCCGGACCATCTCGGGTGTGTGCCTCGCGATCGGAACCAGCGGGGCGTGCCCGGCGTTGTTCACAAGAGCGTCGATCCTGCCAAACGCGGCGATGGTCCGCTCGATCAACGCCCCGCACGATGCACGCTCGGCAACATCGGTGGCGACCACCAGGTGCGCCGCACCGGCCGGGGCCGGGAGCGTTGACGCCGCTTCGCGCAGAACCTGCTCTCTGCGCCCCGCGAGCACGATCGTCCAGCCCGAATCGGCGAGAAGCCGCGCCGTGGCGAGACCGATCCCCGATCCGGCTCCGGTAATGACGGCAATGGGTGATGCTGACTCATTCATGGTGCAGACCCGCTTCGATCGGACAGATCGGTCGGATGCAGGTCCGGCGTGGACGCCGACCCCTCCTTAGACTTCAGCCCAGATGCTCGCACGGATTCTCGTCATCCTCGCCTTTCTCGGGATTGTTGGAACGCCGCTGGTCATTCGCCTCACGTCGACCGACGCGCCCGACGCCCGCGAAGACGCCGCGCGCCTCATCGTTGTCACGCCACACGTCCAGCAGATCATGACCGAGTTCGACCGGCTCTTCGACGCGTGGCATTTCGACACGTACGGCCGGCACGTCCGGCTCGAAGTTCGCCGCCCGGGAGGCACGAGCGAGATCTTGAAGATCCTTGAAGCACAGTTCGTCGCTGCGGCTCGGTCCGGCCGGGTCTCGATCGGAGCGGACGGCTCGCCCATCGTGGAGCGGGGCGCCATCGACTTCGACGTCATGTTCGGTGGCGGCAGCTACGACCACGGCCGTCTCAAGTCCGGCGTCAAGGTCCGCCTCCCGAACGGATCCGAAGCCACCGTTCCGATGTCCGATTCCGCCGGATTCGCGCAGTCGCAACTCGACGCATGGTTTGGCGAGAACGCGATCGGTGCCGGATACCTCTACGACCCGGAACAGTTCTGGATCGGCACGGCACTCTCCTCGTTCGGCATCGTTTTCAATCGGGACATCCTCACTCGCCTCGGCGTCCCCGAGCCGGCCTCGTTCGAGGACCTCTGTGATCCGCGGCTCATGGGCTGGATCGCCCTCTCCGACCCGCGCCAATCCGGGAGCATCACGACGTCGCTCGACGCCATTCTGAACTACTACGGCTGGGAGAAGGGTTGGCGCGTCCTCATGGGCATGTCCGCCAACGCCAGGTCGTTCACAAACATGTCCACCAAGCCCCCCATCGATGTCGCTCAGGGCGAGGCCGCCGCTGGGCTTGCGATCGACTTCTACGGACGGTCGCAGGCGCAGGCCGTCATGCGTCCCGGTGAGACGTCCGAGACGAGTCGCGTCGGGTTCAGCGATCCCGCCGGCGCGGTGTACATCGACGCCGATCCCGCGTCGGTGCTTCGAGGGGGCCCGGAGCCCGAGCTCGCCCGTCGTTTCATCGAGTTCTGCATGACCGAGGAGGCCCAGGCCCTCTGGCAGTTCCATGCCACCAACAGCGAGCGCGGGCGATCGAATCCGCCGGGCTGGAACGGCGAGCCCATGGGGCCTCGCGAGTACGAGCTGCGTCGCATGCCCGTGAGACGCGTCTTGTACGAGGCGCACGCCGACCGGTTCGTCGATCGCGTCACGCCCTTCGAGTCCGCATCGACCGTCAAGAGCCAGGGCTGGCGCACCGCAATCCCGATCATGATGGGCGCGTTCGGCATCGACAGCTCCTCGGAGCAGCGTGCCGCGTGGAGGGCGATGAATGACGCCCGCGCTCGCCCCGACGCGTCGGCAGAGACGCTCGCCGAGTTGGAGCGGATCTTCTACGCGCTCCCGATCCACACGATGCCCGACGGCACCCAGCTCCCCTTCACCCCCGAGAACTACAGGGCCATCCGCGAGAGCTGGCGCGACCCCGCCCACCCCGACTGGCTGCAACGCTCCGAGCTCTCATACCGCACGCAGTTCGTTTCCAACTACCGGCGCGTGATCGATCTCGCATCGAAGGTCACCGCCCCGCAGAACGACTGAATCGGGCGGCAAACGCTCCGCCGCACGCGAGCTCACAGGAAGTCGAACTTGGATGGCACCATGACCTCTCGACCGCACTCGACACGTCCGATCGCGGCTCGCATCGTCGCCACGCTCGGTCCCGCCAGCGAGTCCCCCGAAGTCGTCTCGAAGCTCATCCTCGCCGGCGTCACGGTCTTTCGGCTCAACTTCTCCCATGGCGAGTTTGCCGCACACCTCGCTCGCCTCCAGACCGTGCGCAACGTCGCCCATCGCCTCGGACGCCCGACCGCGGTGATGGGGGACCTCCAGGGACCGAAGATCCGCGTCGGCAAGGTCGCGCCCCCGGGACTCACACTCGAAGCGGGACACGACGTGGTCTTCCGTGCCGGCCTGAATGAGGGCGTCGTTGAAAGGGGCGTCACGATCCTGCCGACCACGTATCCCAACATGATCCGGGAGGTCGCGCCCGGACAACGCGTGCTGATCAACGATGGAGCCATCCGAATGCTGGCGGTCGACGCGGACGCCGCGAGGGGCGAGCTCCGCGCCCGCGTCACCCACGGCGGACTCGTGACCAGCGGCAAGGGAATCAATCTGCCCGAGAGCGACGTCAAGGCCCCCGCGATCACCGATCGCGACTGGACCTGCGTCGAATGGGCCGTCGAGAACGGACTGGACTTCCTCGCCCTCTCCTTCGTCCGTGAAGCTCGAGAAGTCCTTGAGCTCAAGGAGCGTCTCTCGGGCATGTGCTCCATCCGCCACGACGTGGACACGTCGGGCAAGGGATCATCGATCCCCGTCATCGCCAAGATCGAGAAGCCGCAGGCCGTCGCCAATCTCGACGCGATCGTGCAGGCCGCGGACGCCGTCATGGTCGCGCGGGGAGATCTCGGCGTTGAGATGGACATCGCGAAGGTCCCGGTCGTGCAGCACCGCATCCTCGCCGCGTGCCACCAGTGGGGGAAGCCCTGCATCGTCGCGACGCAGATGCTCGAGACCATGACCGAGAACGCCTCGCCGACCCGTGCCGAAGCAAGCGACGTCGCTAACGCGATCTTCGACGGCGCCGACGCCGTCATGCTCTCGGGGGAGACCGCCGTAGGAAAGCACCCGGTCCTTGTGCTGGAGACCATGCGTCGCATCATCGAAGCCGCCGAGGAGGAGCAGAACACCGCTGCCGCAGACGCTCGCCCGCCGACACGCATCATCGAGCAGAAGTACCGCACCGCCGCCCTCGCGCACGGCGCGTGGCACGTCGCGAGAGACGTCGGCGCCGCCGCGGTCGTCTGCTGGTCAGAGTCCGGCGGCTCGGCCCGCTATCTCTCTCAGACCGGCTTCCGAATCCCGATCGTCGCATACTCCTCGAATCCTCGCTCCACGCGTCGCATGGGCCTGCTCCGGGGCGTCACCGCGATCGAGACCAAGCCGCCGCCGACCGGCCGCCTGGGGGACTGGGCGACGCAGGTCGAGAAGGACCTGCTCACACGGGGTTGGGTGAAGCCCGGCGACTCGATCATCCTGCTGGCCGGAAAGCCCCTGGGTGTCCCGAAAGTGGTGGACTCCATGGCCGTCATGACCATCGGCGACCCGACCAGCGGCTATCGCTCATGACCCTTGTTCGACGCCTCGCCGGGTGAATCCGCCGGCGCTTTGCAAACGAGTACGCTTCAACATGCCTCAAGCGTCGCCCTCAGCAGCCGAACGCGCCGCCGTCATCTCGATCGGTGACGAGCTCATCATCGGGCAGTCGCTCGACACGAACTCCAAGTGGCTCAGCGAGCGCCTGACCTCGATCGGGCTGACCGTCATCGAGCACGCGACCGTTCCCGATGACCTTGATCTCCTGGTCCGCGCCATCCGCCGCCTCGCCGATGCGTGCGACACCGTCATCCTCACCGGCGGACTCGGGCCGACGGCCGACGACCTCACGCGCGATGCGCTCGCGCAACTCCTCAACGAGCCGCTCGTTGAGGACTCCGCCTCACTCGCCGCGATCGAGCGATGGTTCACGCGATCCAGTCGCGTCATGCCCGAGCGAAACCGTGTCCAGGCCCTCCGTCCCGCCTCCGGCACGCACCTTCCAAACCCGAACGGCACGGCCCCCGGCATCCGCGTCTCCCGCGGTTCGGCGACGCTCCACTGCCTTCCCGGTCCACCATCTGAGATGCGCCCGATGTTCGAGGACCACGTTCGTCCCCGCCTCACGTCGCCAGCCGGACGCCTCATCCGAACCCGCGTCGTCCAGTCCGCAGGGCTGGGTGAGTCGGAGGTCGCCCAGAGACTCGGCGGGCTGATGGACCGCCACCGGAACCCGTTGGTCGGCACCACTGCCTCCGGAGGCATCGTGACCGTGCGAATCCGTGACGAGAGCGCTGACCCTGTCAACGTCGTCGACGAGCGTGTCGAGCACACCGTCCGCGAAGTTCGGCGAGTGATCGGCGATGCCATCATCGCGGAGAACGACCGACCACTCCCCGCAAACGTGATCGAACGCCTCCGACAACGCGGGCAGCGTCTGGCCGTGGTGGAGAGTTGCACCGGAGGCACGCTCGGACAGATGCTCACCGCGATCGCAGGATCGTCGGACGCATTCGTCGGCGGATGGATCACCTACTCCAACGACATGAAGACCTCATCGGTCGGCGTGCCCCTCGAACTGCTCGCGGCACACGGGGCCGTCAGCGCGGAAGTCGCTCAAGCCATGTCCAAGGGCGGCCTCGATCTTTCGGGGGCCGACCACGCGCTGGCAATCACCGGTGTTGCAGGGCCGGGCGGTGGTTCGAACGAGAAACCCGTCGGCACCGTGTGGATCTCACTCGCCTCCCGCGACCAGCCGCCGGACGTGCGCTGCTTCCGCATACCCGGCGAGCGAGAAGCCGTTCGGATCTGGTCCGCGATCACCGCGCTGCTCATGCTCGACCAGCGCCTCCGCGCCGTGGGCCCTGCCAGACTGCTCCGACAGACGACGCCCTGAGACCTCTCACCGTTCGCCCCATCAACGAGCCGCGCGCTCGAGATCCTTGATCGCCCGGCGCGCCTTGAGTCGCGACAACTGTGACATCCGGTCCAGGATCAGCACGCCGTCGAGGTGGTCCATCTCGTGCTGCCAGCATCGGGCCAGAAGACCCTCACCCCGCACCGTGAACCGCTGCCCATCCAGGCCCGTCGCCGTGATCGTGATCCGAGGCGGTCTGAGGACTTCACCCGAGATGCCGGGCAGCGACAGGCACCCCTCGTCGTACGGCTCGACGATTCCCTCCGGCTCCGAGAGGACCGGGTTGATGTAGACCTGAGGTGCCCGCGTCGCCGAGGCCGGGCTGGAATCGACCGAACGCCCCTCTTGCTGGTCCTCCGGCACGTGGGCCACAAACATCCGCCAGGAAAGCCCCACCTGAGGAGCCGCCAGTCCGACCCCCTCCGCCTCGGCCATGAGCACAAACATCCGCGCGGCGACGAGCCGAATCTCGTCCGTCACGTGGTCCACGGATCTCGCGCGGGTGCGCAGAACCTCCGCCGGGTAATGAACGATCGACAGCGACTCCGGATCAACAGGCATCGGTCGATCGTATCGGGTCGCGACCGACGATTCCGCCGCCGCGTACGCCCGCACGGGATCGATGTACAATCCGTGCCCGGTCCCCGGCTCTCTCCTTGCGCCGGCCCACACGGACCAGGACTCTCGTTTGGCCCTCAGGAGCCGGTTGGACGCTGCGCATGGGATTGTTCGGCAAGAAGAAGGACGACACGTCGAACGCCGCTGCCGCCGCAACGGGCGTCGGGGGCAAGGCGCCCAGCGAGGGCCCCACGGGTGCCGCGGCTGGTGAGCCAGAGCCCGAGAAGGCCCAGCGCTTCTTCGAGCGGGCCAAGACCGTCCACCAGACCGGAAGCCACGAGTATGCCATGCAGCTCTGGCTCCAGGGCCTTCGATTCGATCCAGGAAGCATGACCGGACTCGAGGGATACTTCCAGTCCGCCACCCAGCACGCCGAGAAGTCCGGCGGCAAGGTCAGCAAGGAGACCGCCAAGGTCTTCGATGGCAAGACCCCGATCGAGAAGTTCCTGCTCAGCGTCCTCGCGTGGTCCATGAAGATCAAGGACGCATCGCTCGCAGTCAAAGCGACAGAGGGTGCCGCGGCGCTCGACCTGGCAGAGACCACATTCTGGATCGGCGAGAAGGCCCTTGTGCTCAGTCGGGCCGAACAGAAGCCCAGGAAAGACAACTTCACGCGTCTGATGGAGGCCTTCGCCAAGGTCGGGGCCTATGACAAGGCCGCCGAGGCCGGCGACGCCGCCATCAAGCTCGATCCCACCGACGGTGAGCTTTCCAATCGTGTCAGAAACATGTCCGCCCAGTCCACCATGGCAAAGGGCGGTTTCGACCAGACAGGGAAGGCGGGCGGCTTTCGCGCCAATGTCCGGGACCTCGACAAGCAGCGAGCGCTCGAGGACGCAGACCGAATCGTCAAGACCGAGGACACGATCGACCGTCTCGTCGCGACGTCGAAGCAGGCCTATGAGTCGGCTCCTCAGGACCTGACCGTGGTCGCAACTTACACCAAGCGGCTTCGCGAACGCGGCCGACCGGAAGACGAGGAGACCGCCTTCCGCGTTCTGACCCAGGCGTACGAAGAGACCAAGCAGTTCCGATTCCGGCAGGAGATCGGCGAACTGCGCCTGCGGCGAGCGGCCCGCGCGCTCCGGAAGCACAGGGACGCCGCGGAATCCAATCCGGGCAATCCCGAACTGGCCGAAAGAGCGCGCCAGGCCGAGGCGCAGTATCTGAAGATGGAGATCGAGGAGTACACGCTCCGCGTCGAGGCCTATCCGACCGACCTCGGACTGAAGTTCGAGCTGGGGCGGCGCCACTTCGACACGAAGCAGTACGAGGAAGCGATCGCGCTCTTCCAGGAAGCGCAGACCGACCCGAAGCTCCGTGGGCAGGTCCTCGGCATGCTCGGAGAGTGCTTCCTCCGGATCGAGTGGCTCGACGAGGCGATCCAGACCTATCGACGCGCGATCGAGGTGCAGGGAGAGGCGGGATCGCCCTCCGTGCTGCTCGAACTCCGCTACGGACTCGTCCTCGCGCTCCAGGAGAAGGCCACCAAGGAACGCAGCGCCGACGCCGCGTCCGAGGGATTCCGGCTCGCATCCACGATCGCGATCCAGCAGATCAGCTACAAGGACGTCCGCACACGCCGCGAGCAGTTGAAGGCGCTCGCTTCGGAACTCGGCGCCAGATCCTGATCCGCGTCTCCGAGGGCTCCCGCGCCATGCCTCCTGCCGTCGTCGCCATCATCCCCGCACGCATGGGGTCCACCCGGTTTCCCGGCAAGGTGCTCGCCTCAGAGACGGGGCGCCCCCTGGTCTGGCACGTGCACGAGGCCGCCCGACGCGCCGCTCGGATCTCGAGAGTTGTCGTCGCCACCGATGATGCGCGCGTCGCCGCCGCCGTCGCCCCGTTCGGGATCGAGTCCGTGATGACAGGGGACCATCCCAACGGCACCAGCCGGCTGGCCGAGGCGGCCGAGCGTCTCGGCCTGCCGCCGGACGGCATCGTCGCCAATGTGCAGGGCGACGAGCCGGAGATCGAGCCGGGGGTGATCGACGCCGCGGTCGAGACCCTCGAACGCGCCGGTGTCGAGGTCGGCACCGTGGCCTCGCCCTTCGCGCCCGATGAGGATCCGGCCAACCCGAACATCGTGAAGGTCGTCACGTCCGGAGCCGGCCTGGCACTGTACTTCTCCCGGTCTCTCATCCCGTTTGCTCGAGACGGCGCCGGACAGCAGCCCCTCAAGCACGTCGGGCTTTACACCTATCGAGTCTCGTTCCTCGATAAGTACCGCGATCTGGCGCCGACCCCCCTCGAACAGACGGAAAAGCTGGAGCAGCTCCGCGTCTTGGAGCATGGGTTCCGCATCGCCGTGGCCGTCCGGCCCTGTCATCACCACGGAATCGACACCCCGGAGCAGTACAGCGCCTTCGTCCGCCGGTGGCTGGCAGCTGACCCGGCCAAGCCCCGCGTCTCCTGAAACCGTCCGGCTCCCGAGCCGCCGACTGGACCACGCTCGTCCCTCTGTTACCATCATCCATGCAGACCGGGCGCGCGCGGATGGAGACCTCCTCGCAAGGTGATCGTGCTTCGGGGCGGGCGGAGCCCGCAGCCGAACGTGGACTCGGTGCAGGGCACCGCGGAAGCAGCGCCGTCAGGTCCGACCTGCTCTCCTCCGTCGCTGAGACGAC
>JAPKGU010000039.1 GCA_026647565.1 Phycisphaerales bacterium | reverse complement strand
TTCCCCATGCGAAGGCGTCTACATCCCGCAGATGCCAGTTCAGCTTGCGCAGGTCGTCGAGGATCAGCCCCATGTCCTGGTGCGAGTCAATCCCCGCCGGGATGTCGTTCCGCGTGATGCCGCCGTCGAGGTCGGAGCCGAGCCCGACGCCGCGTTTGTGACCCATCACAGCCGCGATGTGGTCCACGTGTCGCGCGGCCTCCATCACACTCGGTCGATCGTTCGGATCGTCCCGCTTCAGGCCGCTGCGGATGAAGTTCCGCACCAGGTTCAGCCCGATCACGCCACCCCCGCCACGCCCTTCCCGCCCGATCTCCTTGATGTGCTCGTCGCGCAGGTGGCGCTCGTTCGGCTTGGTTCCCTGCGTCGCGCCGCGAGCGGGCCACTCCAGCAGCGCTGAGCAGTTGGAATGCGACGCGATCACCAGCCGGTCGGTCAGCGCGAACAGGTCATCCATCGCGCGCCACGACAGGTGCGACGCGTCGTGCACGACGCCGAGCTCGTCCATCCGCTTGACGAGTTCCCGCCCGATCGGCGCGATCCCCTCCGCCCCGGTCGGACCGCGCTCGGCGTTCCCGGCCGTGTAGCGCGACCCTCGCGCCCACGCCATGCCGATCACGGAGACACCCCGCTCGACCCACCATGCCAGTTCGTCGGGCGTCCGGATCGGATCGGCGCATTCCATCAGGATGCCGAGCTTGATGGCCGCCCCGTTCGGCGGCGGCAGCTTCATCGGGGTCATGCCGGGCTCGCCTCGGCGAGGTCGGAAATCGGTCAACTCGATCACGCCGGCACGATGCCACGCGTGGTAGCGCTCGAGCTGCGCCAGCCCTCGGCGGTGCGCGGCTTCGGCATCGGCGGCGGGGTAGCCGACTTCGTCGGTGCCGCCGGACTCGATGAAGATGGTGCCGAGGCATGCGTGGACGCCCGCGGAGAGCATGGTGGGCCATGAGAGCGCGGCGGGTTGGAAGGGTCCGCCACCTTCGAGCGGCGGGCGTGCGAGGTACCTGCCGCATTCGGCCAGGCACGCCAGGTCCAGGTGCGCGTCAAACCAGCGGGTTTGCATGTGCCGATGGTAACCCGACGGGACGAGGGCCTGCATTCGGAGTCGCGTATCCCTTATACTGCGGTTATGCAGAAGCACATCGAGCCGGACCCGCATGCACCGATGGTGAGTTGTCCGAAGTGCGGCACGAAGATGGAGCGGCACGTGAACGGGTCGCTGCAGGTGGATCGCTGCCCGACGTGCTCTGGGCTGTGGCTGGATGCGCTGGAGTTGCGTCGGATTCTCGAGACGCCGGGCGAGGTCGCGCGGCTCGACAAGGGCCGGGGCGAGCGGGGTTCGCAGCGCGACAGCGTGCGCCGGATCAACTGTCCTCGCGACGGAAGCCCGCTGATCGCGATGTCGGATCCTCGGCAGCCGCACGTGCGTTTCGAGCAGTGCTCGGTGTGCGGCGGGCTGTTTCTCGATGCGGGGGAGTTGAAGGACCTTTCGGAGCTCACGCTCCGCGAGCGACTTCGTACCGTGTTTGGGTGAGGAGCGTCCGGCATCGCGCCGATAACCATGGACCACGCAGGAGCCGCGCATGAGTCTGCCGCAGCAGAAGGATGATCCGAAGCTGAACTGTCCCCACGACGGCCAGGTGATGGAGAAGATCTGCCTTCAGGGCAATCTCTATGTAGACCGGTGTGCCGCGTGCGGGAGCATGTGGTTCGACGCGCACGAGCTGGAGCGCGTGATGACGATCGAGGGCGGGGCCACGGAGATCGACCGCAAGGTGGATTCGATCGGGCGGAGGACGTGGACGCCGGGCGGGGCCTGCTGCCCGCGCGACAAGTCGGGTCTGCTCCAGGTCGTTGACCCGCAGCAGGAGCACGTGCAGATGTACGCGTGCGGGAAGTGCGGCGGGATGCTGCTGGATTCGGGCGACCTCAAGGACCTTGCGAACTTCACGATCAAGGAGCGGGTGATCCACATCTTCCGAAAGGTCCGGAAGAAGTAGGTCGAACGCGGAACGCGGGTTCGGTCGGCGCGGGGCGTGCCTCGGCTGCTCAGTCCACGACGGTGGGCACGCTGTCGGGGATGATGATCTGGGCCTCGGTCTTGGCGCGGACCTCTTCGGGCGTGACACCGGGCGCAACTTCCTTGAGAACGAAGCGGCGGCGGGCGTGGTCCATCTCCAGCACGGCAAGGTCGGTGATGACCATGTCGATGCAGCGCTGGCCGGTCAGGGGGAGCGAGCACTTCTTCACGAGCTTTGCGGTTCCGTCCTTGGCGTTGTGCTCCATCGTGACGACGACGCGCCTGACGCCGGCGACGAGGTCCATCGCGCCGCCCATGCCCTTGACCATCTTGCCGGGGATCATCCAGTTGGCGATGTCGCCCTCCTCGGAGACCTGCATCGCCCCGAGGATGCACATGTCGATGTGGCCGCCGCGGATCATCGCGAAGGAGTCCGCGGAGGAGAAGTAGGACGCGCCGAGGCGGGCGGTGATCGTCTGTTTACCGGCGTTGATGAGGTCCGGGTCGACGTCGCCCTCGCTTGGGAAGGGGCCGATGCCGAGGAGACCGTTCTCGGATTGGAGCCAGACGTCCATGCCGGGCGGGATGTGGTTGGCGACGAGGGTGGGCATGCCGATGCCAAGGTTGACGACATAGCCGTCCTTGAGTTCCCTTGCGGCCCGGATCGTGATCTGGTCTCGCGTCAGCGCCATGGAGCGTCCTCGTGCGCGGCGGGTTGCCGCGGTGCCCAAGCGTAGCCGATCGGGGCGGCTTCGAGGCGTTTGACGGGGCTTGCGCGGCATCGGGGCGGGTGGTGATAGATGTCGGGCCGGGGGGACAAGTCACCCGAAAGGAGTCTGGCCATGGATCAGTGCGGCAAGCGGGCGAGTTCGGGAATGTGCAGATCGGAGTGGTCTGGTGCGGATACCGGACTCGTTGCGGGAGCGGCGGTCTTGGGAGCCATCGCCGGTGGTCTCCTGGGCGCTGTCCTGTTCGGCGTGGCAGTGACGGGGGGCGGGATCGACGGTGGCCTGGTCGGCAGCGCGTGGGCGGGCGCGTGGGTGTGCGGCTGTATGGCGTTCAAGCGGCGGCGGGCGCGGACACGGGGTTGAGCGCTCGGCCGGAAACGATGCGGGGCGGCCGCCCCGCATCGTTCAGGAAGTCGCTGCGCGACGGAGAATATCGAAGAGACGCGACTTCATGTCGGCTGGGACGTTCCGCACGAGCCCGAGCGACGCGTGCCGGGGCATCCACGACTTCCTGCGACCTGCCGCATGAAAGGCCTGCCGTGCGTGAGTTGCCGCTGCGGGGATGTCGCCTCGCCAGTCTGCGAGCACGGCACGCACGAACTCGATCCGGAATCTCGCCAGCGGGAGGAGGCGCTCGCCTAAATGGGAATCGGAGGCGAGTGAGGCTTCGATCTCGGCGGCGTCGGCGAAAACGCCGAATCGTGCGAGGTACGTCGCGAGGGCCAGCGCGTTCCCCGCAGTAACGTTCGGATAGACTTTCTCACACTCCACGCCGCGGCGAAGGCACGCGAGTTCTTCCGGACGTTGACCCAGCGCTCGGTGGGCGTCGGCCATGTGATTCCAGCACGCCGCATGCTGGCTTCGCTCATCCGGGAACGACTCGATCACTTCTCGGCACAGCGCCAGCCCTGCCCGAACGCAGCGCGGATCAGACCGCTCGATGAGCGTCGCGCCCTGGATCCGCAGGTACTGCGCCTTGTGAAAGGTCAATCGGCTCCTCGCCAGCCGCTCTCGGAACGCCCGCTCGATCGCGGGCGACCAGTATTTGCGGCGATACCAGTCGTCGCGCCTATCGGGGCTTGCATTCACGGCATAACGCCCAGCACCGCCTTTCGCTCGGCGATCTCGTTCTTGAGCATCTCGACGAACTTCGCCAGCGGCAGAGTACCGAGATCCTTCTCGATTCCTCGGACGCGGACGGAGACGGAGTTGGTTTCGGCATCGCGCGGGCCGACGATGAGGAGGTACGGGATCTTCTCGTCCGCGGCGACCTTGATCTTGGCCTGCACGCGTTCGTTGGCGTCGTCGATGGAGCATCGGACGCCCGCGGCGCGGAGCGCGGCGAGGACCTTGTGGCCGTAGTCGTTGGACTTGTCGGAGATGGGGAGGACGCGGCACTGCTCGGGGCTGAGCCAGGTGGGGAACGCGCCCGCGAAGTGCTCGATGAGCACTCCGCAGAAGCGTTCCATGGAGCCGAAGGGCGCGCGATGGATGACGACGGGGCGGTGCGGGCGGTTGTCGGGCCCGATGTAGGAAAGGTCGAAGCGGAAGCCCATCTGGTAATCGACCTGGACGGTGCCGAGCTGCCACTCGCGGCCGATGACATCCTTGACGACGAAGTCGATCTTGGGGCCGTAGAAGGCGGCCTCGCCGGGCTCTTTGCTGAACGAGACGCCGAGCGAAGCCGCGGCTTCGATGCAGGACTTCTCGGCCTTGTCCCAGGATTCGCTGGAACCGGTGTACTTGCTGGAGTCGGGATCGCGAAGGCCGACGCGGACGCGATAGTCCTTCATGCCGAGGACGTTGAAGATGGTCTTGACGAGCGAGAGGCAGCCCTGGATCTCGGCGGGGATCTGGTCCTCGGTGCAGAAGAGGTGTGCGTCGTCCTGGGTGAATCCTCGGACGCGGGTCATGCCGTTGAGTTCGCCGGACTGTTCCCAGCGGTAGACGGTGCCGAACTCGGCGAGGCGGACGGGCATGTCGCGGTAGGAGTGCGGCGCCGAGCCGAAGATCTTGGCGTGGTGCGGGCAGTTCATGGGCTTGAGCATGAAGCCCTCGACGAGTTGTTCATCGGGGAGGATGCGGTCCTTGGAGATGATCTCCTTGCCGGCGCGTTCGTTGAGGCCGCGGGCGAGGCGCTCGGAGACGCCTTCGACGCGATTGAGCATCTCGGCGCAGGAGCAGCCGGAGGAGCAGAGTTCCTCGAGGGCGTTGCGCTCGACGATGGGTGCGAACTGCGAATCCTTGTAATAGGGGAAGTGGCCGGAGGTCTTGTAGAGTTCCAGTCGCCCGATGTGCGGGGTGAAGACCTCGGTGTATCCCTGCTTCTTGAGCTCGGCGGCGATGAATGCCTGGAGCTCCTTGCGGATGACGGAGCCCTTGGGGGTCCAGAGGATGAGGCCCTGGCCGACGTCCTCGTCGATGTGGAAGAGGCGGAGGGTCTTGCCGATGGCGCGATGGTCGCGCTTTCGGGCCTCTTCGAGGCGGTTCAGGTGCTCGTCGAGGTCCTTCTGCTTGAAGAAGGAGGTGCCGTAGACGCGGATGAGGCGGTCGGAGTTCTCATCGCCGTGCCAGTAGGCGGAGGCGAGGGACATGATCTTGACGACACCGATGCGGGCGGTGCTGGGCACGTGCGGGCCGCGGCAGAGGTCTTCCCAGTTTTTGCCGGGGGTGCCGGTGGCGTAGAAGGAGAGGACGGCGGCGCCGGCGTGCTGTGCGGCGCAGTCTTCGCGGCACTTCTTGCACTCGGCAGAGGATTCGTCCTTGCACTTCTCGGTGCAGCCGCAGGCCTCGTCGAGGGCGGCCTGGATCGCGGCGGCGATGCGTCCGCTGTCGGAGCCGCCGATGCCGGTGCCGCTGCCGCCGGAGGTGCCTCGGCCGGATCCCGAGACGACGGTGCCTGATCCCGAGGGGATCTCGAAGGCGATGGCCTTGATGCCAGCCGGGAGCTGGGTTGGGAGGCCCTTGCATCCGATGGCGCGGAGGGCGTTGTCGGCCTTGTACTTGTTTCCTTCGCGTGCGAGCTTCGGGAGTCCTTCCTTTGCGGGCATCTCGTAGCGTGTGAAGGGTCGATCTTCCTTGATGATCTCGGCGATGCGCTTCTCGATGCGGGCGAAGTCGTCGGAGGAGATCTTGAGCCCGGCGGGGACGAACATGTCGTAGAAGAAACCGGTGTCGGTGGGCGGTCCGTAGGCGAGCTGGACGCGTTCACCCTTCTCGTTGGCGCCGACGACGTCCTGGATGGCCTCGGCCATGACGTGCGCGGCGGAGTGGCGTGAGAGGAAGAGCGCATCGGGATCGGGCGAGGTGTTGCCCTGTGCGTCGCGCCTGGTCTCGGTGATGATGGAGAGAGTGCAGTCGGATGAGATGAGGGTGGAGAGGTCGCGGAGCTCTGCCCCCCCACCGCTGTTGATCTTGCATCCGACGGCGGCGAGGGCGAGGCGCGGCCCGATGGCCTCGGCGACCTGGCGCGCGGTCACGGGTGCGTCGAAGGACTTGACGGAGCCGTCGGGGAGTGTGATGCGTGGCACGAGGTGTTTCCTTGAAGCGAACAAGCCCGACCGAGTGGCCGGGCTTGGGTGGTGACTGGGCGTGCTCGCGGGTCCGGCGTCAGCCGCGAGGGGTGTGGAGGGGCGTCGTGGTGGTCGTGGCCGGAGTCATGTGCGGGAAAGACTATCCCCGCGTCGGCCCCGGCTCAAGGGAGGGAAGTGGCGGGTGGGGCGGGGTAGGGCGAAGTCCCCGATCGCGGCCTGTGCCGTTGATAGATATATCCGGAGTCGATATATTCGAAACCGATTGGCAAGTCGGGCGTAGTGGATCTGGAGACCTGCACGGGAACGTGAAGGGAGCGGGCGATGCTCGGACGAAGCGGACAACGGGACGACATGGAGCTGGTGGTGCTGTCGCTTCTGGCCGAGTCGCCTCGGTACGGGTACGCGGTGTCGAAGGAGCTTGGGGTGAGGTCTGAGGGGCGGGTGCGGCTGACGCCGGGCGTGCTGTATCCGTTGCTGAAGGAGCTGGAGTCGGCGGGGCTGATCCAGGGGACGTGGGAAGAGGTGAGAGCGGACGAGGAGGGGGACGGTGAGGGTCGGAAGCGGAAGTGGTATCGCGTGACGGCGAAGGGGAGGAAGCGGATGGAGCAGCGGCTGGCGGCTCATCGCGCGTTTCGGGCGCTGGTGGACGCGTTGGTCGGTCCGGACACGGGAGCGGATGCCGGGCGAGGGGAGGCCTCGCGATGAGCGAAGAGATGCGCGGGACGGAATCGGCTTTGATGGAGCGGGGGCGGGCGCGGGCGGAGCCCCTGCGACAGCCGGACCCGATCGGGGCGTGGCTGGATGTGCTCTCGTCGCTCTTGCGGGTTTCGCCCGGAGAGCGGCGGGCGATACGGGATGAGCTGGACTCGCACCTGCGGGATCGCGTGCGGGACATCATGCTGACGGGTCTGGATGAGGTGCGGGCGACGCGGGACGCGATCGGGGAGTTGGGGGATGCCGCGGAGCTTGCGGCGCGGTACGGGCGTGCGACGAGGACACCTTCGCGAAGGAGACTTGCGATGAACATGGGGATGCTTGGTGTGGCGGGCGCGGCGTTGCTGACGAGCGTGGTGGCGTTGAACGACGCCGAGCAGCCGACGGGGCTGTCGGTGTATCCGGGCGGGGCAGGGAGGACGGAGTCGGCGGCGGTGTCGGTGGGCGCGATTCGTGCGGAGGGTGATCCGCTGGCGGACGTGCTCTCCAGGATTGCGGCGAACTTGGGCGTGCGGCTGGTGGTGGACTGGGAGTCTCTGGCGCCGCTGGGCGTGGAGCCGGTGTCGGAGGTGCGGATCGACGTGCCGGGCGGGAGCATGGACGAGGTGCTTCGTGCGATCGGCGACGGGCTGACGCGGGGCGAGGTGCCGGAGAGTGCGGCGATGAGCGGGGAGATCGACCATCGCCTTTCCGGGGGCGTGCTGCGGGTGGCGTCGGGGCGCGCGTTCGACCTGTCGGAGCGGGTGCTTGCGACGATCGACGTGTCGGCGGTGCTGGAGAGCGGCGTCGTTTCCGAGGAGGAGATCACGAGTCTGGTGACGGGGTTCATCGAGCCGGAGCAGTGGTCCGACAACGGGGGCGACGTGTCGTCGTTGTCGATCGTGGGCGGGAGGATCTTCGTGAAGGCGCCGCCTCGGATCATCGAGGGCGTGAGGTGGATCGTGGGGCAGTTGTCGGCGCCGGCGCAGGTCGAGCCGGAGCAGGTCGTGCCGGAGCGGGCGAGCGCTGCGATCGAGGGCCGGCTCATTGCGCTGGAGAACACGGCGGCGATGGAGATGGCCGAGGTGTTGCGGGCGGCGGGGACGGTGTCGGAGCGTTTGCGGATCGTGTCTCGGGAGCGGGCGATCGCGGTCGATGCCGGGTCGAACGCGCTGTGGGTGAGATCGACGGCGGCGCAGATCGAGGCGATCGAGGAGATCGTGCGGGTGCTTGACGCGGAGGGGCCGCTGGAAGATCGCGCGATCACCGAGTCCAGGACGGTGAAGCTGGAACGCGCGCGGGCGGCGGAGGTCCGGCACGTGCTCGGGCTGGCGCTGAACGCGAACCCACGCATGAAGCAGTGCGCGGTGCCCCGTTCGTTCGAGGTAGACGCATCCGAGAACACGCTGACGGTGACGGCAACTCCGGGGCAGGTGGACATGATCGCCCGGATGGCGTCGGCGTTGGATCGCTGAGCGGGGGGGAGGGGCGATCAGCCGGCGCGGACGAGCGCCTCGCGGGCCTCGACGGCGAGCTGGTCGCATCGCTCGTTCTCGGGATGCTCGTTGTGGCCCTTGATCCAGTGGAAGCGGATGTCGTGACGCGAGGCAAGCTCGTCGAGCTTCATCCAGAGTTCCTGGTTCTTGACGGGCTTCTTGTCGGCGGTCTTCCAGCCCTTCTTCTTCCAGTTGTGGATCCAGGTCTTGAGACCGTCGAGGACGTACTTGGAGTCGGAGTAGAGGTCGACGGTCGTGGGCTTGTTGAGGACGGAGAGTCCTTCGATGACGGCGCGGAGCTCCATGCGGTTGTTGGTGGTGTCGTGTTCGGCGCCGCTGGCGACGCGTTCCCTGCCGCTGGCGCCGTGCTTGAGGACGTAGGCCCATCCGCCGGGGCCGGGGTTTCCGGAGCAGGCACCGTCGGTGTGGAGTTCGACGTGGGGTGGCTGGGGCTTGGCGGCGGTCACGCGGAGTTCCCTGCCTCGCGTGCGGCGCGTTCGAGGGCGAGGTCGTGGGCGCGGTGGTAGGCGGTGCCGAGCCGGGTCCAGTCGAAGTCCCAGCTCTTGCTCTCGACGGCGTTGCGCATGGCGATGCGTCCGCGCCGATCGAGGCGGCAGTAGGCGAGCATCCAGCGTGCGAGGTCGGCGGCGGCGTCGTGGAAGGAGCGTCCGCGGCGCTTGAGAACGGTCATGCCCCATTCATCGTGATCGGGATGTCGCTCGGCGACGTAGCCGCCGAAGCCGGCGAGGTCGGAGGTGATGGCGGGCGTGCCGCCGACCATGCACTCGAGGGGCGTGTACCCCCATGGCTCGTAGGCGGATGGGAAGACGCCGAGGTGGGTGCCCCGGACGAACTGGTCGTAGTCCATGCCCCAGAGGGGGCTTGTGGGCGAGATGAACTCAGGGTGATAGACGACTTTGACGGGGTCGTCGGGCCGGTTGCAGAGGCCGAGGTTTCGGATGTGGTTGAGGACGGGATCGGCCCAGTCGTTCTCGAGGTGGTGCGAGACGACGGGTGGGAGCCCGTTGCGTCGGAAGGCCTGCTGCATTCGCCGGTAGCGGAGGGACCAGTAGGGATCGACGAGCGCGTCGAGATTGGCGCGCTGTCCGGAAGCGGCGAGCGGGAACATGCGTTTGCCGACGCCCTCAAGGATGTTCTCGCAGACGTTGTCGAGTTCGTTGAGGACGCCACGGAGGCGAAGTGTCTCCGGATCGATGCTGCGGGTCTGTCTTTGGGTGATGAAGAAAAAGACGACGTTCACGCCGAGATCGAACTCCTTGATCTGGGCGTTGAGTCGAGCGAGGGCTTCGAGGCAGAGGTCGAATCCCTTGTTTCGCGGTTCGAAGCGGCCGCTGGTGAACATGTAGATCGTGCGGTCGAGATCGAAGTGGTAGGAGGGGAAGAAGTACCCCATGACGAAGCGGTGGATGGCGTCCTTGTAGGTTGCGTGGAGCGTCTGGAACTCGTGTCCGACGTTGTTGAGTGAGACGTTGAGTCCGTTCGGGGTGAAGAGGTCGGGAACGCGTCCGAGGAGCGCGCCGCATTCCTCGCCGGTGATGGGCGAGACGGTGGTGAAGACGTGTGCTCCGTGGGCGCAGGCGCGTTCGTATCCGTGGATTCCCTTGATGTTGTAGCGAGCGGCCTCGGCGGCGTTGTCGATGGACCACATGCGGTCGTAGAAGTTCTCCTCGCTGGAGGCCATGTATCGCCCGAGGATGGTGGCGTGGGTGGTGAAGACGGTGGCGACGGGGAGGCGGGCCTTGCGGATGAGGGGGATGGCCAGCCCGCCGAGCCACTCGTGGAAGTGAGCCAGGACGCGCCGGCCGGAGTGCTCTTCCTCGTCGACGGGTGGCGCGGCCCCTTCGGCTCCGAGCGAGTCGCAGACGGCGCTGAGCAGCAGGCGCATGCTGTCGGCGAAGGCGATCGACTCGTCGACGAGGCGGTCGCCGCCGGGAGACTCGATGCCATGCTCGGACCACAACTCGTACTTGAGTCTGTCGATCTCCTGCCAGGGGAGATCGCGCTGGATGAGGAGGACCCTCGGGTTGCCGGCGATGAGCCATCGCCCGTGGTGGACGGTGATGCCCTTTGCCGCGAGCGTTTCGATCGCGCGGGAGAGCCAGCGGGGCGGGCGGCTCGGCTCGAACTCGACGGACGCCTTGTTCTCGACGTAGGGTCCGACGAGCCAGTACCGGTTGGGCCAGCGACCGGCGATGAGGGCCGCCTTGGAGCGGAGGACCTGGTAGATGCCGCCGACCTGGTTGCAGACCTCGGAGGAGACCTCGAAGAGCACGGTGTCGGAGGGCGCGGAACCGGCGGGCGGCCCCTCGGAGCCGTAGCGCTTTCGGATGATGGTGCGTCGATGGCGCGCCATGATGCAGACTGTATCAGTGGCAACCGCACACTGTCCGAACCGAGGCGGTCGGAATCGGAGGAATCGCGCAAACGCGCAAAGGCCGCGCTGTTCCGAGGAAGGGTGGTGGTGTATCTTGTGGGCGTGGGACGAGTGGCGAGCCGACCGTAGTGGTCACCGCGGCGCGGGCTTGTGGCCCGTGCGCCTGTCCCTCCCGGAAAGGGGAATGCCATGCGATCGAGGGTGCGAGGGCGCGCCGGATGAGGCGTGCACAACCGAAGGGGCGATCCGGGGGACGGAGCGGAATCTTTGATGGAGGTCGGGCGGAGGGCGACGCCGCGGGTTGCGGCCGGGTTCCACGTCCGAGGCACGTCGGGGACTGAATGTCTCCCTAAGCGAACAGGAGTATGCCATGAGTGGTCAGATCGGATCGATTGCGCGTGTGCTGGCGGTGGCCGGGGCGCTTTCCTGCCTGCCGGTGTCGAGCGCGTTTGCGCAGAATGACTGGAAGTTCAACGCGAACAACACGGATATCTACTTTACGGGCGGGAACGTGGGCATCGGCGTGGGATCGCCGCTCTTTCCGTTCAGCATCCAGGCGAACGGGCCTGCCCGTGCGATCAACGCGGTGAACAACACGCCGACGGGCACTGTGTACGGGCTGTGGGCGCAGGTGCTGTCGCCGGCCGGACGCGGCGCGATCGGCTTCTCGAACGCGACGACGGGCACCGGCTCGGGGTTCTATGGACAGTCGAACTCGACGGACGGGCGCGGCGTGACGGGCCTGCACAACGCCTCGACGGGCGGCGGCAACGGCGTGTTCGGCCAGAGCAACTCGACGAGCGGGCGCGGCGTGTTCGGCCTTGCGACGCAGACGACGGGCACGACTTACGGAGTCTTTGGCCAGTCGAACTCGTCGGTGGGCATCGGCGTCGCGGGCCAGACGAACTCGGCCACCGGCGGGGCGAACACGGTCGGCGCGTCCGGCATCGCGGACTCAGAGAACGCGACGGGCGTTTACGGGCGCGGCAACGGCTCCACCACCGGCAACGTGAATGGCGTGGTGGGTGTCACGTCGACGACGAACGGGTTCGGCGTGTTCAGCGCGGGCAACACGGGCGCCTCGGGAACGAAGAGCTTCGTGATCGATCACCCCAACGACCCCGAGAACATGTACCTCCTGCACTACGCGATCGAAAGCCCGGAGCCGTACCTGGTCTACCGGGGGACGGCGATCATGGACGGGTCCGGCACGGCGGTCGTTGCGCTGCCCCACTACTTCGATGAGATGAACAAGGACCCGCAGTACCAGCTCACGCCGATCGGCGCTCCGGCCCCGATGCTGCACATCGCGGCGGAAGTCGAGAACAACGAGTTCGTGATCGCGGGCGGCGTCCCCGGCATGAAGGTGTCGTGGACCATCACGGCCACGCGCAACGACCTCTGGGTTCAGCAGAATCCGCCGGTTGTTGAGCGTGCGAAGCCCGATTCGGCCCGCGGCAAGTACCTCAGCCCCCAGCTGTACGGACAGCCGGAGGAGAAGGGGATCTTCTACATGCCGACGGCGCCTTCCGTGACGCCTGAGGTCGGCGTGGAGGCCCACTCCGGCACGGGCGCCAAGAGCAGCGCGGGCACGGGCAAGGCCGCGGGCGGCGGCGCCGCGTCCGGCGCTCGCTGATCAGTTCGTGGATTGTGATCGTCAATCGAGCGGCCCCGGCCAAGCGGTCGGGGCCGTTTCCTTTGGAGTCTCGTCGCAACGATCGCAAGAGGCGGTCGGTGCGTCGGGAGCCCTGGAGCGGCTCACCAGTCGAGCGTGCCCCGCCAGGCGAGGACGAGGTCCTCGACGGAAACGCTGAGGCCGTTGGCGGGCCAGGCGAGAGCGCCGGACTCGTCGAGGGTGCCGAGGCGTAAGGCTCTGGCGCCGGCTCTGGTGGCCCGCTCGCTGACGAGCGCTGCGTGGCTGGGTTCGACCTCGACGATGTAACGTGAGGGCGCTTCGGAGAACGCGAAGGCGTGGGGCGCGGCGTCGGTGTGCTCGATCCGAAGCCCGAGGGATGAGCGGTCGCCGCGGGCTCCGATGAGCATCTCCGCGATCGCGACCAGCGCGCCCCCGTCCGAGACGTCGTGGGCCGAACGGATGAGGCGTTCGCGCATGAGCTCGGCGATCAGGCGCGCGGCTCTGGGGCCTGATGCGAGATCGACGCGGGGGATTGCGGCGGAACCGTCGGTGGCGTTCAGTCCGAACGCCGAGGCGTACCTGGACGCGCCGAGTCCGAGGGAGGTCGTGAACGGCTCGACGAGCATGATGACCGAGCCGGGGCGCTTGGCGTCGCTGGTGCTGACGCGCGAGAGATCGGGCACGATTCCGAGGCCGGTGATGAGGAGCGTGGGCGGGATCTGGATCGTGCGCGGCGGCTGGTCGCCTTCGCCGGGGATGGTGAACTGGTTGTTGAGCGAGTCCTTGCCGGAGACGAAGGGGGTCTTGTAGGCCTTGGCGCCGTCGTAGCACCCTTCAGCGGCGCGGACGAGGGAGCCGAGGTTCTCCGGCTTCTGGCAGCTGGGCCAGCAGAAGTTGTCGAGGATGGCGATGCGGTCGGGGTCGGCGCCGACGCAGACGAGGTTGCGGACACACTCGTCGATGGCGGCGAGGGCCATCTGGTAGGGATCGCCCCCGATGTCCGGGTCGCCGACGGGCGTCTGGAGGCCGCAGGCGACGGCGATGCCTCGGTTGCTGCCGGGGATTGGTTCGATGACCGAGCCGTCGCCGGGTCCGACGCCGCGCGGCCCGACAAGGGGCTTGAGGATGGTGTTGCCCTGCACCTCGTGGTCGTACTGGCGGATGATCCAGTGCTTGGAAGCGATGTCGGGGTGTGCGAGGAGGGCCAGGAGGGCGCCTTGTGTGGAGGGGCGGGTGGAGTTCGAGGGTGCGGGCGCGGGCGACGGTGTCCACGAGGCCTCGCGCAGCGGCGTGGGGATGCCGTCGTGAAGGAAGTGCATTGAGAGGCGACCGACTTCGGTCCCCTTGTAGCGAAGGATGAGGTCCTCGCCGGGGGTGCCGAAGGTGCCGAGGACGGAGAGCTCGACGCCCTCTTCGTCGCAGATGCGCTGGAGGGAAGCGAGATTGGACTGCGGGACGGCGAGGACCATGCGTTCCTGGGCCTCGGAGATCCAGATCTCGGTGTAGGAGAGCCCGTCGTACTTCAGGGGCGCGCGGTCGAGGTCGACCTGGGCGCCGAGGGTCGCGCCCATCTCCCCCACTGCCGACGAGAAGCCACCGGCGCCGCAATCGGTCAGGCCGTGGTAGAGCGGTTCGCCGTGTTCGTCGCGGGCGCGGAGAATGGCGTCGAGCGTGCGTTTCTCCTCGATGGCGTTGCCGATCTGCACGGCGTGGCCGAACTCGTCAGCATGGGTGTCGGTGAGTTCGGAGGAGGAGAAGGTCGCGCCGTGGATGCCGTCGCGGCCGGTGCGGCCGCCGAGGGCGACGATGAGGTCGCCGACGCGGGCTGCGCCCTTGACACGGTTGCGAGGGAGGAGGCCGACGCAGCCGCAGAAGACCAGGGGGTTGCCGATGTAGCGGTCGTCGAATGCGACGGCGCCGGAGACTGTGGGGATGCCCATGCGGTTGCCGTAATCGCGGACGCCGGAGACGACGTCGGTGAGGATGCGGCGCGGGTGGAGCGTGCCCTTCGGGAGCGGGGATGATGCGCCGGGGCGGGGTGTGCCGTCGGTCCAGCGGTCGGGGTGGGCGACGCAGAAGACGTCGGTGTTGGCGATGGGCTTGGCGCCGAGGCCGGTGCCGATGACGTCGCGGATGCAGCCGCCGACGCCGGTGGCGGAGCCGCCGTAGGGCTCGATGGCGGAGGGGTGGTTGTGCGTCTCGACCTTGATGCAGACGGCCCAGCGATCATCGAGTGCGATGACGCCGGAGTTGTCCTTGAAGACGGAGAGGGTCCAGTCGATGCCGTCGGCGATGAGCTCGTGTGTCGCGGCGGCGACGGTGGACTTGAGCAGGTTGTCGATGGTGACGGAGCCGTCGGGGTTGACGGTGTGACCGGGGCGCCGGGTCCATGTGAGCGAGTCGGTGGAGATGTTCGGCGCGGTGTAACTGATGCGGCTCTTGAGCGTCTTGTGGACGCAGTGCTCGGACCAGGTCTGGGCGAGGGTTTCGAGTTCGATGTCGGTGGGATCGCGACCGACGCGCCGGAACTCGGCCTGGATGGCTCGCATCTCGTCGAGCGAGAGGAAGAGATGGGCGGTGCGGGAGAGGGATGTGAGCGCGGCGTCGTCGAGGTCGCGAATGGGAACGTGGGTGATCCTGAGGGCGTAGGCGTGGCCCGAGGGGAGCGAGGCGGGGTGGAAGGGCTTCTCGCGGATCTCGTGGATGACGGGGTTGGCCAGGGCGCGGCGGGCGAAGGCCGCGGCGTCGGCGGGGGAGATGCCCTTGAAGTCGTAGCGCCATCCGGTTGAGACGGTGGCGGCGACGCCGGTGAGGTCGGCGATGGCCTCGGCGACGGATTGCGCGGCGGGGTCCATGACGCCGGGCTGGGGGTGGACCTCGATCGTGGCGGCGCCGGCGGGTGCGGGGGAGATGCCCTCGCTCGCGACCTCAACGACCGGATCGGCCAGGAGGCGCGCCGGGAGATCGGCGAGGTCGCGCGTCGAGCGGCCGCCGTGGGCTTCGATCAGGTAGATGCGGGCGGTGCGGATGTTCTGCACTTGAACGCCAAGGGCGCGGGCCTGGGCGAGCACGGCGTCGCCCTTCGGGTCGGCGCGGCCGGGGGCGGTGGAGACCTCGAAACGGAGGACTCTGGACGGTGTGGACGTGGGACTCGCGTTGGACCCGTGGCTCATGGCCGATGGTAGGGATCGCGGGAGCGGGTTCGGTGCGCGAGTCGTTGGGTCAGGCGTCGGGTTCGGCGTGCTCGGCACCGGCATTGGCGGGTGCGTCGGCGGGGCGCGAGCGGATGAATGGTGTGAGCCGCTTGTGGTGCTCGGAGCCCGGAACGAGGGCGACGATGTTGGTGATCGGCTGGGCGCAGAGCCAGTCGTCGGAGACGGGGGAGAGCCAGAACTCTTCGGGGCGGCGGAGAGGTCGGGCGCTCGCGCCGGGAGAGAAGATCTCGTAGTTCCAGGAATGGAGGAGTGCGAGAAACTCGGCGGCGGAGGATCGCCCGGCGGTGAGCATGGGCGGGTTCACTTCGGCGATGATTGCGGGCGTGCGGGCGGTGATGGCGCGAGTGAGGCCTCGAAGGGCGGCGTTCTCGTGCCCCTCGACATCGATCTTGATGGTGAGGGGCGGGCCGTCGGGCTTGATGTGGTTGTCGCCGATGACGACGGGGACGTCGTAGGTCGCGGAGGTCTTGCCCTTGTGGCGGGGCGGGAGTTTGCCGAAGGTGCCAGCGCCGGTGTTGCCGGTGGGCGGCACCGTGAGGGTGAGCGTCTCCTCTCGGTCGCTGAAGCCGGCCTCGATGACGCGGACCCAGGTGAGCCGGTTGGCGTCCACGTGGTGGCGGAGTTCTGAAGCGACGGCGGGATTGGGTTCGATAGCGGTGACTGTGCCCTTCGAGCCGACGGCGTGCGCGCCGATGAGCGTGGTGAGACCGATATTGGCGCCGATGTCGAGGTACTCATCGCCTCGGCTGAGGGCGCGGCGGAGGGCGACCTGAACAGGGAGATCGAAGAGACGCCCGAAGAAGTATGCGCCGCGCTGGTGGTAGTCTGCGAGATTCAGGCGGAGGGTGTAGCCGTGCCAACGGCCCTTGCACTCGGCGTGGCCGGCGCTAGTCCAGTTGGGATTCTTGAGTGCGCCGGCGCGCTCGAGCCATGCTTTCTGGCCGGGGAGGTCCCAGCGGCAGAGGAGCGTGGCGATGCGCGACGCGAGCGTGTGCATGCGGGGTGATGGTAGCGAAGATGAAGAGAACGCAGAGAGCGAGGAGGGATCAGAGGGATGCGGAGGCAGAGAGGGCAAATGGCAATGAGACAAACGGCAGAGTCAGGAGCGGGAGCTAAGCACGAGAGCAGAGAGAAGATCGGGGTGAAGACACCCGAGCTTGCGCTCGGGGCTCCCTTTTGGGTCAGGACGCTCCTGCTTTATCGGAGGCCGTATTCCTTGAGCTTGCGGTAGAGGGTGCGTTCGCCGATGCCTAGGAGCTGCGCGGCGTGCTCGCGGTTTCCTCCGGTGAGGCGAAGGGTCTCGCGGATGGCGCGTTTCTCGATCTGTTCGAGGGATGTGCCGGCGAGTGAGGCGCCGGAGGAGCCGCCGGAAGATGCGGCGTCGTCGGTCTCGTCGGCGGCGCGGACATCGGCGGGGATGTGGCGGGCGTCGATGGTGACGGCGCTGTCGGCGTCGGCGACCGCGTTGACGAGCGCATTCTGCACGACGTTCATCAGCTGGCGCACGTTGCCGGGCCAGTTGTAACTCGTGAGGCGCATCATCGCGGCGTCGGTCACGGCGGGGACGGGCTTGCCGGAGAGCATCTTCTCGGCGAAGCGCGCGAGGGCGTGGTGGACGATGCGCGGGATGTCCTCGCGCCGATCGCGGAGTGGAGGGAGGGCGACCTGGGCGCCGTTGATGCGGAAGAAGAGGTCCTCTCGGAAGGAGCCATCCTTCACCATCTGCTGGAGGTCCTTGTTCGTCGCGGAGACGACGCGGACATCGGACTTTCGTGTGTCGTTGGAGCCGAGGCGGACGACTTCGCCGGTCTCGAGGACGCGGAGGAGTTTGGCCTGCATCTTGAGGGGCATGTCGCCGATCTCGTCGAGGAAGAGTGTGCCGCCGGAGGCGTACTCGAAGACGCCCTCGCGATCCTTCTCCGCGCCGGTGAAGGCGCCCTTGACGTGGCCGAAGAGCTGGTCTTCGAGGAGGGACTCGGCCTCGGAGGCGCAGTTGATGGCGACGAAGCGGGCCTTGGCGCGCGGGGAGAGCCGATGGATCGCCTGGGCGATGAGTTCCTTGCCGGTGCCGCTCTCGCCGGTGATGAGGACGGACAGGGGCGAGGGCGCGACGGCCTTGACGGCGCGGAGGATGCGGCGCATCGGCTCGGAGCCCGCGACGATCCCCTCGAAGCCGTCGGCGGCGACGAGGTTTCCGAGGGGGCCGGACTCGTGGCGGAGGAGCGCGGTCTCGGCGGCGCGATTCACGAGGGAACGGAAGACCTCGAGGTCGAGGGGCTTCTCGATGAAGTCGAAGGCGCCGTGCTTGAACGCTGCCCGAGCCGTGGGCACGTCGCCGTGGGCGGTGACCATGATCGTCTCAGCGGAGGGCTGGAGCTTGCGTGCCTCCTGGAGGACCTTGAGGCCGGCGTCGGCGCCGTCCGGGGCGATGCCGGAGACGCCCGCGGAGTTGGGCATGCGGAGGTCGGTGATGATGACGTCGAAGCCGCCGCCCTTGAGCTCTTCCATCGCGGCGGGGACGGAGTTGACGATTGTGCAGACGTGGCCGGGCTTCTTGAGCGCATCGGCCATGAGCTCGGCGTGCTCGGGCTCGTCCTCGACGATCAGGACCTGGGCGGTGAGTTTCGCGGCGTGCTCGGTCATGCGGGGAGAGTGTAAGCGAGGGCGCCCGGGGACTGGGACCGTCTCACGCGCCGCCCGGAACGCTGACCGGGGTGTGGGCAGAGGAGGCGCGGCGCGCGGCGGCGAGGGCGATCGCGAGGGCGTCCGCCACATCGTGGGGCTTGGGCGGCGCGGCGAGGCCGAAGAGGGTCTGGATCGCGGCCTGCATCTGGTCCTTCTTCGCCTGGCCGTGGCCTGTGACGGAGCGTTTGACCTCGAGGGGCTTGAGCTCCATGAGCCGCAGGTTCCGACGACGGATCGCGAGGAGGATCACGCCCCGGGCGTGGCCCATGGCGATCGCCGTGGCGGGGTGCTTGTAGTGCGCGAAGAGCCCCTCGACGGCGACGACGTCGGGCGCGACGCGGTCGAGCAGGGCGCAGAGGTCGGTGTCGAGTTCGGCCAGCCGGTCGGAGACCGGGCGACGCTCGGTGTCAGCGGGCGAGACCAGGCGGATCACGCCAGCCTCGATGATCTCCGGGCGGCCGGGCGTGTGCACGATACAGCCGTAGCCGGTGATGCGGAGGCCGGGATCGATGCCGAGGACGCGCATGGTGTGGAAGAGGGCGATGGGCAATGGCGGAAAGGACGAAGACTCACCACAGAGGCGCTGAGAACACAGAGAAGAAAGAGCCCGGATGGACAAGAAGAAAGGACGGAGCAGCAAAGAAAGGTCCGCTTGCGCGCGGTTCGGGAGAATGGAGCCACCGCTCTGGAGAGCGGTGCCACCAAGATCAGGACAAGGATCGGCTCGGAGAGCCGATCTACCCCAAAGCCCAGGAGATCGCGGGTCAGTCGGGATAGGTGTTGTTGCCGGAGCGGCGGTTGTTCTGGTCGCCGATGATGAGGCCGCCGATGCCGCCGATGATCGCGCCCGCCGCGGCACCCTTGCCCATGTCGCCGGAGAGTGAGCCGATACCCATTCCGGCGAGCGCGCCGAGGGCGGCTCCGGAGGCGGCGCCCTGGCCGGCGTTGTTGCAGCCGGTCGCGGCTGCGGCGACGAGGGCGAGCGAGGCGAAAAAGCCGAGTGAGCGACGGGTGTGTTGACGGGCGGTGACGGTCTGGCGGTTCATCTCACGCACTCCTTGGGCCGACCTTCGCTTGGATTCCGACGCGGGCGAATGGTGTCCGATGGGGGTTCTCTAAGTTTGTACCCGCTTACCGAAGTGTAGTTCCGCGTGGTGAGGTGTGGATTTCGGGTACCGATCAGTTCCAGGAGAGGCCTTTGGGCCAATCCTCTGGTTTCTGTGCGGCGGCTCTCTGGATGAGGTTGCCGAGGGAGAGGAGTTCGGCGCGGATGATGGAGGCACGACGCTGGATATCGCCCTCGGCGAGGAGTCGGTAGCGGAGGGACTTGCCGCTGAGCATGGTGAAGGAGACGAGTTCGAGGAGTGCGGAGGTGGGGATCTGCTCGTTCTGGACATACTCGAGGACGGCGCGGGATGCCGCGAGCTGGGCGAGGGGCCCCTCGGTGAGGGTTTGTTCGAGGAACTCCCGAGCGTCGGCGAGTTCTTCGTCATCGTGAGGGGCGGCATCGATGGGTTCGAGGGTTGCGGCGCGATAGAGGCGTTCTTCGTCGGGCGGGATCTCGCTTGCGATCCGAGCGCGGCAGACGCCCTGCAGGAGGACGTTGAAGCGGCCGTCGGGGAGTTTCTCGTGCTGGGCGACCTGGCCGATGCAGACGGCCCGCATCAGGGGCGGACGTCCGTGGTACTGCTGCTTCCACGCGCGGCCCTTGAACACCGCCATCGCGAACTGGCCGGAGCCGTCGAGGGCGTGTTCGATCATCTGGCGGTAGCGCGGCTCGAAGATGTGGAGGGGCAGGACCTGTTGCGGGAGGAGGGTGACAGCTTCGAGCGGGAAGAGCGGCATCGGCTTCCCGAAGTTGACGCGGACCGTCGATTCCTCGGCGTCGGACATGGGAACACTCCCGAGGGACACGGGAAGTGTACTGAGGATGCAGAAGAAGGGGCGGGCGGACCAAGGGACAAAGGGGCAGAGGGGGAAGGCAAGAGGTACATCGCTCTGGAGAGCGGCGCCACCACAGGCAACGAGTGAGCTCAGGCAAGTGGGTTGGGGCGGAAGAGCTTGGTGTCGAGGGCCCACTGGCGCTCGGTGAAGTTGCCGCCGAGGTCCTGGTCGGCGTGCTCGGGACGAGCGACGGCGAGTGCCATGGTGGTCTTGGCGTCGAGGTTGTCGAGGATGGAGACGAGGATGGCCTCGGGAGTCGCGGGGATCTTTGCGGCGCCGAACTCGGGTACGCCGTGGTGGCTGATGATGATGTGCTGGAGGACCATGGCGGCGTCTGCTGGGACTCGGACGCCGTGCTCGCGCATGACCTGCTGGGTCTTGTCGTGGAGCATGAGTGCGCCCTCGACGATGTGTCCGATGAGTTCGCCCCGATCGGAGTAGGAGAAGGCGCGGTCGTAGACGAGTTCGCGGGTCTTGCCCAGGTCGTGGAGGAAGAGGCCCATGAGGACGATGTCGCGGCTGATGCGCGGGTAGAGGGGGCAGACGCGGTCGGCGAGGCGCATGAGCATGAGCGTGTGCTCGAGCAGGCCGCCGAGGTATGCGTGGTGCATGCTCTTGGCGGCGGGCGCGGCGCGGAACTGGTCCATGAGATAGGCGTCGTCGAGATAGACGCGTGCGAGGGCCTTCATGGCGGGGTGCTGGAGCGTGTCGAGGAGCTGCACGACCTCGGCGAACATGGCGTCGACGTCGTTCTTGGTGGCGGGCAGGAGCTCGCGCATCTCCTCGGGCGTGGGGTCGTAGGTGTCGATGACGTGGATGATGATCTGGAGTTCGCCGTCGTACTTCTGGGTCTCGCCCTCAACCCAGACGAAGCCGTCGGTGGGGATGCGCTTGAATGTGGACTCTTCGATGGTCCACATGCGGCCCGGGACCTGGCCGGTCTTGTCGCCGAGGAGGCAGCGGAGGTAGGGCTTGTCGGTTCGGGTGCGGCCGAGCTGGGCGTTGGCGATGGAGAAGCCGCCCTTGATGCGTGCGGAGGGCTCCATGTCCTTGATGAGTGTGCGGGGTGCGGCGGTGGAAGGGGGCATGCGAAGTCTCCGGAAGTGTGGGTCGGCGGGGCCGATCAGGAAAGCCAGTTCGAGGGGACATCGCCGTGGGTGGCGCGGATGGTGGAGCGGATGCCGCCTCGCCCTCGCCAGTCGGTCTTGACGAGGAGCCAGGTTGGGTTCATGAGCCGGGCGAGGTCGTCGCGGATGCGGTTGGTGACGGCCTCGTAGTAGATGCCCTGGTTGCGGAAGGCCTGGAGGTAGACCTTGAGTGACTTGAGCTCGACGCAGGTGCCCTTGGCGCCGGGGGCGCGCGGGACGAAGCGGACGGTGACGGAGCCGAAGTCGGGGTGGCCTGTGACCGGGCAGAGGGACGTGAACTCCTCGGCGACGTGCTCGATCACGAAGGGGTGATCGGCGGGGGTCGGGAAGGCCTCCAAGAGCGCGAACTGGGTGTCGGGCTGGGAAGTCGTGGCTGGGGGTGGCGTCATACGGGGTTAACCGTAGCGCGTCACGAGTTCGACGATTCGGGGCTGATTGGGCTGGATCTGAAGGGATCGCTTGAGAGCGCGCATGGCCTCGTCGAGGGCGGTCCGGTCTCTTCTGTCGCTCCAGAGGAAACGGTTCAGCTGGCAGACGCCGACGCCGTTGAGCGCAGGGTAGTGGTTGGCGTCGATGGCCAGAGCGCTCTGGAAGGACTGGAGGGCCGAGTCGTAGTCCTTCACTCGGAAGCGGGCGAAGCCGAGGCGCTCGTAGGCGATCGCGGAGGGATGGCGAGCGACGAGCTGCTCGAGCGTGCCGATCATCTCGGTGTAGCGTTCGATCTTGCCGTAGGAATCGGCAAGGTTGAGGAGGAGCTCCGGGGAGAGCTCCATCTGCTCCGCGGCCTGGAGGTACTCGGTCACGGCTTCGGCGTGGCGGTTCATCGCGGCGTAGACGGAGCCGAGGTTGACGCGGGCGGGGCCTGAGGATGGGTTGAGTCGCACGGCGCGCTGCGCGTAGGGGAGTGCCTGGGCGGCCTCCTGGAGCTGGAGGTAGGCGGTCGCGAGATTGAGATTGGCCTCGAAGTCGTCCGGACGGATGGAGAGGGCGCGGAGATAGGCGCGAACGGCCTCGCTGACGCGATTGAGGAGCTGGAGCGTGAGGCCGTGCTTGTACTGGGCGTCGAAGTTCCGAGGCTCGAGGTCCGCGGCCTGGGCGTAGCGCTTCTCGGCCTCGGGGTAGTCGCCTCGCTCGCGATAGATGTCGCCGGCGCCGAGGTAGGCGACGGTGAGGTCGGGATTGACCTCAATGGCGCGCTCGAACTCGGCGAGGGCCGCCTCGATGTTCCCCTCGGCACGGAGCATCTCGGCCTTGGTGACGGACTCGGACGCGGCGACGTCGATGGCCTCGGCACCGCTGTTCGCGGAGGGCTGCTCCCTGGCGGGACCGGAGGAGCAGCCACAAGGCGCAACCAAAAGCCCCGCGGCGAGGAGGAGCGGAAGCGCCGGGCGGAGAGAGCGTGGAGTGGATGGGGGCATATCTTGACCTGTCAACAGAGGATGAGGCGGAACAGATTCGGGTGAGAGCGTGCCCTCGCCCGGGGTGGTTCCGGGATGTTATCGGCACCGGCGGGGGTGCCGGTGAAGCGAGATACGAGCAAAGGGGGGAGGGCGTTCGCCGGGCCAGAATGGGCAATGGGCAATGGAAGACTGTCTAGGTCGGGAGCAGGGAGCGGAGGCGGTTGAGGTTTATGGTGTCCATGGGGGTGCCGTCCTCGGCGCTTTCCTTCGGGGTTTCCATGATCTTTGGGACCTTGCCGAACGCGGGGTGGGCGAGGACGGAGGCGAAGCCGCTGGCTGCGAGTTTCTTCGGAGTGGTGCCGCCGGCGATGGTGCCCTCGCCGATGTGGGCGTGGCGGTCCTTGTTGGACGCGGCGGGCGCCTTGGAGTCGTTCAGGTGGAGGACTCGGACGTTGGCGATGCCGCAGAGGGAGTCGAGAAAGCCCAGCATCGCGTCGCCTCCGGCTCGCGTGCTGATGTCGTACCCCGCGGCATGGGCGTGGCACGTGTCGATGCAATAGCCGATGCGGGAGTCGGGGCAGGCGGTCTGTTCGAGGATCATGGCGCGAAGCGAGCCGAGTTCCTCGAATGAGCGACCGAGGGTTGAGCCGGCGCCGGCGGTGTTCTCGAGGCAAGAGACGGTCGTGTATCCCTTGGTGGACTTGAACAGCTTCTTGTAGGCCTTGGCGATGCGGGCGAGGCCCTCTTCGCGGGTCTGGCCGACGGCGGCGCCGGGGTGGTGGACGAGGTAGCGGATGCCGAGCGTCTCGCAGCGCTCGATCTCGTCGAGCATGAGGGCGATGGACTTTTCCCAGAGTTCGTCGTCGGCGCTCGCGAGGTTGATGAGGTAAGAGGCGTGGGAGACGATGCGGTCGGACCACTTGAGCCGCGCGACCTCGGTCCCCCACTCCTTCACCATCGCGGGATCGAGGGGCTTGGCCTTCCACTGCTGCTGGTTCTTGGTGAAGACCTGGACGGTGTCGAGGGTGAGTTTCTCCGCCTCGAGGAGGGCGTTGACCATGGAGCCGGCGATGGAGAGGTGGGAACCGAACATGGGCCGAGTGTAGGGGAGAGGCGATTGAACGCGAAGACCGCGAAGGCGCGAAGAAGATGAAGAGAACGCGGAGGGAGCGGAGGAACGCGGAGAAGAGAGAGGAAAGGCAAAGTCGGAAGACGTGTAAAGAGGCGGCAATGACGAGGAAAGATGTGGATGATGGGAACCCGAGGTACATCGGCGGGGTTGATATGGGCGTGAGCGACGGCGCGGCCATCTCGGTGCGGATCGGTGCAGGGGACTGTGAATCCAGAACGCCTGCCGCCGAGCGACCCGCGCAGTTCGCAGGATCGGAGGGCGGCCCGGCATCGCCGACGGCGCTGGAGGAGTTGCTGCTGATCGAGCGGGCGAAGACGGACCGGCGGGCGTTCGCGCCGCTGTACCTGGCGCACTACGGGGCGATCCTCGGGCACATCTTCCGGCGCGTCGGCGACACGCACGCGTCGCAGGACATCGCCGCGGAGACCTTCATCCGGGCGATGAACCGGATCGGGACGTACAAGGACCGCGGGCTGTCGTTCCGGCACTGGCTGCTGCGGATCGCGACGAACGAGGTGAACCGACACCTGGAGCGCGAGCGGCGGCGGCGCGGGCGGGAGCAGGCGGTCGCGCGGGACACCGGGAGCGTGAGCGAGCAGTCCGATCACGAAACGGCGGAGCACGTGAGCCGGGCACTGAAGTCGCTGAGCGTGGAGCACCAGGCGGTGCTGGCGCTGCACTACTTCGAGGGGCTTTGCGTCGACGAGATCGCGCGTGTGCTTGGGACGAGGGCGGGGACGGTGAAGAGTCGATTGTCGCGTGCGAGGGCGGAGATGGCACGCGTGCTGGAGGATGAGGAAACGGGAACGGAGGGTGCGCGATGAAGAAGACGAACCGGGACAACGTGGCGAGAGTCGATTCGCAGCGCGGGGCGTCGGAGGCGGGAGCGCATGGAACGGAAGATCGCATCGCGCGAGCGATGAGGGTGCTGATGGACCGGGATGGTCCCGGTTCGCTGATGCCGGATCGGAATCTCAGAGTCGAGGAGGCCATCATGGCTGGTAGCAACGGACGGAGCGTGTCGAAGCGTCACCTTTGGGCGGGCGGGATCGTGCTGCTGATCGCGGGCTCCGCGATCGGCGCGGTGGCGACGAACATCATCACGCAGCGGTTCACGGGGTATGTCGAGCTTGAGGATGGCAGCCGCGTGCCGGTTGAGGGCGAGATGATCTTCGAGACCGAGGGTGACCAGAAGCAGGTCACGATCAACGCGGCTGGGATCCCTGAGGGCGCGGGGATCACGGGGGGTGAGTGGCGGACCGAGGATGGACAGTTGATTCAGGTTCGGCCCTTGGGGAATGGCGCCGAGGCGACGTACACGCTTCCGGCGGATGAGGCGTCGAAGGCGACGGGCGGGAACTGACCCCACCCGCCGGCTTGAGCGCCGGTGACAATCGAGAGCCAATCGCCCTCGTTGCGACCGGGAGAGATCCCGGCGTGGCGCGGGCGTTTGGTGGTTGGGGGTCGCGAGGGTCCGGGCGTATGCTGAAGCCGTGGAGCAAGCCCGAGCCATCACGCGACGCCGGGCCACGACTGCGAAGCAGCCCCCGGGAGCCCCGCTCACATCCGACACGATCGCGAGCGAAGCGATTGATCGGCTCGTTGAGACGCACGGCGATCGCCTGATGGGGCTTGCGCTCCGACTCACCCGCTCGCGCCACGAGGCCGAGGACCTCGTCCAGGAGACCTTCACGCAGGCCTTCCGCAAGTGGGCGACCTTCCGGGGCGAGAGTGATCCCGGAACGTGGCTGTACACCATCGCGGTGAGGTTGTGGCGCAAGAAGTCCAGGCGTGCCGGCCGCACACCCAGATCGCTAACCGATCTTGCGCCTTTCAAGGACACGACCGTGGCGGACCTGTCGCTGGCGTCGAGTCCCACACTCGAAGACATCCCGGCGAAGCGTGAGGCGATCGGGACCATGGAGCGGGCCATCGCGTCGCTGCCGGACGAGTTCCGGCTCGCGATCGTGCTCAAGGACATCCTGGAGCTGGAGACGGAGGACGTGGCGGCGGCGCTCGGCATCAAGCCCCAGACGGTCAAGACGCGCGTGCATCGGGCGAGGCTACTCCTGCGAGGGAAGCTGATGAGCCACGTGCCGCAGCGCGACGCCCCCGCCCCCATCTATGAGAAGCAGGTCTGCTTCGATCTCCTCCGGGCCAAACTCGACGCCATGGACGCGGGCCGCGGATTCCCGATCGGACAGTCCGTCGTGTGCGAGCGCTGCCGCGCGGTGTTCGCGGAACTGGACCTGACACAGAATGTCTGCGCAGCCCTGTCGACGGGGACCATGTCGATCGACCTCGAGCGGCGTCTGCGCGCGATCTCATCCGGGCCGTCGCAACGCGCGCGAAATCACCCTCCAAAGGGTCAATCCGGGAACCGGAAGACGCGTTGAGGGCTCTCAACGCGGGGCGGCGGCAATGGTCGCCCCGAAGGGAGCCACACATGCCAAACCCGCTTCGGATCTCACGTTGGTCCCCGTATCTCGTGGGTGCCGGGATCGGCATCCTGTCGTGGGCGACGTTCTACTTCATGAACAAGGCCCTCGGAACCAGCACGTCGTTCGTCGGCGCTGCGGAGTGTCTGATCGGAGCGGTCGCGCCCGAGCACGCCGAGGCCAACGCGTACTTCGTCAAGGAGTACGGGGCCAAGGGTGGTGGCTTCAAGCCGATCCTCGACTGGCAGATGGCCTTGGATATCGCTCTGATCGCCGGCGCGTTCCTCGCTGCGTGGCTCGCGAGGGACTTCCAGGGCCGCGCGGTGCCCGGCGTGTGGGCCGAGCGTTTCGGACCCTCGCGAGCCAAGCGATACGCCGCGGCCCTCATCGGCGGCTTCATCCTCATGTTCGGCGCACGCATGGCCGGCGGCTGCACCTCCGGCCACGGCATCTCCGGCGGCCTGCAACTGGCCGTCTCCTCATGGACGTTCTTCGTCAGCATGTTCATCTCCGGCGTCGTCGCCGCCGCACTCATGTTCGGTTTCGGCGGGCGCACCGCCACGAAGGGGGCTTCCCATGTTTGACCATGCGATTGCGGATCCGAAGACGCTGCTAATGGGCATCATCACGGGGCTTGTGTTCGGCTTCCTGCTGCACAAGGGAGGCGTGACGCGTTACAACGTCATCGTGAACCAGTTCAGGTTCAAGGACTTCACGGTGCTCAAGACCATGCTCACCGCGATC
>JAPKGU010000038.1 GCA_026647565.1 Phycisphaerales bacterium | reverse complement strand
ACGGTTTGCACGGCCCTTCGGTGGGCCTGAGCAAAACTACCGGGAGGCCGTGCGGGGCCTGAGGCCGGAGCGGGCCTCATTGCGAACATCGCGCGCAGCAGCGAATCGTCCTGCGCCGAAAGCAGCGTCCGCGTCACCAGCCCGACCTGGCCCACCTCCATCGACGTCAGGGGCACCTCACCCCGCACGGTCGAGCCGCCCGCCTCGCACGCGCACTCCCCCGGCGCGCAGGCGCACGAGCCGATGTGGGCCGTCGCTCGAACCCCGTCCGCCTTTGGTCGCTCGCTCACACAGACGCTCCGCACGCCCGCGGTCCACGATCGCGGGTCACGGCGCAAGCGTAGGCCATTGAGACTCGATCTCAACTCGTGGGCCGTCTCAGGCCCGTGCCAGAACCGGTCACTTGCCGTCCCGCGCCGGTGGCTTCGGACCCGTCGGCCTCACCCCCGCACGCTGCCCCTTCTCGCCCGGACCCAACTGCACATCATCCCCGACGGCATAGGCCAGCGCCGCGAGCACCGGCTCCTGCATGGGCGTGATCTCGTACACGACAAACGCTCCCACCTCACGCCTGAACATCCGGAGGTTGGGGTCCGACAGCGTCGGATCGGCCAGGCGCCGGTCCCTGGCCTTCCGATCCACGATCGCCACAATCGGCTTGTCCTCGTACGTCGCTAGCAGCACCGCAGCGCGATCACTGATCGCCCCCTCGGCGTACCCCCATCCCACCACCGAAACGCCCGGCCGCTCGGCAAAGAGCAGCCCGCTGCCGAACCGCTCACGCGTGAACCTCAGCGCCTGGGCATCGTCGGCGCACACCCAATCAGCCGTGAAACCGCCCCCCACCTCGCTGGTGTAGATCTCCACCGGCGTCCGACCCGCCATCCGCGGGAGCTGCGAGGTCGACACGTGCTGATACCACAACGCCGCGGCGGACACGACGATCGCCATCCCCGCCGCGATCGCAAGCCCGACTCTCCTGCGCCGCGATCGTGCCGGCGAACGACGCCCGCTTTGGCTCGAAGTCTCCGACACGCCCGCCGTCGAAAGGCCGCCCGGACCGAGCGTCGCCCCCAGCGATGCCACCATCCTCCGATCCAGCTCCACGGCCTCTCGCAGCGCCGGCTCGGCGCGCAGCCGCCCCTCGAACGCGCGCAGCTCCTCACCCGTCAATGCGCCGTCGAGGTAACGCGCGATCAGGGCATCGTCCCCGCGCGGGTCGGAGTCCAGCGTGCCGTGGTCGGTCACTCCGCACCCCCCTTCGCGCCGTCACCCGAGAGTGAGCGTCTCATCGCCGTCCTGGCGCGGTGCACGTGGCTCATCGCTGTTCCTTCCGGGATCGAGAGCAACACCGAGATCTCCCGGTAGGAGAGGCCCTCAACAGCCCGCAGCAGCAGGCACGCCCGCGCGATCTCCGGAAGCCCGTCGAGCGCCCGAACGACCCGATCGTCGAACGCCTGCTGGTCGCGGGGCACCGACCCGTCGCTCCGGATCCGAAGCCCATCGATCCGCTCCGGCGCCACCGGCTCCTCCGAGCCCGAGGCCGCCAATGCCGCACGCCTCGCACGCTTGCGGGCCGCGTTGAGCGCGACGAACCGCACCACCTGAGCCATCCACGCCTCGAAGGATGTCGCAGGATCAAACTCATCCAGCTTCCCCAGCGCGATCATCGCGGCGTCTTGCAGCACATCGTCCGCCTGCTCACGCCGGCCCAGAACCGAAACCGCCACCCACCAGAGCTTGCGGCGCGACCCCTCGAACTGGCGCCCGAACTCGTCGCGCGTCAGCATCCGTGAACCGCCCGAGACTGGCATCGCGCCGCCGGCCCCGGCTGGCGACGAGGGGTTGGACATGCCCCGTAATCTAACGTCGCGCACCGGTTCGGGCATTGCGAACTCGCTGGAATCGCCTCTTGATACCCCCGCGCCACCCGTCCCGACCCCCCCCGCTCTCAGCCCCCACCACCCGCGCCACCCACAAGCGCCTCGTTCGTCGGGAACCGCTTGAGCGCCGCGAGCAGCTGCTCCACCTGCTGCGGAGGCGGCATCGACAACATCCGCCGTCGCAAAGCCGTCATCGTCTTCAGCTCGTTCTCGGGCATCAGCAGGTGCTCCTTCCGCGTCCCGGACCCCGCGAGATTGATCGCCGGGAACAGCCGCCTCTCGGCGATCTTCCGGTCGAGGATCAGCTCCATGTTCCCCGTGCCCTTGAACTCCTCGAAGATCACCTGGTCGCCCTGCGAGCCGGTGTCCACGAGGCACGACGCGAGGATCGTCAGCGACCCCGCCTCTTCCGTGTTCCGCGCCGAACCGAAGATCTGCTTGGGCAGCTCCAGCGCCTTCGAGTCGATCCCGCCGGACATCGTCCGCCCGCTCGACGCGTACTTGTTCGAGCGATTGAACGAGCGCGCCAGTCGCGTCAGCGAGTCCATCACCACGACCACGTGGCGACCCGCCTCCACCATCCGGCGGCACCGCTCCATGCAGAACAGACTCACGCCGATGTGCCGCGAGATGTCGTGGTCATTGCTCGACGCCATCACCGTCGCCCGTTTCGGGTCAACGCCGTCGATCGACGCGAACGTCCGCCGGAAGTCCGTCACCTCTTCCGGACGCTCGTCCACGAGGAGCACGATCAACTCAACGTCCGGGTGATTCCGGAGCACGCCGATCGAGATGTCCTTCAAGAGCGTCGTCTTACCCGCCTTCGGAGGCGACACAATCAGCCCGCGCTGCCCGCGCCCGATCGGACAGAACAGATCGATCAGGCGGCACGACGCCGGGCATCCCGGATACTCGAGCGTCAGGCGGGGCTGCGGATCGATCGACGTGAGATCCTCGAACGCCCGCGCAGAAGCAAGAGCGTCGGGCGCGCCCCCCTCGACCTCACGCACCGCCTGCACAACGGCCCGCAGCGGACGAGGACCGGGCCTGCCCCGACGACGCTTCGATCGCGTCATCTCCACGTCCGCCGTCACCCGCATCCCCGAACGCAGGCGCAGCCGCTCGATGATCGGCAGCGGCACGATCGGATCGCCCGGTGTCTCCACCGTTCCGAAGTCGGTCTGCTGGCGCAGGCGGCCATCGCCGCCCTTGGGCACTTCAAGGATTCCTGTCAGCGTTTCCATGCAGAGGACCATCCGCCGGGCCAGTCAGCCCGGGATTGGCTCACCGATCTATCGATCACACACGCGATCTGCTCGCGCCAAGGACCGCCGGCACGCCGGAACCGCGCACCTGCCCTGCCCTTCAAAGGGAGAGTATCGACCATCCGGTAGGTGCTTGTCAAGTCGTCCGCGCACTCTCCACGTCAAATGAACGATTCGGGTATGCTCGGCGTAGCAGGGTGCGCCATGGACCAGACCGGCGTTCGCTACGATGCCCGAACCGAAATGGAAGCCAAGCCCTCGAGCAGGGCCGGGGTGGAACGTGTCGCACGCATGGAAGTGATCAAGGGCATTCCGGTCTCTCAGGGAATCGTCATCGGACGGGTCTTCGTTCTCGATTCCGATGCCCGAAACATCGGCCGCCACCACATCCAGCGCGAGCACATCGACCAGGAACTCCAGCGTCTGGACGCCGCGATCAGGCGTTCGCGCGAGGAACTCGCGGGGGTCTTCAAGGACGCCGAGTCGATGATGGGCGAAGAGGCCGCGAAGGTCTTCCTCTTCCACCGAGGCATGCTGGAGGACAAATCGCTTATCGGACCCATCCGTGCGATGATCATGTCCGAGGCCGTCGGCGCCGAGCACGCCGTCAGCCACGTCCTGGGCGAGTGGGCCGACCGGTTTGGGAGGATGTCCGACCTGGCCTTTCGTTCAAAGGTCAACGATCTCGAGGACCTCCAGGAACGCATCCTCACGCACCTCACGGGCGAACGCCGGTGCCAGCTGGCGCAGGTTCCCGCGGGCACCGTCGTCGTCGCACGAGACCTCACCCCGACACAGACAACCTCCTTCGACCGCTCACGTGTTCTCGCGTTCGCGACCGACCTCGGGGGCAAGACGAGCCACACCGCCATCGTCGCTCGCGCCCTGGGGATCCCCTCGGTTGTCGGATGCCAGAGTCTCACGCGCCTCGCAACGGACAACTCCACGATCATCGTCGACGGCGACCGGGGCGTCGTCGTGCTCGACCCCTCCGAAGAAGCCCTCGACGATTATCGCGCCGCGATCAAGAAGCGCCAGCTCGCACGCGTCACGGTCCCCGACGACGCCCGGCTCCCCGCTCTCACGCTCGACAAGGTCGAGATCCGTGTCCTCGGAAACATCGAGTTTCCCGACGAAATTCCCTCGCTCCTCGAGCAGGGCGGCGAGGGCGTCGGGCTCTATCGCACCGAGTTCCTCTACCTGACCAGCGTCAAGGAGCCGACCGAGGCCGACCACTACAACGCCTACGCGCGCTGCGTCTCGCTCCTGGCCGGACGCCCGCTGGTCATACGCACCGTCGATCTCGGCGCCGACAAGTACACCCAGGAACGCGCCGACGTCCCCGAGCGAAACCCCTTCCTCGGGCTTCGGTCCATCCGGTACTGCCTCCGGTCCATCCCCATGTTCAAGACCCAGTTGCGCGCCATCCTCAGGGCTTCAGCGCACGGGCCGATCAAGATCATGTTCCCGCTCATCACCACCACAAACGAGCTGCGCCACGCGCGCCTCGTTGTCCACGACGTGATGGAGGACCTCGACGAGGAGGGAATCCCCTTCGATCGATCGCTCAAAATCGGCATGATGGTCGAGGTGCCCGCCGCCGCACTCATGGCCGACACCTTCGCCAGGGAAGTCGATTTCTTCTCAATCGGGACGAATGACCTCATCCAGTACACCCTGGCGGTCGATCGGACCAATGAGCGGGTCGCCGCCATGTACAACCCCCTGAACCCCGCGGTCCTCAGACTCATCAGGGACACCATCAGGGCCGGTCGACGACACGATGTGGACGTCTCCCTCTGTGGCGAAGCAGGCGGCGACCCCGAAACCGCCCTTTTGCTCATGGGGATGGGGCTGCGTACCCTCTCCGTGACCGCCTCGTCCGTGGCGCCCCTCAAGCGCCTCATCCGTGGGGTCTCCATGACCCAGTGCGAACGCCTGGCCCGAAAGGCCTTCTCGTTCGATTCCGATGTCCAGGTCGCGGCTTACCTCCGCGACCGGGCTCGAAAGATTGTCCCCGAGGCCTTCGACGGGCGTTCCGTCGATGACGCGGACCCAGGAGCGGGAACGGATCCCGCCTGACCGCTGCCGAAGGAAAGAAACACGGTCTCGGCGCCACCAGGCGCGGGACCTGTCGAGCGGGACGCCCCGCCTCGCGCCCCTGGAAGCACGATCGCTCGTGCAAGACCGAGGACGCAGCGAAGCGGGCGACCGAGCGCCGGAACCGGCGCGGCCGCGAGCGCGAAACGCTCCCCGCGTCGTCCGGAACCCGGCGATCGTGCACCTCGCACGGTCGACCCTCTGGATGGATCCCCGCCCGCCACAGCGCCGGACACACGTCCGCGAGCGCGATCGCGTGCACCCTCTCGAGAAAACGATCGGCGATCGACGCACGGGCCTCGCCCGCGCGCTGCGCCATCGCTCCACCCGAGTCCGGCCCGCAGCCGATCGCAGCGCAGGACGCGACGGAAAGGAAGAATGAGTCATGGCCGATTCGAAGATGCTGATCAACTACGTCCCGGGCGAAGAGTGCCGCGTGGCGATCGTTGAGGACGGCAAGCTCGAGGAGTTCTACGCGGAGCGCATGAGCGCCGTGAGCCGCGTGGGCAACATCTATGTGGGGCGCGTCACGAACGTGGAGCCGGCGATCCAGGCCGCGTTCGTCGACTTCGGCGTGGGCGAGAACGGGTTCCTGCACGTCTCGGACCTGCACCCCCGCTACTTCCCCGGTGAGGACGGCGACACGACGGAGCGCGTGGGCAAGAAGACGCCCCGGCGCGAGCGTCCGCCCATCCAGGCCGCGCTCAAGAAGGGCATGGAGATCGCCGTCCAGGTCATCAAGGAGGGCGTGGGCACCAAGGGCCCGACCCTCACGTCGTACCTGTCGATCCCAGGCCGATTCCTCGTGATGATGCCGCAGATGGACAAGGTCGGCGTCTCCCGCAAGGTGGAGGACGAGGACAAGCGCGTCAAGATGCGCGAGATCCTCGACCAGCTCGAGCTCCCCGAGGGCTTCGGCTTCATCGTCCGCACCGCCGGCATGGAGCGCACCAAGGCCGAACTGAAGCGAGACCTCGCGTACCTCGCCCGCCTCTGGAAGGACATGGAACGCCGGCGCGCCTCCGGAAGCCGCCCTCGCATGCTCTACTCCGAGAGCGACCTCCTCGTCCGCTGTCTCAGAGACCTCCACACCACCGAGATGACCGAGGTCGTCATCGACAACGAGCTGGCGCTCAAGCGGGCCAGCCAGTTCCTCAAGATCGTCGCCCCGCGCGGCGGCGCCAAGCTCCGGCGCTACACAGGCAAGACGCCGATCTACCACGCCTTCGGCGTCGAGCAGCAGATCGCCATGATGCACTCCCGTGAGGTGCCCCTGCCCTCCGGAGGCCGACTCGTCATCGACGAGACCGAGGCCCTCGTCGCCATCGACGTCAACTCCGGACGCATGCGCGACGCACGCGACGCCGAGACCAACGCGTACCGCGCCAATATCGAGGCCATCGACGAGATCTGCCGACAGATCCGCCTCCGAGACGTCGGCGGACTCATCATCAACGACCTGATCGACATGCGCGACCTCAAGCGCCGACGCGACATCGAGGCCCGCATCAAGGAGCGGCTCAAGCGCGACCGCGCCCGCACCACCGTGCTCCAGATCAGCGCCTTCGGCATCCTCGAGATGACCCGCCAGCGCAACCGCGCCAGCCACGAAAGCCAGCACTTTGCCGAGTGCCCCACCTGCCACGGACGCGGGCTTGTCCAGCGGCCCGCCTCCGTCGCCGCCGACGCCCTCCGCGAACTCGCCGCCATGCTCGACCACGCTCGCATCGCCAAGATCGAGATGGTCGTCAGCCCCCGAGTCGCCGGAGAACTCCTCTCGTCGCGCCGACGCGCCCTCTCTCGCGTCGAGCGCACCAGCGGCAAGCAGGTTGAGGTCCGCGTCAGCGAGGCCGTCCCTCTCGATCGCGTCACCTTCTACGCCTACGACGAGGCCGGCGCCGACGTCGAGGTCGCGACCCTCCAGCACGTCAAGAAGAACCCCGAGATCGAGGACTGGATCGACGACTCACCCATCGCCGGCGAGTCCGACGCGTGGGACGCCGAGAGCGAAGCCCCCGAAGAGCCCGCCGAGGCCGACTACGAGCCGACCGCCATGGAACTCGAGGGACCCGGCTCCGGAGGCCCGGCGCCGACCGATCAGCCCGACGCCGAGCACGCGCCCGGCGAACGCAAGGGCAAGCGCCGCAGACGCCGAGGCGGACGCGGACGCGATCGCGACGACGCGCCGGGCGATCGCCAGGCCATGCCGCAGCACGACAGCCGGGCCCCCGCTCGCACCGTCGAGAATCGCAACGAAGCGAGCGGCGCGAACGACGACGACGGATCCGAAGACTCCACCGAACACGCCCCCGTCGAATCCGGCGCAGGAGACGATCAGCGCGGACATGCCGGTGGCTCGGACGGGGCGCAGGACGGACAAGGAGGACGGCGCAAGCGCCGCCGCCGCCGCCGGGGCGGACGAGGACGCAACCGCGACGGCGCACCCGGCGACTCCGCGCACGGCTCCGCACAAGACGGACGCCCCCCCAGCGCCGAGGACCACGCCGGTCCGGGGCACGGAGAGAGCGACGAGCACGAACCGCAGGACGAACGGCCGCCCGCCGATGATGACCATCGCGCCGACGCCCGGGAGGGATCATCCCACGGGGATGAGCACCACGGCGACGGCCACGGCGATGGACAGGGCGACGGACAGGGCGACGGACAGGGCCGCAAGCGCCGGCGCCGCCGTCGCAGGGGTGGCAGGGGCCGCCGAGGCGACGGCCAGCCCGGTGAGAACTCCAGCGCCGCGCCGAACACCGACGGCAACCGATCCAACGCAGACCGTCGCACTCCGCCGCCCCAGCGGCGCCCCGAGCAGGCGGACTCCCGACCCCCCCAGACCCCGCCCGCGAGCACGCCGCCCGCGTCGAACCCGGCCCAGCCCGCGCCGCGCCCGCGCACACTCTACTCTGCGACGCGGCGCAAGCTCTCTCCCAGCGAACGCCGCTCCATCGGTCCTGAGTAATCGATGCCCATGGGACCCGATCCGACCCGGACGCACGATCGATCTCACGACGCCCGCGAGCGTCGCGTGATCGTTCTCGGCTCGACCGGGTCGGTCGGCACACAGACGCTCGACGTCATCGAACATCTCAACGCGCTGCACGAGCGCGGCGCGTCACCCCTCTCGTTCAGGGTCGTCGGACTCTCCGCCGGCTCGAACGCTCAGGCCCTGGCCCGACAGGCCTCGATGTTCCGCGTCGCCGACGTCGCGATCGGCAGGTCGAACGAGGACATCCCCGGCCTCCGCACGCTCAACGGCCCGGATGCCGCCGAACGCCTCGTCCGCTCGGTCGAGTGCGACCTCGTCGTCGCCGCAATGGTGGGCGTCGCGGGCCTCCCCGCCACGATGGAGGCGATCTCGCTCGGACGCGATGTCGCGCTCGCGAACAAGGAGACGCTGGTTGCCGCGGGATCAGTCGTCATCCCGGCCGCGGCCCGGCGTGGCGTGCGCCTCCTCCCGCTCGACAGCGAGCACGCCGCCCTCTGGCTCGCCCTCGCCGGAGTCCTCCCCCCATCGCAGTGCCCGCCCGTCACGCTCCCGAATCAGGTCAAGCGGGTCGTTCTCACCGCGTCGGGCGGCCCGTTCCGCACCACGCCCGTCGACGAGATGCGCCGCGCCGGCCCGGACCTGGCCCTCCGCCACCCGACGTGGTCCATGGGCGCCAAGGTGACCGTCGACTCGGCATCGATGATGAACAAGGCCCTCGAAGTCATCGAGGCCCACTGGCTTTTCGGCGCTCCCGCCGAGCGCATCACCGTCAGCGTCCACCCGCAGTCCGTCATCCACGCGATGGTCGAACTCGTCGATGGCTCCGTCGTCGCGCAGATGGCCTCGCCCGACATGCGACTCCCGATCCAGCAGGCACTGACCCACCCGGCGCGCCTGCCCTCGCTCGCGCCGCCCATCACGTGGCACGCCCCGGCTCGCCTCGAGCTCGAGCCGCCCGATACAGCAAAGTTCCGTGCCCTGGACCTTGCCACGCGCGTCATCGGCTCCGGAGGCAGCACGGGCGCCGTGCTCAACGCCGCGAACGAGGTCGCTGTCGATGCCTTTCTCGGCGGCCGCATCCCCTTCGGCCGCATCACCCCGCTCGTCGAAGAGACGCTCGACCGGATTCCCACGCGCCCCATCGCCTCGATCGCCGACGCGCTCGACGCGGACGCCGAGGCACGCGACCTGGCTCGCCGACGCCTCGCCCATCAGGCGCCGACACTCACGCACGGGTGAACCATGGCCGCCGATCGACACAACGGACGCGCCGCCCCGCTGCCACAGGCCCTGCTCCTCCGAATCCAGCACGCCTCCGACGCTCGCCTCGCCGGCGCGCCAATCGCCCCGCTTCTCGACGCGATCTCGCCCGCCCTGGGCACCCCGTCGCTGGTTGCGGGCGTCGCCAAGCGCCACGCCGACGCGAACGACACCGAGGCGGCCGAGGCGATCATGCTCGCCCTCGTCGCCACCTCACCGAACGAGCCGGGCCCCTATTACGCGCTCGCACGCCTCTCCCATCTCGGGGGACGCGCCCACGACGCCCGCACGCTCCTCGATCGCGCGATCGCGATCGATCCAACCCACGCGCCCTCCCTGGCGATGCTCGCCGGCGTCCTTCACTACACCGATGCCGACGCCTCGCACATCCGCTCGATCCACGAACGCGTGGCCGACATCGTCGTGAGCGGCGTCACGCCCCTCCCGCCGCGCTCGCGCGCCGATGCCCCGCGCCTCCGCGTCGCCTACATGTCGGGCGACTTCCGCGAGCACTCCGTCTCCTGGTTCGTCCGCTCGCTCTTCGAGCACCACGATCGAGCTCGCTTCGATGTCTGGTGCTACAGCACGTCCCTCCGGCCCCTCGACGGTGTGACACGGTCCCTCCGCGCCGCCATCGAATCCCGTGGTGGCGCGTGGCGCGCGTGCGAGGGGATGCCCGACGAGTCGATGGCGCGCCTGATACGCGAGGACGCAATCGACATCCTCATCGAGCTCAGCGGCCTGACCGAGGGAAACCGTCTCCGCACCCTCGCCATGCGACCCGCGCCGCTCCAGATCACCGCCATCGGCTACCCCGGCACCACCGGCCTCCGCGCGATCGACGCCCGACTTGTCGACGCGATCACCGATCCTCCCGGCTCCGACGCCTCCTGCGTCGAGTCCCTGGTGCGCCTCGACCGCTGCTTCCTCTGCTACACACCGCCTGCCGACGCCCCGCAGCCCGACCGCGAGCCGGGTCCGCCCGCCTTCTGCTCCTTCAACTCTCTCTTCAAGCTCGGCCCCCCCGCGATCGACCTCTTCGCGTCGGTCCTCAGGGCCGCGCCCGACGCGCGGCTCATCCTCAAGAGCCAGCTCCTCGACCCGCCGTTCCGCCGCACACGACTCGCAGAGGCCCTCGCCTCGCGGGGCATCGACACCGGCCGACTCGACATCCTCGGCAAGATCCCAGGGCAGCACGCCCACCTCCGGGCCTACTGCCGCGCCGACGTCGCGCTCGACACCTTCCCCTACAACGGCACCACCACCACCTGCGAAGCGCTCTGGATGGGCCTTCCCGTCGTCTCGCTCTCCGGCCACACGCACGCCGCCAGGGTCGGCGACTCGCTCCTCCACGCCGTCGGCCTGGCCGACACGGTGGCTCATTCCCCAGCCGAGTACGTCGATCGTGCGCTCGAGGCCCTCGCCGCCGCACGCGCCCATCCCACCGCTCGCTCGGCTCGTCGCGATCTCGTCGCGGCATCTCCCCTCTGCGACGGTCCCGCCCACGCACGATCCGTCGAGCGCGCGCTCGAGTCGCTCTGGACAAAACGCAACGCCTGCTAGACTCCTGACGCGCCGCGACCCGCACACGCCGGGTCGGTACTCCGGAGTGACCGTCGCACCATGTCGCAAGTCAAAGCCATGTTCGAGCAGGCCGCGGCCCTCAGACGCGCCGGCAGACCCGCCGAGGCCCTCGCCCTCATGGAGCAGGTCGCACTCCGCGCGCCGAACCACCCGATGGTGGCGCAGGCCATGGCCGCCATGCTCCTCGACGCACGGGACTATGAGCGCGCAATCTCCTACGCGCGCGTCGCCGTTGCCGCGGCACCCAAGATCGGTGCCATGCACCAGACGCTCGCGACGCTCCTCGCGGCGACCGATCGGCTCGACGAGGCCGAGAAGGCCGCCAAGGCCGCGCTGCAGCTGGAGCCCATGTCGTTCGGCGCCCTGAACACGATGGGCATCATCCTCGCCCGTACCGACCGCCAGGTCGAAGCCGCCACATACTTCGATCGAGCGATCGCCCTCCACCCGGACCGCATCGAGGTCGCGGCCAACTGCGCCCGCCTGATGATCGACCTTGGTCGCGTGGAGGAGGCAGCCCAGCTCTCCGCCCGCGCCGTCCAGGCCATGCCCGGCGACATCGAGATCCGCATCGCCCGCGCATTCATCCTCAACTACATCTCCGGCGTGCCGCCGGAAGAGATCCTCGCGCAGCACGTCGAGGTCGGTCGGGTCGTCAGCGCCAGGGCCGCGTCACTCGCGCACGCCGTGGGCGCGCTCCCGGCCCCCGACCGCTCCACAGACCGCCCCCTCAGCATCGGGCTTCTCTCCTCCGACTTCTCGAACCACTCTGTCATTCACTTCGTCGAGCACCTCCTCGAGCGAATGGACCGCTCTCGATTCCGCGTCGTCTGCTTCCACACGCGGAACAAACGCGACCGATACACCGAGAGCGTCATCCGGTCCGCCGACGCGTACCACCAGGCCGCGGCTCTCGACGACCTGGCCCTCGTCCGCCTGATCCGTTCGCAGGGCATCGATGTCCTCATCGAACTGGGCGGCCTCACCGCCCGCAATCGCATCCCCGCGCTCGCGCTCCGCGCCGCCCCCGTGCAGGCCACGTACTGCGGCTACTGCAACACCACCGGCCTTCCCGCCATCGACTATCGGCTCATCGATCAGATCACGGACCCGCCCGGCACCGAGCGGCTCGCCGTGGAGACGCTCCTCCGATTCGATCGCTGCTTCCTCTGCTACCGCCCCGCGCACCAGGCCACCAATCCCGCCTTCACCCCGGACCCGGAGGGACGAATCGTCTTCGGCTCGTTCAACGCTCCCGCGAAGATCAGCGAGCTCACCATCGACCTCTGGGCCTCGGTCCTCACCGCTGAACCGCGCGCCCACATGCTGATCAAGGGAATGGGCCTGGAATCCCCGGCCGTTCGGCAGACCCTCGCCGACCGGCTCACGAGGCGCGGCATCGCCCCCGATCGCTTCACCATCCACGGCTGGACCAAGACGCACGCCGAGCACTTCAACCTCTATCACCGCGTGCGCGTCGCCCTCGACACGACACCCTACACCGGCACGACCACCACGTGCGAGGCCCTCTGGATGGGCGTCCCCGTCGTCACGCTGATGGGAAGCGTCCACGCCGCGCGTGTCAGCGCGTCGCTCCTCAACGCGATCGGACACGAAGAGTGGGTCGCCCACTCCCCCGAGGACTACGCCCGCATCGCGCTCGACCTCGCACGCGACGAGGATCGCGTCCGCTCGCTCCGCTCCACGCTCCGGCCGGAGTTCGAGCGCTCGCCCCTTCGCGATGAAGAGGGCCACACGCGCGCCTTCGAGCGCTGCCTCACCCGGATGTGGGAATCTCGCGCATCGACCGGGCCGGGAACCTGATCATGGCCAAGGCGCAGCCCACGATCCATGAGGTGCAGACGCTCGTCGCCCAGGGCCGGCGCGACGAGGCGATCGCGATGCTCACGCAGCTCCTCCGACGCGACCCGAACTCCCACGCGCTCCACCTCTTCACCGGACAGCTCGCCGCCAGCGCCGCCGACCACGGACGCGCCGTCACCCACGCCGAAGCCGCGCTCCGCAACGCGCCCTCGGACGCACCCTCGCTCCGGCTCCTTGCGACGTCGCTCTCCGCGCTCGGCCGATCGGGTGAGGCCATCGAGGCCCTCCGAACGCTCGTCGCGGCCGCGCCTCGCGACGGCTCCGCGCTCTGCGCCCTCGCCAACGAGTGCCTCCGCGCCGATCGGCTGCAGGACGCCGAGCACTGGCTCGATCACGCGATCGCGACCGTCCCGTCCTTTGCCCCCGCATGGCGCGACCGCGCCCAACTGCAGCTCGCGACGGGGCGAGCCGCCGAGGCCGCCGCAACGCTCGACCGCGCCCTCATCGCCCACCCCCGCGACGCCAACCTGGCCCAGTTCCTCGCCAGCACCCTCAACTATGTCCCCGACGCACCGAGCGATCGCATCGCAAAGACGCACGCCCTGGCCGCGCGCCTCCTTGAGTCAGATGCGCCCAGCGCGCCGCTCTCCAACCCGCGCGATCCGGATCGTCCGCTCTCCATCGGCTTCCTCTCCCCCGACCTGCACGCCCACTCGGTCTCGTTCTTCCTCCTCCCACTCGTGACCCACCTGAACGCCCAGTCACTCACCCCGACCTTCCTCTGGACGGGCAAGACCGACGACGCGTTCACCGAGCGATACCGTCGCGTCGCGGCCACGCCCGATCGCTGGCGCCCCTGCCGCTCGCTCTCCACCGGTGATCTGTGCGCCCTCATCCGTCGGCTCGGCATCGACGTCCTCGTCGATCTCTCCGGCCACACCACGGGCAACGCGATGCCCGTCTTCGCTCGCCGGCCCGCGCCGATCCAGATCAGCGCCATCGGCTATCCCAACTCGACCGGACTCCGGGCCATCGACGCCCGGCTCGGCGACTCCATCACCGATCCCCCGGACCATCGCGCCGACGAATCGATCATGCGCGTCGAACCCTGCTTCCTCTGCTACCAGCCGCCCGAGGCCACTCCGGACGACGAGCCGCACGTCTCCGATCCGGATCGCCCTCCCACCTTCGGCTCCTTCAACGCGCTCCAGAAGGTCCACCCAGGCGTCATCGATCTCTGGAGCCGCCTGCTCGTCGAAGTGCCCGGCTCCCGCCTCGTGCTCAAGGGCGACCTGCGGCTCTCGGCGGTCGGTGAGCGACTGCTCTCCTCCTTCGAGTCCCGAGGCATCGACCGCTCGCGCCTGACGCTTCTGTCCCACACCGCCTCGCCCGCCGAGGCGCGTCGCCTCTACGCGCTGATGGACGTCGCGCTCGACACCTTCCCCTACAACGGCACCACCACCACCTGCGAAGCGCTCTGGATGGGCGTGCCCGTCGTGACCATGCCCGGCGCGACCCACGCCTCGCGCGTCAGCGCATCGCTCCTCTCCGCCATCGGCATGCCCGATCTCATCGCACGCGATCCCGGCGGCTACCTCAGGATCGCCGCGGACCTCGCCCGAGATCGCCCGCGCGTGCTCGAACTCCGAAACACGCTCCGCCCACGCATGCTCAGCTCGACGCTCTGCGACGCGACCTCGTACGCTCGCAGATTCGAGACCGCGGTTCGCACGCTCTGGCGAGCGTGGTGCGCGAGCGCGTAGCTCCCCATCACACCCCAAGGAAGACGGCCGACCCGGAGCACCGGATCGGCCGCTGGAAACTCACAAAGCGACGCTGCGCCTTCGCAGCTTCAATCGCCGCATCGGCGCGAAAGGCACTCACCAGCCGCCGCGATCGCCACGGTCGCCACCGCCACCGTAACCCCCGCCGCCACCGCCGCCGCCGTATCCACCACGACGACCGCCTCCTCCGCCACCGCCACCGTAACCCCCGCCGCCGCCACCACCGCCGCCGAAGCCCCCGCGACGGCCACCGCCGCCTCCGAAGCCTCCGCCGCCGCCCTGCTCGCGCGGGCGTGCCTCATTGACCTTCAGCCCGCGTCCGCCGACGTCGGCGCCGTTCATCGCCTCGATGGCCGCGCGCGCCTGCGCGTCATCGGACATCTCGACGAAACCGAAACCGCGGGAGCGGCCCGTCTCCCGGTCCATCACGACCGAGGCGCGTACGACAGTTCCGTGCGGCTCGAACAGACTGCGAAGCTCGGATTCCGTCATCGAGAAAGGAAGATTACCGACATAAATGTTGACCACGACTCGAGTCCCTCGCCCGAATTCCCGTAACCCATGAACCGCTTCGCAATCTCGGGCGAGAAGAGCGCCGGCCCATCCAGATCACTCGCCTCCGCGCGCTCGCCACGTCGCCGTCCAACCGGCGGACCCGCGCGAGTGTGATCGCCACAGAGTTTAGCACAATCCGTCCGCCGCACGTCGTTCCGCACACCTCGCCCACACACCAACCGACCCGCAGGCCACCCCCCTCGCCGCGACCCAATACCGGATCCCCAGATCCCATAAGTTCGCCCCGACAGACAATCACACCGATTCCCGATCGATTCACGCTCGCTTTCCTTCCCCGCTTCTGCTGAAATAGGGGGACGCTCCCCCCGTTAGGCATCCGACAGATGCCAGGGAGCGCGTTCTCATATGGACCGCCCATCACCACCGGAGGTCGTCAAATGTCCTTGCTCCGCTCTTCAGCCGCTGCCATCGCCGTCCTTCTCGCGGCCGGCAGCGCCGCCCCCCAGCCCTCCTTCGTGAACTTCGAGTCGCCGACAGTCCACCCCCTCGACCTCACGCCGGACCAAGCCCGCCTCCTTGCCGCCAACCTGGCCGATGGACGCCTTGAGGTCTTCACCCTGCTCGCCGGCATCCCCGTCCCTGCCGGCTCCGTCCCCGTCGGGTACGACCCCGTCTCCGTTCGCGCACGCACCAACACCGAAGTCTGGGTCGTCAACCACGTCTCGGACTCCATCAGCATCGTCGACCTGAACACCATGAGCGTCCGGACAACGCTCGCCACCGACGACGAACCGTGCGACGTCGTCTTCGCCGGCTTCCCTCAGCGCGCATTCGTCTCCTGCTCACAGGCAAACACCGTCCTCGTCTTCGACCCCAACAACCTCGCATCTCCCCCCACGCGCATTCCCCTCCTCGCCGAGGACCCGCGCGCCATGGCCGTCAGCGCCGACGGGCTTTCCGTCTTCGTCGCGGCCTTCGAATCCGGCAACAACACCACCATCCTCGGTGGAGGCATCGATCCCGCAGCCGCAGGAACCCTCGCCTTCCCGCCCAACGTCGTCAGCGACGCGACCGGCCCCTGGGGCGGCGTCAATCCGCCGCCCAACGACGGCACCCTCATCACCCCCGCGCCCCGCCCCGGAAACCCGCCCCCGCCGCCCGTCGGACTGATCGTGCGCAAGACGCCGACGGGCCAGTGGATGGACGACAACGGCGGCGATTGGACGAGCATGGTCTCCGGCGCCAACGCCGCAAAGTCGGGACGCCCCGTCGGCTGGGATCTTTACGACCACGATGTCGCGGTCATCAACACCGCCACGCTCGCCGTGTCATACGTCAAGGGCCTGATGAACATCAACATGGCCATGGGCGTCAACCCCGCGTCCGGCGATCTCTCCGTCATCGGCACCGAGGCCACCAACGAGGTCCGCTTCGAGCCGAACGTCGCGGGCACATTCGTGCGCGTCCACATGGCCACCTTCGATCCCGCGTCCCCATCGCCGGTGATCCGCGATCTCAACCCGCACCTTGACTACCTCTCACACACCATCCCGCAGTCCGAGCGCGACCGCTCCATCGGCGACCCGCGCGCGATCGCCTTCACGCCCGCCGGAGATCTCGCGTTCGTCGCCGGCCTCGGATCCAACAACGTCGTCGTCGTCGATCCGGACGGCGACCGCGTCGGCATTCCTGAGACCATCGAGGTCGGCCAAGGCCCCGTCGGTCTCGCCCTCTCATCCCTTCACAACTCCCTCTACGTCCTCAACCGCTTCGACGCCACGATCTCCGTCATCAACCCCGCCACCCGGACCGTCGTCGCCACCGCAACCTACTACGACCCCACGCCGGAGGCCGTCCGCGCAGGACGCCCCTTCCTCTACGACACCCGCCTCACCAGCGGCCTCGGACAGTCCTCCTGCGCCTCCTGCCACGTCGACGCCCGCACCGACCGGCTTGCGTGGGACCTGGGTGATCCCTCCGGCACGGTCGATCCGCTCACCGGCAACAACCTCGGCGCCGGCATCCCCGGACTCACCCCCTCCACCGCACCCGTGCCCTTCGCAAACTTCCACCCCATGAAGGGGCCGATGACCACGCAGACCCTTCAGGACATCATCGGTCTCGAGCCCCATCACTGGCGAGGCGACCGGCGCGGCATCGAGGCCTTCAACGGCGCCTTCATCGGGCTCCTGGGCGACGACACCAACCTCACCCCGGGCCAGATGCAGCAGTTCGAGAGCTTCCTCGCCTCCATCCACTTCCCGCCCAACCCATACCGAAACCTCGACAACACGCTTCCAACCTCCCTCCCGCTCCCGGGTCACGTCTCCACAGGACGCTTCTCGCCCCTCGGCACACCCCTCCCGAACGGAAACGCCACCGCGGGCCTCACCCTCTACCGCTCCACCACCAGGCGCGTTGACGGCGGCGCCTTCGCCTGCGTCACGTGCCACACACTCCCCACGGGCGCCGGACCCGACGCCACCTTCGTCGGCGGCAACTGGGTCCCCTTCCCCGTCGGCCCCATGGGTGAGCACCACCTCCAGCTCGTCTCCGTGGACGGCTCGACGAACCGCGCCATCAAGACGCCCCAGCTCCGCGCCCTCTACGACAAGGTCGGTTTCGACACGACGCAGATCCGCTCCCTCTCCGGCTTCGGCGTCCTGCACGACGGAAGCGTCGACACCCTCGCCCGCTTCGTCTCCGAGCCCGCTTTCAACCTCCTCAACGACACCGAGGTCGCCAACCTCGTGGCCCTCCTCCTCTGCCTCTCCGGTGGCGACCTTCCCCCCGGCACCACCAACAACCCACTCCTCCCGCCCGGCCCGCCCTCCCGCGACGCACACGCCGCCGTCGGCAAGCAGGTCACGATCTCGAGCATCGGCACCGCCCCCGCCGGCGACGTCGCACGCCTCAACACGCTCGTCGCACAGGCCGCCGCGTCGCGCATCGGACTTGTCGTCAAGGGCGTTGTCGGAGGCGTGCCGCGCGGCTTTGCCTACGACCCCGCCACCGCGCGCTATCGCTCCGACCGGATCGGGGAGACCTACTCCGACTCCCAACTCCGAAACCTCGCCGCGCCAGGCGCCGAACTCACCTGGACCGCCGTGCCCAAGGGGACCGAGGTCCGCATCGGCATCGATCGCGACCTCGACACATGGCTCGATCGCGACGAGATCGGCGTCTGCACAAGCGAGGCGAATCCCGCCGCCTTCCCCGGCGGCCCCTTCTCACCCGACATCAACGCCGACCTCAACGTCGACATCCTCGACTTCCTCGACTTCATCGACGCCTTCGCCACGTGCGAGAACCAGCCCTCGCCCTGCACCTCCGGCACCGGAACAAGCCCCGACTACAACGACGATGGCCTGACCGACATCCTCGACTTCCTCGACTTCATCGATGCCTTCGCCAACTGCTCCTGAGCCTCGTCGAGCATATACACAACTCTCTTGTTTAAAGTGACTTACGCGACGGGCCGCCCCGACCACGGGCGGCCTGTTCCTTTCGAGACTCACCCTCGCCCCGCTCGACCAATCTCACGCTGGCCCCGACTGGCCTCTTGTGTTGCCCCGTGGCCACCTGTACCGTGGATGTGCCGAGTTGCCCACCGAAAAAAGGAAGTGAACATGCACACGCTCGCCACACGGCTCTCGCTGATCGCCACCTGCGCCGGCCTTGCCGTCTGCACGCATGCGCACGCCGAGGAACCGATCCTCGCGCCCGATGCGCTCCATCGCGCTCCCACCGTCGCGCACGTGTACATCAACGTCCGCACGGGTGAACGGACCATCTCCTCCACGCCGACCTCCACGCGCAGCGAGATGCTCCCCCGCTTCGTCAACGCAGACACCGCCAGCAACGGCAACTACTTCTACGGCTTCGATTCTCCCGCCGCCTCCGGACTCGAAGCCGTGAACTGGGGCGACATCCCGTACGACTCCACCGTTGACGCCTTCTCATTCGCGTACTCGACCAACTTTTGCCCGAAGGCACGTTATCGGACCCGCACCGTTGACGCCTTCTCATTCGCGTACTCGACCAACATCCTGGCGCCCACGCCCGGACCGTTCGTGCCCGGACTGGCCGCCACCCTCTGGTGGTGCGACTGCGACGACGGACGCAACGACCCGAACGCCGTCCCCCTCTGGTCCTTCACCGTCCCCAACCTCGCCGGCGTCCCCGCCGGAGGCACCGGCTACGTCGCATACATCTACACCCTTGATCTCGAAGGAAGCGGATTCGAGTTCGAGATCGGAGACACCGACGGCTCCTTCGTCGGCTACTCCGGTCAATCCTCCACCGGCTGCGGCAACACGCTCGCCGATTTCTCATGGTCCTACCGCTTCCACCAGGGACAAACCACACCCATCGGCACCATTGGCCCCGCACTCGCACTCCCGGATCCTTCCCTCGGCGTCCCCGACGTCATGGACCTGTTCCTGAATCCCGGCGGCACCACCCACGAGTCCTACGTGCGCAGCGTCTGGTTCGGCGGCTGGCCCGTCGCCCCCTACGCCTCCACCTACATGGGCCTCTACGGCTCAAACTCCCGCGACTGCGGACCCGCTGACTTCAACGCCGACACCATCGTCGACATCCTCGACTTCCTCGATTTCATCGACGACTTCTCAAACTGCGAGGGCCAGCCCGCGCCCTGCGGCACCATCGGCAACACCGACCTCGGGGGCGACACCATCGTCGACATCCTCGATTTCCTCGATTTCTTCGACGTCTTCAGCGTCTGCGAGTGATCGCCTCTCCGTAAAGCATTGACACAACTGATCTTCCGCCCTCTCACGCGCGGCCCGCAGTCCGTTGCCGGGCCTCGTTCAACTTCTCGATCCGCCGAAATCCCCGCCCCCTTCTTCCCATATAGACTCCGCCCCACCCCCGACGGGGGTGCGCGGTCACGTGGACGGTCGGATCCCCCGACTGCACCGGTGGCCGAAAGGGATCCACGCCGTACAACCGGGCTCCGTGCGCTCATCACGCCGGGCCCCCAACCACGAGGCACCTTTCATGACCGGCCATTCCCGTTCCGCGACCCTCACCCGTCTCTCCCGAATCGTCGCCGCCGCGGCTCTCCCCCTCACCATCGCGCTCCCGGCGCTCGCGGGCCTCCCCGCCGCGATCGACCGCGTCCCCGCCGATGCCGTCTTCGTGCTCTCCATCCGCAACATCGCCGAACTCAAGTCCGACCTCGACGCCGTCGGCGCCAAGCTCCCCCCGCTCCAGCAAGCCCTCAATGAGTCCCCTCTCGGCATGGTCCTTGCCATGCCCGGACTGAATCCCGACGCCTCGGTCGCCGCCTGCGTGCTCGGTGACACCTTCGACCCCGCCGCCGGCGATCCCCCAATGGTGGTCGTTGTCCCCGTCACCGACGCCAAGGGCTTCATGCAGGGCCTCGGACTGACCGAGACCGGCGGCGTCTGGTCCGGTGACCTGGGAGGCAGCCCCACCCACATGAAGGACATCGGCGAGGGCTTCGTCGCCATGTCACAGACCTCCGAGACCCTCGCCTCCTTCGACGGCAAGAGCGGCAAGGGCTCCGCGCACGCCAAGCGGCTCGGTCAGACCGGCAACGCTCTGGCCGACACCAGCGACGTCCTCTTCTACGCCGATCTCGCCAAGCTCAAGGGCGTCATCGATCAGGGCATGGCCCAGATGAAGCAGCAGATGGAGATGGTCGCCATGATGGCCGGCCCCTCCGGCGAGCAGATGAACCAGACCATGGCCATGCTCGAGTCCATCGCCAGCACCCTCACCTCCGAGGGCGACCTTGCCATCATGGGCGCCTCGATCACCGGCGCCGGCATCTCCTTCGACGCGGGCGCCCAGTTCAAGGAGGGCACCGAGACCTACAAGGGCCTCCAGCACAAGGGCGACTCGACCGCCGTCCTCTCCCGCGTCCCCTCCATGCCCTACTTCATGGCCTTCGGCGCCGACACATCCGGCGAGTTCGTCCGCAGGATCGTCACCGAAGCACAGAAAATGCAGGGCCAGGCCGGCTCCTTCTTCCCCGCCGAAGACATGATGTCCAAACTCGACGGCATGGCCTTCGTCATGGGCACCTCACCCGCCATCATGGCCGGCGGACTCTTCGCCAACTCCATCGTCTTCCAGCAGACCAAGGACGCCACCGATGTGATCAAGTCCATGCAGGGCGGCATGGAGAAGTTGAACGGCACCACCGTCAACGGCATGAAGTTCGCCACCTCATACAAGGCCGCCGAGGCCACCATCGCCGGAACGCCCGTCGACGCCTGGTCCATGCGCATGTCCGTCGACCCCAACGATCCCAACGCCATGGCCGCGCAGCAGATGTCGCAGGCCATGATGATGATCTGGGGCCCCGGCATGGGACCCTCGGGTTACATCGCCGGAACCAAGACCGGCATCATCCAGACGCTCTCGAAGAACACCATGCTCATCGAGAAGGCGATCCAGGTCGCCGAGGCGGGCAACGGGCTTGGGGCCGACGCCTCCATCAAGTCCACCGCATCGAACCTCCCCGCTGACCGCGCCGCCGAGATGTACCTCGGCGTCGGCGAGATGCTCAAGACCGCCAGCGGCTTCATGGCCATGATGGGCGGCGGCGCCGGCTTCACCGTCCCCGACAACCTCCCCCCCGTCGGCATGGCCATCACCACCCACGGTGGCGGCGCCGGCACCCGCATCTTCCTTCCCATCGAGGTCCTCTCCGCCGTCGCAGACATCCAGCGCCAGATGGAGGGCGGCATGGACGAGGGCGCCGACGCCGAGGAAGCCCCGGCCGGCTCCAAGCCACGCTACTGATCCCTGCCCAACAGAGCGAAGCTGACATCCACAGATCGCTCCGCGATTCGACGATCAAGAACAAGGCCCGGGGATCATCCCTGGGCCTTGTCATTTGGCGCTTCACGCGGCCGAACGCGTCCCGCCAACCGGTGCCCCGACCGAACCTCGCCCCACCTTCCTCGCCACCACCAGCACCATGTGCGCGCACAGCACACGCACCGGCGACGGCGCATCCTCGATCAGCCGCGCCGCCCGAGGGCCGATCCGGCGCACACGATCCATCAGTCGCTTGCAGCCGATCGTGTCCTTGATCCCCTTGTAGCTGTCGTACGTCCCCCAATCGATCGGCTCCAGCCCCGCCCCACGCAGGAACGATCGCAGTTCGCCGAGCGAGAAGTAGTACTGGTAGAACGGCAGCGCCGCGCCCTCGCGCTCGCTCGCACGCGCAAACCCGCCAACCATCGCCCTCACCCGCCGGAGCGGACTCAGAAACGGCGTCGTCACGATCGCGACGCCCCCCGGCGCCAGCACCCGCGCCGCCTCGCGCAGGATCACGCCACGCTCCGCGTCCGTGAAGTGCTCGATCACACCCATCGACACGTACGTCCCCACGCTCCCATCCTCATACGGCATCGCGCGAACGTCGCCCACGCGATACACGCCCGACGGATCGATCGCCCGGCTCCCCGCCACCGCACGCTCCGCAAAGTCCACGCCCTCCACCCGGTACCCCGCGTTCGCGATCGTCCGCATCAGGTTGCCGTTCCCGCAACCCGCCTCAACCACCAGGCCGGACCGATCCGCATGACGCTCGAAAGCCCACGCAAGCCGGTGCGAAATCGTCTCACCCCGCATCCGTCGCGGCGGATCCGCTCTCCAGCAGCCCTCCCAGAACTCCGGTGTGTCGGCTCCCCTCGAGTGCTGCGCCAATCTCATGCCGTCGCGCACGATGTACGACGCCCGGACCTTCCCCACCGCTTCCCCGCTCGTGCCTGTGCTCGCGCCCATCTGATCGATCTCCAGCTCGGGCGCGCACCTGCCGCGCCCGACGGACGACCCTCTCGTCGGCCGAACAGCGCTCTTCCCTTCATTCTGTTCCGCAACGAACGCTCAGCCGATCGCCTTCTTCAACTGCTCGGCCTTGTCCGTCCGCTCCCAGCTGAACAGCGGACCCTGCGGCTGGCGCCCGAAGTGCCCGTGCCGCGCAGTCGGCCGGTAGATCGGAGCCCGAAGCCCCAGCGTGTCGATGATCCCGCGAGGCGTCAGCGGGAAGACCTCACGCACCGCCTTGCCGATCTTGTCCTCGTCCGCCCTCGCCGTCCCCTGGCAGTCCACGAAAACGCTCGTCGGCTCCGCAACGCCGATCGCGTACGAAACCTGCACCTCGCACACGTCCGCAAGCCCCGCCGCGACGACGTTCTTCGCAATGTAGCGGCACATGTACGCCGCGGATCGATCGACCTTCGTCGGGTCCTTCCCGCTGAACGCCCCGCCCCCGTGACGCCCGCGCCCGCCGTACGTGTCCACGATGATCTTCCGCCCCGTCAGCCCGCAGTCGCCGTGAGGACCGCCGATCTCGAAGCGCCCCGTCGGGTTCACGTGGCACGTGATCGCCGGATTCCACCACTCGCGCAGCACCGGCTTGAAGATGTGCTCGATCACCTGCTTCTTCAGGTCGCCCTGCCGGTCGTTCCACGTCTTGTCGTGCTGCGTCGACAGCACCAGTGTGTCCACACGCACCGGCTTCTGACCGTTGTACTCGATCGTCACCTGGCTCTTCGCGTCCGGACGCAGGCCCGGAATCAGACGCTCACGACGCACGTGCGCCTGCTGCTCCACCAGGCGATGCGCGACCTGGATCGGCAGGGGCATCAGCTCCGGCGTCTCGCGGCAGGCAAACCCGAACATCATCCCCTGGTCGCCCGCGCCGTCCCGATCCACGCCCATCGCGATGTCCGCCGACTGACGCTTGATCGAGCTCAGCACCGCGCACGACTCATAGTCGAACGCCATGTCACCCGACGTGTACCCGATCTCGCGGATCGTCTCACGCACCACGTCCGGGATCTCCACGTACGCACGCGTCGTCACCTCGCCGGCGACCACCACCATGCCCGTCGAGACCATCGTCTCGCACGCCACGCGCGAGTACGGATCCTCCGTCAGCATCGCGTCCAGGATCGCGTCCGAGATCTGGTCCGCGACCTTGTCCGGATGACCCATCGAGACCGACTCGGACGTGAAGAGATGTGACCTGCCCATGGATGCTCCTTGACGCTCCGCGTCAGCCGACGCCGGGGATCGCCGATCCCGGAGCCGATCCTAAGGAGGCGCACGAAACCGGGCAAACCAGCCCGCTCAGGCGCCGGCCCGCGCCGAGCGCAGCCGCGCCTCCAGAATCGCCCCGGCCCGCTCCCACAACGCGCGATCGAACCCGTTGATCTCACGAACCTTCCGCAACTCCCGCTCGGTCTCCCCATCCCCGGACGAACCCGCCGAGATCGCCACGCCTCCCCCGACCCCAAGCCCCCGCTCCGCACCCTCCGGAACCGTTGTCCGATTCAGATGCGCCAGCGGCATCGCCTCCCACCCCATCCGCTCGCAGAGCATCGCGTGGAACTCATCCATCCGCTCCGTCGTCCCGACGAACTCGATCCGCTCAAGGTTCCGGCACGCCGTCTCGAACATCCCACGCGTCACCGCGCCAAACGGCGTCTCCGCGCGGCACACCGCCCCGAGGATCCTCGTCATGTGATTGTCCAGCTCCGTCGACAACCCCCGCTCGATGCACGCCGCCAGCGACAGTCGCTCGCCCGCGACCAGCGAATGGAAGCGATGGTGCGGCGTCGCCATCACGTACCGATGCCACGAGCGCAATCGCGCCACCGGCTCGCGCAGCATCGTGATGTAGACGCACGGTCGCGCGATGTGCTCGTGCACGCCGTACAGCATGTGCCCCTCGACCATCGCGATCTCCGCACGCGCGCCCGGCTCGATCGAGAGCAGCGGCGACAGATCATGGTTCTTCAGCCGCAGCATCCGCCCGGAGCCGATCGCCTTCCGCATCGTCGCGCGCAGACTCGTGCCGCCCGTTTTCGGGAGGTGCAGAAAGATCAGCGTCGCGTCAGCAGGCCCCATCGCTCAAGCGTATGGGGAGACGCGCCGCCCCATCGCCGGCCTCGACCCCCAGCCGCCTCGCCAGGATCTCCCCCGCGCGCTGCCACAGCGCGAGATCGAATCCGTTGATCTCACGCAGCAAACGCGTCAACGACGCGTCCTCGTCGCCGGCGCCGTCGTTCCCCGCCGCCGTCTGATTCAGGCGCCCCACCGGCGCAACGCTCCACCCCATCCGCTCGCAGAGCATCGCATGGAACTCGTCCATCCGCTCCGTCGTCCCGACGAACTCGATCGAAGCAAGCCGCTCGCACGCCACGTCGAACATCGTCCGGGTCACGCCGCCGATCGGCACGCCCGCCCTTCCGACCGAGGCGAGCGTCCTGGTCATGTCGTTATCCAGTTCCGGAGTCACGCGCCGCTCGATGCACTCGGCCAGTGACAGACCGCGACCGGCAATCACGCCGTGGAGCCGATGGCGCGCCCTCTGCAACACGTACCGGTGCCACGATCGCAGACGCCCCGCCGGCTCTCGCAAGAGCGTGATGTACGTGCACGCCCCCGGGATGTGCTCGTGCATCCCATACAGCATGTGACCCTCCACCATCCCCAGCCCCGCCCGCTCCTCGGGTGACATCGCCAGAAGCGGCGTGTGGTCCTGGTTCATCAGCTTGATCGATGGGCGCGATCCGATCGACCTCAGCAGCAACGCCCGAAGACTGGTGCCGCCCGTCCTGGGAATGTGCAGAAAGATCAGCGTCCTCGCGCCGGCAGACATCAGGCACAGCGTAGCGTGCCGCCGGCCGTCATACCCTTGGCCCATGGCCCGAAAGGCACCCACCAGCCGACCCGCCTCCTCAGAGAAACCCGCTCGCGACGCCCCTTCCGCGTCCGGGGCCCAGCGCTCCCTCACCTACGCCGACGCCGGCGTCGACCTCGACACCTACGACGAGTTCATCGACACCGTCGACTCCGTGCTCAAACGCACCCACGGCCCGCGCGTTATCTCCAACCCCGGCGGCTTCGCCGGCCTCTTCCGCCTCGACTACAACGAGAGGCTCTTCAAGCGCAACTACAAGGACCCCGTCCTCGTCGCCTGCACCGACGGCGTCGGCACCAAGGTCTCCCTCGCCGCCAAGGCCCGCATCTTCGACGGGCTGGGCATCGACCTCGTCGCCATGAGCGTGAACGACCTCATCGTGCAGGGCGCCGAGCCGCTGATCTTCCTCGATTACATCGCCGTCGAGAAGGTCGACAAGCGCGTCCTGGGCACCCTCCTGAAGAGCGTCGCCGAGGGATGCAGGATCGCCGGATGCGCCCTCATCGGGGGCGAGACCGCCGAGATGCCCGGCGTCTACCGCTCCGGCGAGCTCGACATGGCCGGCTTCGCCGTCGGCGTCGTCGAGCTCAAACGCGCCATGAACTCCAAGCGCGTCCAGCCCGGCGACGTCGTCCTCGGACTGGCCTCCAGCGGCGTGCACTCCAACGGGTACTCCCTCGTCCGCAAGGTCGTCGAGCACGCCAAGCTCGAACTCGACCGCGTCTACCCGGATCTCACAGGACCCGACCTCGCCGACGGCCGGAGCAAGAAGGCCCAGCCCCCATCCAACCAACCTTCCAACCCAGCCCGCGAGCAGACCCTCGCCCAGGTCCTCCTCACACCCACCCGCATCTACGCCGACTCCATCGTCCGCACCATGCGGAAGTACCGCGTGAAGCAGGTCGTCTCCGGCATGGCCCACATCACCGGCGGCGGACTCGCCGACAACCTCGTCCGCGCCCTGAACGACAAAGTCGACGCCCGCATCGACGCCTCCTCCTGGCCCGTCCTCCCCGTCTTCAAGTTCCTCCAGAAGCACGGCAACATCGCCGAGGACGAGATGCGCCGCGTCTTCAACATGGGCATCGGCTACTGCGTCATCGTGAAGCCCACCTTCGCCGAGGCCGTCGCCGACAAGCTCACCCGCTGCGGCGAGAAGGTCTACACCATCGGCAAGATCGTCAAGGGAACGGGCAAGGTCACGCTGAGCTGAGACGCCCGACCACCCCTTCCGCGCGGTACCATCCCGCCCGGGAGGTCCACAGATGGCACAATGGCGCATCACCGCTGCTGACGGTCGCACGTATTCACTCAACGCCGCCACCGATCTCGCGGCACGCTACTTCGCCGAACAAAGAGGCATCGTCGTCACCCGCGTCGATCCTCTCGATGAAGAGGCTGCGCAGGTTGCCCCGCCACCAACTCCACCCGGCGCCCCCCGCTCGCCCACATATGCGCCCCCGCCGCCCCGCCCCTCCGGCGACTTGGCCGAGACCCTCCGCTCCCTCGACGCCCGTGTCGCCGCGCTCTCCGAAACGCTCCACAAGAAC
>JAPKGU010000037.1 GCA_026647565.1 Phycisphaerales bacterium | reverse complement strand
GTGGGGCTGCTGATCGGGCGGGCGGCGCGGAAGCGTCCCGGCGCTTCGGCGCGCGGGTGGGTTTCGGTGCTAGGGTCGTCGATTGCGGGGTTGCTGGCGGCGCGTGTGGCCTCGCCTTTCGTGGTGGAGCCGCTGGGGAACGTGGCGGGCTTTCCGGGTGTTGTCGCGGGCGTGATGATCGTGGCGGGGCTGGTGTGGGCGCTGCCCTTGAGCGTGACGTGGCGGGGGCGGCGGTCGCTGGTGGCGTCGGTGCGCCGGGCGATGCATCACGAGTACTGGCCGGCGTGGGCGTTTTATCTGCCGCTGATTCCGTATCTGCTGGCGCTGGGTGCGCGGCACCGTGGTCTGCTGACGGCGACGTGCGGGAATCCTGGGATGGGGCGCGGGGGCGGCCTGATCGGGGAGAGCAAGAGCGAGATTCTGTCGTCGATGGACGACGAGGCGGTTCTGTCGCACGTGCTGGTGCCGCGGGGCGCGGACGCGGCATCTCGGGCGCGTCTGGCGATCGAGGCGGTTGAGGGCGGCGCGGCGGTGGACGGGCGGGCGTGCGTGCGATTGGGGGGGTGGCCGGTCATCCTGAAGCCGGACAGCGGTCAACGCGGGTACGCGGTGCGACTGGCGCGCGACGCGGGCGATGTGGAGCGGTACTTCCGCGAGGTGCAGGGGCCGGTGGTGGTGCAGCGGTATCACGCCGGGCCGCACGAGTGCGGGGTGTTGTGGGTGAGGGGGCTGGAAGGAAGAAGCAAGGGGAATGAGGGGCAGAGGGGCGGAGGGACAGAGGGGTTGGTGGGCGGGATCTACGCGGTGACGCGCAAGGAGTTCTCATTCGTCGAGGGCGACGGCGAGCGGACGCTGGAGCGCCTGATCCTGGACCACCCGAGGTATCTGTGCCAGGCGTCGGTGTTCCTGGCGAGGTTCGCGGATGCGGCGCACCGGGTTCCGGGGCGCGGGGAGCTTGTGCGCCTTGCGGAGGCGGGGAATCACTGCCAGGGGACGCTGTTCAGGGATGGGTCGGACCTGGTGACGCCGGCGTTCGAGGCGCGCATCGACGCGATCGCGGCGGCGTATCGCGGGCCGAACGGGGGCGAGTTTGACTTCGGTCGGTTCGACATCCGGTACGAGTCTGAGGAGGGGCTGCGCGCGGGGCGCGAGTTCGGGATCGTGGAGCTGAACGGGATCACGAGCGAGGCGACGAACCTCTACGACCCGGACCGGGGGCCGCTGTGGGCGTACTCGGTGCTGTTCGGTCAGTGGCGCGAGCTGTACAGGGTGGGGGCGGCGCGTCGGGCGGAGGGCGTGCGGGCGCTGACGGCGAGGGAGGCGATCGCGTTTGCGCGGTCGCACTTCAGGGAGCGGACGGGGTCGGCGCTGGCGGATTAGGGGGAAGTAGAAGACGAAGAGAAGACGGACTCACCACAGAGTCACAGAGGACACAGAGAAGAGAATCGTGTGGGATCCGGGAGTCGGTGCGGGGGAGTCACGTCACTCGGACCAGTGCACTGACCTTCAACGCTGCGTTGAACGTCAGTGGCACGGACTCGCCGGGAACTGGTGGCACCCGGGACGCTGGTGGCACCCGGGTACACGAGATCAGAAGAAGTCGCGGCCCTTGAGGCCCTTGCGGGTGGCGAAGAAGTAGGCGGGCTTGGTGTAGTTCCAGGTGAAGCCCTCTTCCTTGCCGTAGAGCATGCGACCGTGCATCTCGGTCTCGGTGGGGTTCCACAGCCCCGAGGGGAAGGGGAGCTTGCCGGGGGTTGTGACCGTGGGGCCGTCGGTGTTGGTGACAACGTCGTTCATGCTGACGATCGTGCCGGAGCCGTCCACCAGCGCCACGCAGGGCTTGGCCTGCGCGAAGTTCCACTGGGGCTGGTTCTTGGCGGCGTAGTCCTTGTTCTCGAAGAGGAGCACCTTCTTCGCCGGGTAGAAGGTGTCGGTCGTCTTGTTCCGTCGGAAGAAGAAGCGGTTGCTGGCCGTCCCGCTCGGGCGCGTGAATGAATCGAAGCGGCTGGCCTGCTGAAAGAACACGGGCGGGTACCAGTACGAGGAGGGGAAGATCCAGGTGAAGTCGGTCGCGGCGCTTGAGTCGTTGTTCTCGATCAGCCAGCGTCGCAGGGCGAGATCGCCGGGCGCGTAGATGTTGGCGCCGCGGCTGGCGATGTCGTGGTCCGCGTAGAGCGTGTGGGCGAGCCAGTGGTAGGAATAGGACTCGCCGCCAGAGGGGTTGTACTCCCAGTACCACACGCACTCCTTGTTCGGCACGAGGACGCGAGCGCTTGCTTCGCCCCAGAAACCGCCGGGGCAGAGACGTGTGGGGATGAACGGATTGACGAAGTCGTCCTGGTTGTCGCCGGAGTACGCGGCCATGATGGTCGCGTTGGTCTTGAGGTTGGCGAGGGAGGCCATTTTCTGAGCGGCGCGGCGGGACTCGCCGAGGGCGGGGAGGAGCATGCCGATCAGGATCGCGATGATGGCGATGACGACGAGGAGTTCGATAAGCGTGAAGGCGGGGCGTGCGGGTGCCGGAGCTGGCCGGGAGGTTGGCCGCGAGTTTGGCTGGGAGATTGGTGTTGGGTGGGTCATGTTGGTTCTCCTCGGGTGCGAGGTTTTTGGCGTGGGTTGCCGCGCCCGCTCCCAGATGCCAATGTCGCATGATACAGGAAATCACCCTATGGCCCATGACTTTCGGCCCGATCATCGACCGGACGTGAACGACGGGGGCGGGGCGGGTCGATAGGAACGGGGTTGGCGTGTCGGAGTCGGTGCGCGCGGAACCGGCGGCAGGCCGGGAACGGAGAGGCGAGCGAATGCCCAGGACGATCCCGGTTGGAAATGGCGATCTCTTGATCACGTTTGATAGCGCTTACCGCGTTCGGGACATGTACTACCCGAATGTCGGTCGGTTCAATCACACCGAGGGGACGGTGCAGCGATTCGGTGTGTGGGCCGACGGGCGGTTTGCGTGGATCGAGGATGGGGGGTGGGATCGGGAGCTGCGGTACCGGCCGGACACGATGGTGACGGAGGTGCGGCTGGTTCACAGGGAGATGGGGCTGGAGCTGGTCTGCTCCGACGCGGTGGACTTCAACGAGCCGGTCTGGTTCAGATCGATCCAGGCGCACGACCTTTCGGGTCGGACGCGTGAGGTGCGGGTGTTCATGCACTTTGATCCGTGCCTGCGCGGGTCGCCGGTGGGGAACACGGCGAACTACGACCCCAACACGCGGAGCGTGGTGCTCTACAAGGAGGACTCGTACTTCCTGTTCAACTGCTGGGACGGGGGGCGGTCGGGGATCGAGCACTGGGCGATCGGATCGAAGCGGATCGGGGGCGCGGAGGGGACGTGGCGGGACGCGGAGGACGGGGTGCTGGGTCGGAACGCGATCTCGCAGGGGTCGATCGACCTGACGTTTGCGACGCACATCCAGGTGCCGCCGAACGGCGTGGGCCGGGCGGTGATGTGGATGGCCTCCGGCGCGACGTACAACGACGTGAAGCGTCGGAACGCGTTGGTGCTGGAGACGGGTCCTGAGCGGATGATCTCGAGGACGGAGGCGTACTGGCGTTTGTGGGCGAGGAAGGAGCCGATCGATCTGTCACCGTTGCCGGAGCAGGTGCGGGACGCGTACTACCGGTCGCAGCTGATCCTGCGGACGCAGATCGACAACGGGGGCGCGATTCTGGCGGCGAACGACTCGGACATCACGATGATGGGCGGGGACCACTATTCGTACTGCTGGCCTCGCGACGGTGCGTTGGTGGCGTATGCGCTGACGCTTGCGGGGCAGTCGGAGCTGAGCCGCGCGTTCTTCCGGTTCTGTGGGCGGGTCATTGAGCCGGAGGGGTACTTCCTGCACAAGTACACGCCGACGGGCGACATGGCGAGCTCGTGGCATCCTTGGATGCTGGAGGAGCAGCGGGTGCTGCCGATCCAGCAGGACGAGACGGCGCTGATGCTGTGGTCGCTGCGTCGGCACTTCGAGCAGTTCCGTGACGTGGAGTTCATCAAGCCGTTGTATGACGGTCTGGTGACGCGACCGGCGTCGTGGATGCTGGCGTATGTGGATCATCACGGATTGCCGAAGCCGTCGTGGGACATCTGGGAGGAGCGTCGGGGGATCCACACGTTCACGGTGGCGAGCGTGATCGCGGCGCTGGAGGCGGCGAGCGCGTTCGCGTCGGACTTCGGCGAGCCGGACCGTGCGGTGGCGTACAAGGAGGGTGCGGATCGGCTGCGTGGGGCGATGAGGCGTCACCTGTGGAACCCGGAGCATCGGCGGTTTGCGCGGATGGCGACGCCGCTGCCGGACGGGACGTATCGATTGGACATGACGCCGGACTCGGCGAACTTCGCGCTGTTTGCGATGGGGGCGTTTGCGCCGGACGATCCGAAGGTCGAGCAGGACATGCTGTCGACGCGCCAGGCGCTGTGGGTGAAGACGGGGATCGGCGGGATCGCGCGGTACCAGCGTGACTATTTCCACCAGGTGGAGCGCGAGCGGATCAGCGAGGTGCCGGGGAATCCGTGGGTGATCTGCACGCTGTGGCACGCGCAGTGGCTGATCGCGCGGGCCAAGAGCGTGGAGGACCTGAAGAACGCGATGCCGTATCTTGACTGGGCGATCGAGCGGTCGGATCTGTCGGGTGTGATGGCGGAGCAGTATCACCCGTACACGGGCGAGCCGCTGGGGGTTGCGCCGCTGACGTGGAGCCACGCGACGTTCGTGATCGTGGTGATGGAGTACCTGCGGAAGCACAGGCAGATCATGGCGACGCGCAAGGCGGGGGGCGTGGGTGAGGGGGCGCTCGGGGGAGCCATCTAAGACCGGAGAGACCGCGGAGTCCGCCGAGAGCGCGGAGGTGACGCGGAGAAGAACCTGGAGGGAACGCAAAGGCCCCCGATTCCGCTTCCGGAACCGGGGGCTTGCCATCGGGCGATGGGGATTCGGCGAGCGGGCGTCGGGCCCGCGGGCCGGGACAGGGTCAGGTGCCTTCGCACTGCCCGAAGAGGTCGAAGAAGCCGAGGAAGTCGAGGATGTCGATGACGCCATCGGGGTTGTAGATGTCGGCGTCGAATCCGGTGGCGGTGCAGGGGGTGGGCTGGTTCTCGCAGGTGCCGAAGTCGTCGAGGAACGAGAGGAAGTCGAGGATGCCGACCTCGGTGTCTCCGTCGTAGTCGGCCAGGCCGCAGAAGCAGGTGCTGGCGATGGCCAGGTCGGCGGCGTCAACGATGCCGCTGCCGTCGAGGTCGCCGTCGCACCAGCCGCCGGCGTTGCCGAGGTTTCCGGTGATGATGGCGACGTCGGTGGCGTCGCAGAGCCCGTCGAGGTTCACGTCGCCGAGCGAGGTGCCGAGGATGTTGACGACGATCTCGACGATGTCGTCGTGGTCGACGACGAGGTCGCCGTTGATATCGGCGGAGAAGTCCATGAACTGGGCGTCGGTGAGGACGGACCAGTCGCCGAAGTTGGCGTAGACGTAGTCGATGTCGTGGCAGTCGACGGCGCCGTCGTGGCCGATGGGGGCGAAGTTGGGGGTGACGAGTCCGGAGGGTCCCGCGATGTCGGCGCGGCTGGCGCCCGGGGTCCACGCGGCGCCGGTGGCGAGCGTGGTGTTGAAGAAGTTGTTGTCGCCGGTGAGGGTGTTGAACTCGTTGTCGACGCGGGTGAAGCCGTCCTTGCGGCTGACGAGGCCGGTGGTGGCGCTCTTCGCGAGGCCGTCGGCGAAGTAGCGGACATCCGCGGCGTCGAAGGAGCCGTTGCCGTCGAAGTCGCCGAGGACCTCGATGATGGCGTCGGCGCCGGGAGCGCCGGCGATGGGGCCGGTGCCGTTGGGGGCGGTCCAGGCGGGGCCGCCGTTGCGGTCACGCCAGGCCTTGAGCATCTCGGCGGTGTCGTTGATGTTGCGGAGGCCGTCGCCGCTGAAGTCGCCGGCGATCTTGTTGCGGAGGGTGAGGTTGGAGCCGTAGGTGGGGAAGGTTCCGCCCTGGGCCTTGTAGGTGCCGCCACCGACGACGCCGTCGGAGTAGGTCACGCCGGTGGTGCGGGTGGGGACGCGGCCGTTGTTTGCGGTGTTGAACGCGAGGAACGCGGCGTTGGCGAGGCGGTTGTTCGAGACGGTGAAGGCCTGGAGCGAAGCGTTGAAGTTCGGATTGGGATTGAGGTCCAGGGCGTCGAGGAGGCCGGGGACATTGTTGAGCGCGCCGGTGAGGAGGAACTGGGTGGCGGCGAGCTCGCCGGGCGTGAAGGTGGTCGGATCGCCGCCGGGGACGGCGACGAAGGCCTCGATGGAGCGAGTGGCGTTGTTGATGTAGGCCGCGGCCTCGGGGTTGCGGAGGCGGGCGTTGGTGTTGCCGGTGTCGCCTCCGAACTCGTTCTGGTTGCGGGGATCGCCGAGGGTGGCGAGGACGGCGGGTCCGCCGATGACGTAGCCGTTGGCGTCGTTGTTGACGACTTCGGAGATGTGGGGGCGGGAGTACTGGGTGCCGCCGATGAGGTCGTTCTGCACGGCGAGCAGGTCGGCGCGGTTGGTGATGAGCCATGATCCGGAGCCGGAGCCGGTGACGCCGCGCTCGGCGCCGGCGTATCCGATGCCGAGGCGGTGGTTCTGGACCGTGGCCTCGACGCCGGAGTTGCCGCCCTTGTTGGTGGGGCTGAATGCGGCGCCGATGTTGTTGTTGATGGAGAGGGTGGAGATCCATCCGATGTTCTCGCCGTTGCCCCAGGAGGGGTCCAGGCCGATGCAGTTCTGCCAGGCGTTGCGCGTTCCGGAGCCGACGTCGCGGGTGACGACCATGAGGTTCTCACCGTTGATGGCGCGGCCGGTGACGAAGAGGTGCTGGAGCTCAGTCTGCTTGATCTGCGTCATTCCGACGCCGTAGTTCACGGTGGCGGCGATGGGTGCGTAGAGGAGCTGGGTGTCGAAGACGGTGACGTTGCTGGTGGGATCGGCGCCGGCGGCGGCGAGTCCGTACCCGGCGGGGAGCTGGGCGAGGAAGGAGGAGTAGCCGCCGGAGGAGGATGCGTCGGTGAATGCGGAGGAGTTGAAGGCCGTGGAACCGCTCTTGGAGCGCGACAGGATCGGGTTGAGTCCGTATCCGAGGTCGGCGGGCTTGCGTCCATAGAAGGGGATGCCGCCGGGGTAGGTGATGGCCCAGGTGGTGGGGACGTCGAGCGGGGCGATGTCGATGCGGATGCCGCCGGTGGCGGGGGTGCTGAAGGGTGCCCAGGTGGCGGCGAGTGTGGTGGTGTCGGAGCGATTGGGAGCGCCGCCCGGGTTTGCGGGGTTGAAGTCTCCGGTGCCGGACCCGTTGCTGATGTAGAGCGTGCTGTTGTTGTATGCGAGGGTGGCCTCGACGATGGAGAGTTCGCTTGTGGGATCTCCGTTGGAGGTGACGAAGGTGGCGCCGTAGTCGAGGAGTTCCTGGAAGCCGTTGACGGAGCCGACGACGCGGTACTGGACGGTCCAGTGCTGGCTGGCGGGGAAGGGGGGGATGGGGTCGTATGGGGCGAGCTGGTCCGGACCGTTGAGGAAGATGCCGGCGATTCCGTCGCCGTCGACGTCGAGATAGTCGTTGGTGGAGGCCGGGGCCTTCACGAAGTTCTCCAGCAGCGTGGCGCCAGAGATGTTGATGACGGTGCCCTGAGCGCTGGCGAGCGACGCAGCGGCGCCGGCCAGCCCGAGGGCGACGAAGGACTTGAGTGAACGATCTGTGAGTCTCATGTGGTGCGCTCCGGGTGTTTGGGGGCGATGCCCCGATCTCTCTTGGCCCGACTCGCGCGCAACGGGAGCGCGAGAGCGGGCGTTCGCTCCGAACCGATGGCCGACGGACGCGTCGGCGGGATGGCATGAACCTGTCGTGCGCCGGTGGGCGCGTGGCCGGGGGCCGTCCGTGATCGATCGGCGCGGGCGTCCGGCCCGTCCGTGGTCTGGGTCACGTGCCTTGTGAATCCGCCGTCCGAGCGTGGGCCCGGGAGGCGGACACGGATCTCTCTCCCCTTCCGGGGACTCCGGGGAACCGAGGGTGCGGGCGGATCAGTCGAGGAAGCGGTCCTGGTTCACCTTGTTGTTGCCCGTGATGCTGAAGAAGCGTTCGCCCCAGCGGCGCTCCTCGATGGTCTTGACGATGGTGTCGCGCTCGACGTGCCCGTCGACGAAGAGGAAGTTTGCGGTTCCTCCGAACTTCTCGCTCTTTGCGCCGGGGTGGTGCCTTCCGACGGCGTTGAGGGTCGTGCCCGCGTCCTCGATGGCACCGACGCCGATCGCGGAGGCCTCCTTGAGGCGCGACTGCACGGAGGGATAGAAGAAGCGTGCGGTGGATCCGTAGGGCGGCTCGCTGTAGACGTCGGTGCCGCCGCCGCCGCCGACGAAGGGCGTGACCGGGCGGTGCGACTTGCTGAGGTTCGGGTTGCTGACGGAGAAGACGCTGCGCCACTCCTTCTTTTCGGCGAACTCGGTGGCGAGGATGGTGTTGGATCCGCCTCGTGCGGTGGATTCGATCCAGACGGGCCGAACGAGCTGGTTCTTTCGCTCGAGCGAGCCGGAGCTGACGAACTTGTTCCTCGGGAAGATGGCGTCGTTCCCGGTGAAGGCCATCCGTCGCGCCTGCCGGTCCTGGGGCGTGGCCGCGCCGACTGAGTTCCCGTTGTCGTTCTCCTGACCGGATTCCCAGTCCTCGACGTTCGCGCCCGGGTTTGAGCGCGGGGCGCCGCCGTTGAGGAGCGTGGGGCATGTGAAAGCCTCTTCCTGGGTGCCGCCGCTGGAGAAGAGGGACGCGGACCAGTGGATGTATCCGCTGCGTGATCCGGAGCCGAACTGGTCCTCGACGCGCCAGTCGTCGGGGTCGCCGTCCATGGAGTAGACGTAGGAGGGCGGGAAGTAGTCGGAGTTGATGGTGTACTGGGTGACGGCGATGCCGACGGAGCGGAGCTGGGCGGCGCACCGGATGGCGCGGGCCTCGGCACGGGCGCCGCCGAGCGAGGGGAGGAGGATGCCGATCAGCAGCGCGATGACGGCGATGACGACGAGGACCTCGATGAGCGTGAAGGCGCGGCGCGCGGGCCTGCGCAGGGACTGGCGGAGGGCGGACATGCGATTGGTCGGCGCGATCATTCCGAGAGCTCCCTGCGTGCGTCGGAGGGTCGATCCGGGGTCATGCGCCCCACGAGGGAGACGCCCTCCACGATTCGCGGCGGAGATTAGATTGCGGGCGAGGTCGGAGTGTCAGGGTTGAGCCAATCGAACGTGATGAATGGGTCAGGACTCCGCGAAGAGAGGATCCGCCGTGCGCAAAGGCGGGGTTACGGCGGCGGTGCGGGCTCTCACGTCTGCGCGGATTGTGCCGGGATGTTCGGCGGAAGATCGCATGGGGCGATCGGGCATGGGTCGCCTCGTTTGCCCACTCGGCAGGAGCGGGCGAGTATGGGTCCGATGGGGGGAAGTCGGTCGATTCGGGGGCGGATCGAGCCGATGTTGCGCGTTGCCATGCTCCGCATCTCGATGCCCAACCTGCGGCCGGGCATGATGATCGCTTCGCCGATCTCTCATCCGCTTCAGCCGGGGACGATGCTGCTCAACAGCGGCGTGTCGCTGGACGAGTCGATGATCGCGAAGCTTCGGGAGACGGGGATCCGCGAGATCCGGATCAGGTACCCTGGGCTGAATGACGTGAGGAACTCGGCGAGTCCGTTGGTGGCATCGGCTGGGTATCAGGTGGCACGCCTCGTGGACGCGACGTTCACGGCGGCGTCGACGAGCGCGTCGGTGCGGCTGGACTACAACGCGTATCGCGCGGCGGTGACGGGGCTGCTGGAGAAGCTGTCGCTGCACCCGAGGACGACGGTCTTTCTCGACCAGATGGCCGGGCACGGGTGCGCTTCGGTGCGTCACGCTTCGGCGGTGTGTTTCATCTCTCTGCTGATGGGTCTGCGTCTGGAGCCGTGGCTCGTGAGGCATCGCGCCAAGCTCGATGCGAGCCGCGCGAGGGAGATCGCGAACCTCGGCGTCGGCGCGATGCTGCACGATGTGGGGATGCTTGCTCTGCCGGAATCGGTGCGTGAGCGATGGGCGATGGAGGAGGATCTCTCCGACGCGGCGTTTCGCGAGCACGCGCGGCTGGGGTTTGAGCGCGTGAAGAACGAGATCGAGCCGACGGCGGCCGGGATCGTGCTGCACCACCACCAGTTCGCGGACGGGAAGGGGTTCCCTGCGGTCGAGGGGTTCGGGCACGAGCCGCGGCCGCTGTCGGGCGATCGCATCCATCCGTTCGCGCAGATCGTGGGCCTGGTGGACACGTTCGATCGGTTGCGATTCGGGGTGGATGATCGCCTGATCGCGGATCGCGGGCCGACCCCTGTGGTGCGTGTGCTTCGCATGCTGCGTGAGGAGCCGTGGAGTTCGCGGTATGACCCGGTGGTGATGCTGGGGCTGATGTCGGTGGTGCCTCCGTTCGCACCTGGGACGGTGGTGACGCTGAGCGACGGCCGGACGGCGGTGGTGGTGGACTGGTCGCCTCTGGATCCATGCCGCCCCGCGGTGCGAGACGTGGCGCTTCGGACGCAGCGCGTGCGCGGGTGGAAGGTGCAGGAGCCGGGTGAGCGGATTGACCTGCGGAAGCGTCCGGAGCTGTCGATCGTCGGGGCGGAGGACACGGACGTGTCGGCGGACGTGTATTCACCGGCCACGCCGGGCGCGTTCAACCTGGACGCGCTGATGCGATCGTGGATCGATCGTGCCGCGGAGGGGCCTGGGGAGACCAGGGCGGCGTGAGCGAGGCCCGGGCGTTTCAGGGCTTTCGGGCCGTGACGTCGAGACTGGTGATGTAGTCGCTGGTGCGTGAGCCCGCAGGGAGCTTGGCGATGATCGCGCGATAGAGCGGGTCCTCCCAGTTGGTCATCGCGTCGATGTACTGGGGCTTTGGCGTCAGGACGATGTCCGCGAGGCCCGCGGCCCGGGCCATGGCGCGGGTCTCTTCGACGAGGACCGCGCCGGCGACGCAGCCGATGAGGGCGTGGACGTCGCCGACGACGGACGCGGGAAGGGGCTGGACGAGGGCGAGATCGGAGACCGCGACGCGACCACCGGGCTTGAGCACGCGGGCGATCTCGCGCCAGACGCGGGGCTTGTCCGGCGAGAGGTTGAGCACGCAGTTGGAGATGACGACGTCAACGGAGGCGTCGGCGATGGGGAGGGCCTCGATCTCTCCGAGCCGGAACTCGACGTTGGAGAGGCCGGTCTGCTTCGTGTACGAGGCGATGTTGCGGCGGGCCTTGGAGAGCATGTCGGGGGTCATGTCGACGCCGATGACGCGGCCGGTTGGGCCGACCTTGGGCCCTGCGATGAAGCAGTCAAAGCCGCCACCGGCGCCGAGATCGACGACGACCTCGCCGGGTCGCAGCGATGCGATCGCGGTGGGGTTGCCGCACGAGAGGCCCATGTTGGCGCCTTCGGGCGTGTGCGCGAGCTCGCCGGTGGAGTAGCCGATGGCGCGTGCGAGATCGTTCGGATCGAAGGAGGTTGCGCCGCAGCAGCCGCCGCCGGAGCCACAGGCGTTGGCGCGTGCGATGGCGGCGTAGCCCTCGCGGACGGAGTCGCGCACGGCTTCCTGGTCCGGGGCGGGAGCGTTCGGCGTCGCCGCCGGGGCGGGCGTGCAGCAGGAGTCGGAGCAGCAGGAGCGGGATGCGGTCGTCATGGCGGGTTCTCCGTGTGCGGGCGCGAGCAGGTTGGGCAGGGCGGCCGGGAGCGTCTCGATGAATCGGCGGATCTCGTCGCGGACGCGCCGGTAGTGGGGCATGGCCTCTTCGTCGGAGGCGGAGGCGCGGGTGAGACGCGGCGGATCATCAAAGCCGACGTGCACGGTGCGCGTTGCGTTGGGGAAGACGGGGCAGGACTCGTGCGCGGAAGCGCAGACCGTGACGACGAGATCGATCGGGAGTCCGGTCAGTTCGTTGACGTGCTTGGAGTGCTGCGTGGTGATGTCGACGCCGGCTTCGCGCATCGCGCGGATGGCGAGCCGGTTCATGCCGTGCGGGTCGGTGCCCGCGGAGTGGGCCTCGATGAGGCCGGGATGGAGGTGGCGAGCCCAGCCCTCGGCCATCTGGCTGCGGCAGGAGTTGCCGGTGCAGAGGAAGAGGACGCGTGGCAGGGCACCGGTGCGGCGATCATCGTGCATCGCAGGTCCCCTCGGCGCAGTCGGCGTTGCAGGCGCAGGCAATGTCGGTGGGGCGGCAGTGGTCGAGGGCGTCCGCGAGTGAGCGGAAGAGGGTGGCGAGGGCGTCATAGCGGACGATGTAACGAACGACGCGGCCTTCGCGTGCGGCGGTGAGGATGCCGGCGCGAGCGAGGAGGGCGAGGTGGCGGGAGACGACGGAGAGGTCGACGGCGCAGCAGGCGGCGGTCTCACCGACGGTGCAGCCCCGGCCGCACTTGGCGATGCAGGCGACGAGGCGGAGGCGGGTGGGATCGGAGAGCGCGGCGAAGAGCGCGGGATCGAGGAGGGCGTCGAGCGGCCCGGTGGTGCGTGAGGCGAGGGTCGGGTTCGCGGGCGGGGAACGGCGGCGCTGGCTGGGAGGGGGCGCCTTCGATCGCTTGCGTACTTGCGTCATTGTGCAAGTATTGGCGGCGAGAGAGCAAATAGCAAATGGCAGATAGCAAATGGCCAGATGGCAAACTGTGGCAGGGGGCGTGAGCGCGAAAGGGCACTCAACGCGGAGAGCGCGGCATTCGGCAGTGGCCAATCGGCATTTGTGACAGAGCACTCAGCACTGAGAGCGCGGCATTCGGCAGTGGCCATTCGGCATTCGTGGCTCGGCACCGGGCCATGGCTCGGGCTCTGCGAATGCCGAATCACGAATGGCGAATGCCTTGCGACAGCACCGAGCACTCAGCACTCCCGACCCGCTCACGCCGCTTCGGAGGGCGGGTGCATCTCTTCGGTGCCGGCGACGCCGTCGCGCGTGACGATGAAGAAGGAGGACGTGATGGGGTAGGGCAGGCGTTTGTAGTCCTGCTCGACGCGGGTCTTGAGGCGGTCGAGGAAGGGCTTGGGCTCGGCGGTCATGGCGACGAACATATCGCGAGAAGGGGTTGCGACGAGGAAGTCGCGTCCGAGCTGCGGGGCGAGCTTGAGGTAGAGGGAGGACATCAGGAGGCGTGCGGCGTCGTAGCCGTCCTGGTTTGAGAGGATGGCGGCGCGTCCGCCGTCCTTGGACTGGATGAGCTGGAGGTGGAGGTCCGGGGCGTAGGCGTCGAGATTCTCACGCGCGAGCTCTTCGAGGTCCTCGGGGGTCAGCCCCCACTGGACCATCTGCTCGGTGGTGATGCTGACGGTCATGTTGGGGAGATCGGTGACGAAGACGATGACGGTGTTGTTGACGAAGGGGACGTGGGCGACGAGCTCGCGATTGAGGTGCTGGAAGATGCTGTCGGGCTGGATACGCGGCATGATCCGTTCGCGGGCGAGGTCGAGGGGGAGGTCGACCATCTGGAGGGCGTCGCCCTCGAAGAGCTGCTCGAGGTAGTTCTCGACGATCTCGCGGCCGCGGTCGGGCTCTCGCTGGACCATGCGGTAGAGGTTCTCGAGGTCGAGCCGACGCCCGTTGACGATGAGCTCTGTCGGGCTGGTGAGAAGGACGGTGTACTCCGGCTGCTTGGTCCGGAGGATGGTGACAACCTGCTCGGCGAAGGCGTTTGGTTCGTTGGGCATGCCGGCCATGGCTCGTGTCCCTCTCGCGGAACCCGGCACGGCCCGAATCGGCGCCACTCCCCTGGACGACGACCCGGCCGTACGAGGTCCGGGTCCGCCTATCGACTGTCGATACGCGGGGAGGGACCCAATGTTCGACGTGGGCGGGAACTTGGGTGCAGGTAGAGGCCAAAGGTCTCCCAGGTCCGACGACCGGCCCTTCTTTCATGCCGAGAACTGGTGGATCGCGCGGAATCCGCGCGTGCCTTCAACGCGCAAGATTCTGCGCAGCAGTTGTTTACACGTTCGTCTCGGGGTGGGCGCGGGTGTGGACGGAACCCGAACCGTTGGATGAGGTTGAGTTGGCGGGGAGAGGGAGAGCGGGTACAATCGATGCTTTCGTGGTCCGGGTTCGACGTTCGGTCGAGGCGTGAGCGGTGCGATCGCCACGGACCGGACCCGGGTTGCCCTTCTGGTGCCCGTCACTTTGGGAGATGCATGCCGTGACTGAGCAGGAAATCGAATCGAAGGTGATCGAGATCGTGGCGGACCAGCTGGGCGCGGACAAGGCGAAGATCAGCCGCGAGACGCGGTTTGTCGACGATCTGAACGCCGACTCGCTGGACACGGTGGAGCTGGTGATGGAGTTCGAGGACGAGTTCGAGACGTCGATTCCGGACGAGCAGGCGGAGAAGATCAAGACGGTTGGTCAGGCGATCGACTTCATCAAGCACGCGCACGGGATCTCCTGATCCATCGGGTTCCTGAGTTCTGAGGTGCCGGGCGACGCCCCGGTTGCCGGCGCTGGCCATCGGGTGCGTTTGTCTCCCGGGCGTGAGCCGGTCTACGGTCCAGAGCATGCAGCACGCCAGCCGCCGAATCGTCATTACCGGCATGGGCGCGGTCACGAACCTTGGCGCTGACGCGCGCGGGACGTGGGACGCGATGCGCAACGGTCGCTCGGGCATCACGCGCCTGGGTGGTCCGGACTTTGACCAGTACGCGGGGAAGTGGACGGTGTCGGCGGCTGGGCAGGTGATGCTCGGCGACACCGCTTCGATCGTGGATCCTCGCGAGGCGAAGCGTCTTGATCGTTTCACGCTGCTGGCGATGGTTGCGGCGCACGAGGCGGTCGCGAACTCGGGCGTGGACTTTGCGAAGGAAGTTCCGGACCGTTGCGGGGTGGTGGTGGGGTCGGGGATCGGGGGGATCAAGACGATCGAGGACGGGGTGGTGACGCTGGTGCAGCGGGGTCCGGACCGGCTCTCGCCGTTCACGGTGCCGCGCCTGATGGTGAACGCGGCGACGGGGAACATCTCCATTCGCTACGGGCTGCAGGGTCCAGCGGGGGCGCACGCGACGGCGTGTGCGTCGAGCGGGCACGCGTTCGGCGACGCGATGAACTGGATGCGTCGTGGTCACGCGGACGTGATCATCTGCGGCGGCGCGGAGGCGGCGGTGACGCCCCTTTGCGTCGGCGCGTTCATGGGTCTGAAGGCGCTGTCGGGCCGGTCGGACGATCCGACGAAGGCGAGCCGCCCGTTCGATCGCGATCGGGACGGGTTTGTGCTGGCCGAGGGCGCGGCGATGTTCGTGCTGGAGACGGAGGAGCACGCGAAGAAGCGGGGCGCCTCGATCCTGGCGGAGCTGGTGGGATACGGGAACAGCTCGGACGCGGGGCACATCACGGCCCCGGACGCGGAGGGACGCGGGGCGGGGCGTTCGATGCGCTGGGCGCTCGAGGACGCGGGGCTGGCGGCGGAGTCGGTGGACTATGTGAACTCGCACGGCACGTCGACGCCGCTGGGTGACAAGGCGGAGGTCGCTGCGGTGCTGAACGTGTTCGGGGGCCACGCGCGGAAGTCGGCGGGCGGGAAGCTGCTGATGTCGTCGACCAAGTCGATGCACGGGCACGCGCTTGGGGCTTCGGGCGCGGTGGAGATGATCGCGTGCGTGCACGCGGTTCGGGACGGGGTGATCGCTCCGACGATCAATCTGGAGAACCCGGACGAGGGGTTCGACATTGATCTGGTGCCCCGCGAGGCCCGCGAGCGGAAGGTTCGCTACGCGATGAACAACACCTTCGGCTTCGGCGGGCACAACACGACGCTGATTGTGGGAAGGTATGAATAAATAGCAAATGGCAAATGGCCAGATAGCAGACTCCGGCAGCGGGGGTAGCTGCGCGCAGGGGGCGAAAGGGCCAGGCCGGAGGCAATGGTCAATGGGCAGTGGCGGAGAAGAGGCCGGGGGCATTTGCCATTCGGCATTCAGGACGCCGCACCCAGCACTCAGCACGTAGAACCCGCCAGGGGCGTCTGAACGGTCGGGGCGGATTGTGCCGATGATGGGTGTCTATGCCCGGCACGCTTGAGACCAGTGTTCTGCAGATCGAGGTCCCGGTGGTGGTCCGCGTGGGCGAGCGCCAGATGCGGATGAGCGAGGTGCTGGCGCTGGTGCCCGGCTCGATCATCGAGCTGAACAAGCGGTCCGAGGACGAACTGGACCTGTTGATCAACAACAAGCAGATCGGGAACGGGACCGCGGTGAAGGTGGGGGAGAACTTCGGCCTGCGCGTGTCCTACATCGGGAACGTGCGTGAGCGGATCGAGGCGATGGGAGCGGTCGAGGGCGAGGCGGTGGTGTGACGCCTGCAACGAGTCCAGCCGGCGTGACCCGAGTTTCGGGCTTACTCGCCGGTCGGCTGGACGCCCTTCTTCGAACCCTCCGGAACCTCGTCGATCTTCACGTCCTGCTCGGTCAGCTCCGGCGGCGGCTTGAAGGTGTCGCCGGTCGCGCCCTCGTTGATGGATTCGATGACCGTCGGCGGGACTTCGGTCGAGCCGGCGTTGCCGCCAGTGAGGAGCGCTCGGGCGATGAGCCCGACAGCGACGAGCAGCACAACAGCGGCGCCGATCGCCATGATGCGTTGCTGCTGGGTCATGGTGTTCCAGTTGGGCATTTCCACGCGTGATTCTCCAAAGAAGCGTCCCGCCCACGAGGGACGGGACGCTTTGATGATACGCCGGTGAGATGTCGTGGGAACTCAGCGGGGGACGTCGCGACCCTGGATTCCCTTCTTGGTCGCCCAGAAATAGGCCGGGTACTTGCCGGGGTCGGAAGTGCCGCCGTTCTCGAGATCATCCTTGGCCATGCCGTAGGCGTTGAGGATGGAGGATGTCGGCTCCCAGAGATCGGTGGGCGTGAAGGCGGCCTTGCGAGAGGGCTCCGAGTCCTTCATGTAGGGGTAGAGGACCTCTCCCATCTGAACTTTGTCGACGCTGCCGTCGACTGCTGTGAAGTAGGGCTGGGCGTTCGGGTTGTTCCAGTTGGGCTTCTTCGGGACGCCGCCGAGACTTGCCGCGGTTCCGCTGGTGAGATTGACGGAGAGCTGAGGGCGCCGCTTCTGGCCGAAGTCGAACCGCTCCCAGAACATGACCTTGCCGGAGGGGAAGGTGGTCTCGGAGACGAGGTTCCTGCGAAGGAACGCGGCCGTGGGCGAGGCAACCGAAGCGGTGGGGCGCGGCGAGGCGCGATATCGAGCGGGGCTGAACCAGGCGGTGGGCGAGTAGCAGTAGGAGGTGTCCCAGATCCAGTTTTCCATGCTACCGCCGCCGTCAAGGATTTCTTCCTTGAAGCGCTCGTAGGGTCCGAAGTCGCCTGGGGCGAACTGGACCTTTGACGCGTAGTCGCCGGCTGCGAGCCAGCCACCAATCAGGGAGTACCAGTGGAACGCGTACATCTCGCTGTTGAACGCGCCGCCGCTGGTGAAATCGAAGGGACCGGTGCCCGACTCCTTGAAGACGCGAGTCCACTTCGAGAGAAAGCCCGAGCCGGAGGCGTTCTCGTTGAACGGGTTGATGAACGAGTCGTTGCTCTCATTGGCGTAGGTTGAGAGGGTGGTGCCGTGCGACTTGAGATTGACGGCGCTGACGAGGCGTTGGGCCGCGCGGCGTGCCTCTCCGAGGGATGGCAGGAGAATGCCGATCAGAAGTGCGATGATCGCGATGACGACCAGCAGTTCGATCAGCGTGAATGCACGACGATGGTTCATGATGACTGCCTCCGCTCGGGCACGGCTTCGGTGGCGGTGCCCGGATGACATGGCGATGCGATGACGCCCGAGTTTTGACGCGACGGCGCGGCTCCGCAACCGCATCCGACGGTGTTGCCGCGGCCTTGGCATGCCGCGGTTGAGAACTGTTCGCAGTCTACGGGGATGGGATGCAGTTGCCAAGTCGGACTTGTAGGGAAATGACCCCACGGCTTGTTTTTTGCCCGAGTGACCGAACGCATTATGAACAAATGAAGGCGTCACTCCGAGCCGTCGAGTTTGGTGGCGGCGCGGGTCTTGACTGGGGCTTCGAGGGGCTCTGTCTCTTCGGGGGGTGCGTCGAGACCTTCGCGTTGGATCTGATCCTGAAGGGCCTGCTCGGCGGCGGCCGCGGCTGGGTCGATGGCGGGCCCGGAGTTCGAGAGGAAGCGCCAGGCGAGAAAGGCTCCGCCGACGACGAGGACCACAGCGAGAATGATGAGGCGGTTCTTCGAGGCCCGGGCGATGGGAGGAGTGGACATGCAGGGAGGGTAAATGGCAAGTGGCAAATAGCAAATGGCAAATGAACCTGGGCACCAGCCTTCGAGGTGCAAAGAACCGGCTTTCGGCATTGGCCATTGGGCATTCGTGGAGAGGCAAAGGGCGAGCCGAGTTCGCGAACCCCGAATCTCGAATGGCGAATGGCGTGACTGCGACGCTAGCATCCCGGCGTGATCCTGCTCATCGACAACTACGACAGTTTCACGTGGAATCTGGTGCAGCGGCTGGGGGAACTGGACCCGACGCTGGAGCCGGATCGCGACCTGGTGGTGGTGCGAAACGATCGGATCACGGCGGATGAGGCGGCGGCGATGGATGGTGGGCGAGGGCCGAGCCATGTGATCATCTCGCCGGGGCCGTGCACGCCCAAGGAAGCGGGCGTGTCGAGCGAGGTGATGAAACGGTTCGCGGGGCGGGTGCCGGTCCTGGGCGTGTGCCTTGGGCATCAGTGCATGGGGGACATGCACGGGATGACGGTGGCGAGACACCGGATTCAGATGCACGGGAAGACGAGCCCGATCTGGCACGACGGGAAGGGTGTGTACGAGGGGTTGCCGAATCCGTTCACGGCGACGCGGTATCACTCGCTGGTGATCGTGCCGGAGACGATGCCGCGGGAGGCGGGGCAGGGCGAGGATGGATGGACGGTCTCTGCGTGGACGTATGACGGGGACGAGAGGCCGGAGAATCGGGTGATCATGGGGATAAGGCGTGTGTGGAAGGATGCGGGGAAGCAGAACTGGGAGGGTGTGCAGTACCACCCGGAGAGCTTTCTGACGGATGCGGGGCCGGCGCTCCTGGCGAACTTCCTGAAGATGGGTGATCGCCCGCGGAAGCCGAAATCGCCTACGCTGGTCGCATGATTCACCCTTCGCCGACGACTCCTGTTGCGATCGATACAGCCCGCGGCACGCTGGAGCAGGTTGTGGCTCCGACGGCGACCAAGCCGGGGTACATCGTGGTCTCGTTTCCGAATACGTCGTACCAGACGCACCTGATTCCGACGGGGCCGGTGAAGGCGCAGGTGGGGAAGCGGATCGTGGGCGTGGTGCGTGGGAGCACGCGACGGGTGGACTCGGTCCAGACGGGCGGGAGGTATGTGGAGCCGGTGTTCGGGCGGCCGCGCCGGGTGCAGGGGACGGTGGTGGCGACGGATGGGCGGGCGAACACGATCACGGTGAACGCGGGGTTCCCGCTGGTGTGCGAGATCGGTGATCATCGGCAGCGTGCGGAGGACTTTGAGGTCGGGGAGATGGTGACGTTTGATATGCCGGAGGCGGCGAGGTTTGAGGAGGCGGGGAGATAGCAAATAGCAAATGGGCAAATGGCAAATGAAGAGGGGAAAGGCAAGAGGCTACAGGCACGGAGAGAAGAAGGGGCAGAGGGACGAAGGGGCAGAGGGGCAGAGGGGGAAGGCACAGAGGCAACAGGCACGAAGGCAGGAGAGGCAGTGGGCATTGGCCATTCGGCATTCGTGAAAGGCGCGAGGCACTGAGTCCGGAGGATGCTCGTGGGGACGGGTGCTGCGGCGATGAGGGTGGGGGAGCGGGGTCGGGACGGGTTCCGGCCGCGGGGTGAGGGGCCTTCGCGTCTGGATGCGCTGACGGACGGCGTGTTCGCGCTGGCGATCACGCTCCTGGTGGTGACCAACGAGATCCCGACGCGGTTCGACGAGTTCATGAGCGCGATGCTTGGGTTCCCGGCGTTCGCGGCGTGCTTTGCGATCCTGATCTGGTTCTGGTTCTCGCATCATGTCTATTCGAGGCGTATGGCGCTGATCGATGCGCCGACGACGGCGATCACGGCGGTGCTGCTGTTCATCGTGCTGTTCTTCGTGTACGTGATGAAGTACCTGTACGCGTGGCTGCTGGCGCACGTGATCGGGGTGGGGCCGCGGGAACTGGTGCAGCCGCTGTCGTTCGGGGATGCACGGCTGCTAATGGCGCTGTTCAGCGTTGGGTTCCTGGCGGTCTGCCTGGTGTTTGTCGCGCTGTACGCGCGGGCGTGGCGGCTGCGTGAGCGGCTGGGTCTCGATGAGATCGAGCGGATTGTCGTGAAGGATGAGGTTGTGAACTGGGCGGCGCTGGGCGGGATTCCGGTGGTGTCGCTGGGGTTGCTCGCGACGAATGTGCCGGGGCTGATTGCCGCGGGAGGATGGTGCTACGGCCTCATCGGACTGGTGAAGTTTGTGACGGGGCACCGGCACGGGCGGAGGATGGAGAGGGCGATGAAAGCGTGAAATCGGGAGAGGCGATGAGCATTGACGTCCAGGATCTCGCCGACCTTGTTGCCAGCCTGTCGAAGCTCGCGCGTGAAGATGGCCCAAGCACTCTGGATTGGGCGGAAGAGCTTGATGTACGTATTCGTGTGTTGATGGGAAACGGGGAGTGGAGCGGCCTCTCATCCGCCGCGCAGGGATGGGTTGTGCTTGTGTATCGGGTCTTGTGTGAGCAGCTTCCAATCGGCGACGAATCCACGGCCGACACATGGTTTGATGAGTCGGCTGTCGGGCGAGCGATTCGAGATCATGCGAGCGAGATCGCTCGCGACATTCGCGGCGATGCCCGCTGAATCTCCGTGTTTTCGAGAGATCGCTGTGCTGCGGGATCATTCGCATCAGTTCCGTCGCGAAGCGCGACGGGAACTGATGGCACCCACGAGTTGGCACCCACGCGGGATCGCGCTGTGGTCATGAGATCCGCGGATCGACCCAGCGGTAGAGGACATCGACGGCGAGGTTGAAGAGGATGAGCATCGTCGAGAAGACGACGACGATGCCCATGATGAGGAAGAGGTCCTTGTTCTGGACGGCGCTGACGAAGTGCTGGCCGAGTCCGGGGACGGTGAAGATGCGCTCGACGACGAAGGAGCCGGTCATGGCGAGCGCGGTGGCGGGGCCGAGGTAGGAGAGGACGGGGAGGAAGGCGTTCTTCAGGGCGTGCTTGAGGATGACGGTGCGCTCGGGGAGGCCCTTTGCGCGGGCGGTGCGGATGTAGTCGGAGCCGAGGGCCTCAATCATGCCGACGCGTGTGAGGCGGGCGATGTACGCGGCGAAGGGGAGGGAGAGGGTGATCGCGGGGAGGACGATGTCTCGGGGCGAGCCCCAGGAGGCAACGGGGAAGATGGGGAGGAGGACGGAGAAGAGGAGGAGCAGGAGCGAGCCGGCGACGAAGGTTGGCGTTGAGATGCCGACGAGGGCGAGGGTGAGGGTCGCGGCGTCGGCGAGGGAGTTGGGGCGGATGGCGCCCACGACGCCTACGGCGATGCCGATGAGGAGGGCGATGAGGATTGCCGCGAGACCGAGCGTGGCGGAGACGGGGAGGGATGAGGCGATGATCTCGTTGACGGTGCGGTCGCGGTACTGGAGGGAGGGGCCGAGGTCGAAGACGTAACGCTGGGGCGGTGCGAGCCCGGCGGCGATTGCCGCGGCGTCGCGTTCGGCGTGCTCGCCGGAGAGGCGTGCGCGGAGCCAGCGTGCGCCGGTGGCGCGATCGATGTAGGAGGTGGCGAAGCTCCCGAAGGAGTCCATGTTGTACTGTGCCTTCATCGCCTCGGCGATCTCCGGGGGCGGGCGGCGGCCGTCGGGATTCTCGAGCGGGTTGCCTGGGATTCCCCATGCGAGAGCGAGGGTGATGAGGAAGACAGCGCCGACGATGAGGGGGAGCTGGAGGAGGCGGCGGAGGATGATGCCCTTCATGGGTTCTCTCCGCGTGGTTGGGGGGCGGTGTGTGCGACGCGCGGCGGCGTGGAGCGCGGGATGTCGGGGCCTTTGCCGTCGCCGAGGATGTCGACGAGGTAGACGTTCTGGGTCTGGCGCGGGTGGGCGTTGATGCCGCTGACCTTGTGGGCGTTGAAGAGAAAGATGTTGCAGTAGTGGAAGAGGGGGACGAAGGGGAGTTCGTCCTCGACGAGCATGGTCTCGGCCTGGCGGAGAAGGGCGAGGCGCGCGGCGGGGTCGGGCTCGCTGGTGGCTCGTCGGAGGATGTCGTCGTAGGCGGGGCTCTGGAAGTTGCGGTCGTTGTTCTCGTCGCCGATGCGGTTGATGTCGAGGAAGGTGGTGGGGTCTCCGTAGTCGCCGTACCAGCCGGCGCGTGAGACCATGTAGTTTTTGTTCTTGAGGTGCTCGCGGAAGATCTTGATCTCCGTCATGTCGAGTGTGACGGGGACGCCCAGGTGTCGTTGCCAGTCGGAGGCGATGGCCTGGGCGACGAGATCGTGGCCGCCGTCCTTGTTGAAGAGGATGGAGATGGCGGGCATCTTCGAGGGATCGGGGAATCCGGCGTCGGCGAGGAGCTGCTTCGCTTCGGCGATGAGGGCTTCGCGTTCGGCGGGGGTGGAGCAGTCGGAGATGCAGCGGAGGCCGGCGGGGGCGGTGTATCCGGCGAGTGAGTCGGGTGGGATGAGGACGCGTGCGACGGGTTCGCCGACGCGTCGGACGTCGCGGGCGATCGCGGCCTTGTCGATGACGAGCGAGAGGGCGCGGCGGACGCGTTTGTCGGCGAGCGGGTTGGGGCGTCCGTCGGCCAGGCGCGGGGAGCAGTTGAAGTTGTAGAACTGCGTGCCGAAGACGGGGAGGATGTGGAGGTGGTTGCGGGGGTCGTCAGGGAGGCGGCGGGCGATCTCGATCTCGTCGAGTCCCTGCGACTTGAGCGCGTCGTATTCGGCCTGGTGCTCGCGGATGAAGTCGAGCTTCTGCTGGTACATGTCGCCTCGGTATGGCGCGACGACGTCGGTGACCCAGTCGGCGGCGCCGGAGCGGTAGGCGAGGACCATGGCGTTGGCGTCGTCGACCGTGGGGATCGAGATCGAGCGGATGGCCAGCGAGTCGAAGAGGCGGTGGTGGGGGTTCGCCTCGAGACGCATGTCGCGTTTGAAGCGCCACGTGGAGAGGATGAAGGGGCCGTTGGAGACGATGCGCCCGGGCTTGGTCCAGCCGGACTCGATGATGAGGCGGCCGGTGGCGGGATCGACGCGCTCGTACTGTGAGACCAGGGGCGGATAGACGGGGAAAAACGGGGGCATCGCGAGCAGGTCGAGGAAGTACGGTGCGGGATGCTCGAGCGTGACGAGGAGCGTGCGGTCGTCGGGTGCGCGGGCGTGGACGAGCTGGTCGAACTTTGCGAGGGTCAAGGCCCAGAGTTCGGCGCCCGTGGGCCCTTCGCCGCGTGCGGCCAGCTTGAGCGATTCAAGACGCCAGCGGGAGAAGTCCTCGCCCCCTTTGATGAGCTGGAGCTGGCGCATGTAGTCGGCGCCGGTGTCGGGGAGGAGGAGGCGTCTCCACGCGAAGCGGAAGTCCGAGGCGCGGAGGGGCTCGCCGTTGGACCACTTCAGGTTGTCGCGGAGGCGGAAGGTGTAGTGCAGGCCGTCGGGTGAGACGGTCCATGATTCGGCGGCGGCGGGGATGATGGTGTAGTCGGGGTCGAAGGTGTTCTGCTGGACGAGGCCTTCGAAGACGAGTCGTCCGACGCGGAGGTCCTGGATCCAGGACATGCGCTGGAGGTCGAGCGTGGCGACGTCGCCCTTGTTGATGAATGTGAAGTCGGCGCGTGGGGCCGGCCTGTCGCCCGCGAGAGCGAGTCCGAGGGCGAGCATCAGCAGGAGGATCGGGACGAGTACGCGGACCATCTCGCCCGAAGGGTACCGGGATCGCGTGGGACCGGTGGCGAGAGGGCGTGCGGGTCCGGGCGGATCACTTGACGAAGCGATCGGCGGGGAAGGAGAGGGGAGCGCCGGTGAGCGTCGTGCGCAGGAGGGTGGTCGCCTGATCGACGAAGGATCGCTCGGCGTCGCCGGCGCCGGACTTGAGCGTGTCGGCGAGCGTGGTGGGGTCGCGCGATGCCTTGAGGTTGAGGAGGGCGAAGAAGATGTTGGCCTCGCCGACGGAGACGAGCTGCTCGAGCGCCGAGCGGAGGGTGCCGGAACCGGGTGGGGGCATCTGTCCGGATTGTGCGCGCCTCAGGACGTAGGCGATGAGGTCGCCCCCGAAGCCGGCGAGTTCCTTGGAGACGGCATCGCTCGCCTGGGTGCGGGCGATGCTCAGCCCGTCGCGCGAGGCGATGCCGGCGCGGAGGACGGCGGAGACGAGGGTCTCGTCGGTGGTGTCGGTGGGCATCGCCCGGACCCGGGCGCCGACGGTCTGGGCCATCTGCGTGAAGGCGGCGTCGCGGAGCTCGCCATAGCCGCTCTGGTCGACGCGGGTGGCCTCGACCAGCGCGATGACGGCGCCGTCGAAGACCATGATGTCGGCGTCGGACGCCACGAGCTTCGCCAGCCCGTTGACCAGGCGGACCGCGTCCCCGGAGGGAAGCGCGGGGCTGGAGGTCGCCAGCGCGCGGAAGGCGGAGCCGGCGGCCTGAGCCGCCATGAATCGGATGGAGGGCGAGGTGTCGGCGAAGTGGTCGGCGATCGGTCCCGTCGACTGGGCGGTCGCGATCGCGCCGAGCACGCGGAGGGCGTTCAGGCGCCGGATGTCCGGCTGGCCCTTGGCGGCGGCGGTCTTCATCGCGTCGGTGAGGAGCCGGGAGTACTCGAGACGGAAGGCGACGGAGACCCCGGCATCGGAGAGGGGGAGGAGGATCTGGTCGCGGCCGCGCCGGGCTTCGGACCACGTGTCGCTGCGGAAAAGAGCCAGGCCGGCGTTGGCGTAGCTCGCGATCTCCTGCTTCTGGGCATCGGTGAGGGCGGTGGACTGGATGACAGGGGCGGGCAGGTCGGCCTGCGCCGACGCGGGTCCTGCGGGTGAGATGATGAGGGCGGCGCCGAGGATCAGCAGGGGCGCGATCGCGAAGGCGGTGGTGCGTCGGATTCTCGTGAGTGTCGTCGCCAAGTGCGTGCTCCGATTCGTCGGGGCCGAAGGGTAGGGGCCGGTCGAAAGGGGAAGGCGATGGTAGGGTTGGAGTTCAGTAGACCTCGGTGAAGATACGTCGAGTGGGCCGGACCTGCTTGTGGATCATTCGGCGTTCCCAGGCGTCGATGGCGCCGAGGGCCTCGGGATCGATGCGCAGGTACTGCTCAAGGGCGGGGCCGGGGAGGGTGCGGGCCAGCTGCTGGAAGATGCCCAGCTCCATCCCGGCCAGGCCGCAGACGTAGAGAAGGCCCCGGTCGGAGGCGAGGAGGGTCGCGAGGAGGTCGCGATGGGTCTGGAATCGCTGCTGGACGTACAAGGGCTGGGCGCCATCGGGCTGTCTTTCGCGGCTGAGCGCGGTGATGTAGTGGAAGTTCGGGTGTTTCGAGGCGAGCTCGGTGAGGAAGGGGTGGTAGAGCAGGTCGTTGGCGTAAGGGACGCCCATGAGGAGGGCGATCTGCGACGTGATGCCGGACTCGAGCAGGTCGATGATCATGCCCCGGAAGGGGGCGATGCCGGTGCCGGTGGCGACAAAGACGTAGTCGTGGGCTGCGGGATCGGCGGGGAGGAGGAATCGTTTGCCGCTCGGGCCGGTGAGCGTGACCTTCTCGCCGACCTGGAGGTCGCAGAGGTAGTTCGAGGCGACGCCGAGGAAGAGCTTGTGGGTCTGCCAATGCTCGTCGATCGTGCGTTTGACGGTGGTGGCGATGACATCGCCCTTTCCGTCTTCGCCCCTGGATGGCGAGGAGACGGAATAGAGGCGGAGTTTGTGCGAGCGGCCTTGCTCGTCGGCTCCGGGCGGGATGACGCCGAAGGACTGGCCGGGGCGGATGGTCCGGGCGATCTGAGTGCCCGAGACGTCGATCGCGACGTGTCGGACGAAGGACTGGGACTTGGCGCCCGTGCAGCGTTCGGAGGAGACGACGGTGCCGACGCACGGGGCGGCCGGCGTGTGCAGGTGCATGGAGACGGAGGGAAGGGCGGGGCCTTCCTCGCGGTGCGTCGGCTGTGCGTCGGTGGCGGCCATGCGGCGGTGTGAAGGGCGCGGGGCGGAGCGATCAGCCGCCGCCGGGGGGGGGCTGCATGGAACTCAGGATCTCGAAGGCGATGGGCTGGATTTTCTGGTTGAGGTCGATGTTGACGGCTTGGATGGAGACGTAGCCGCCGGACTCGGTGGTTGCGGTGACCTCGTCGATGGCTGCGGTGATTCGTGGAATCGCTGCGACAATCTGGTCCGCGATGGCCTCGAACTGCGAGAACTCCGGTGGGAGATCGGCGCGGAGGACCTGAACTTTCCAGGCGCCATCGACGCGGACCATTTTCAGGGGCTGGCCGTCCGGGGTGGAATCGGGTGGTGTGATCGTGGCGACATCGCCGTCGACGACGATCTGGAGCGAGTCGGCGGAGAAGGACTCAAGCTCGGAGAGCTGGTCCATGCCCGGCATCGCGGCGCCCGCGGCGGCGGCCTGCTCCATGGATGCCGCGAGGAGCGACTGCCCGAACTTGGCCGAGCACGCGGCATCGAGGCGCATGAAGGCGTCGATGGCAGAGCCGATCGACTGAAGTCCGTCGTTGATCGCGGGGATGTCGGACTGGACGACCGAGCCGATGAACGAGAAGTCCTTGGCCTTGGCGCTGTCGATCCATCCCTGGATCGTCGCTCGGACATCGGCCTCGTCGCCGCTCGCGACGGGCGTGCTGTCGTCCGACGTGCCGGCGCTCTCATCTTCTGAGGGTGCGGGCCTGTTGGCGGCGGCCCAATCGACTTTCTGTCCCTGGGTGGCCTGGACGATGAGGTCCAGCATGCGGCCGACTCTCTCGAGGCGTTCGGACGCCTCGCCCTTGGCACCGGAGGATGTGAGGGCGTTTTTGGCCTGCTCGTAGGTCTCAGCGGCCTTGGCGAGCGCCTCGGCCTTGGCTTCGGCTGCGGCGACGGCGGCGCCGTCGTATGCACCCGAGCGCGGGAGCGAGGGGCTTGCGGCGGCGAGGGCGGCGAGCAGGGCGTGGTGCTCGCCGAGTCCCTGGGCCATCTGCCAGGAGAGATCGCCGGACTGCTGGAGGGCGACGCCCTCGGCGAGCTTGGAGCCGGTGCGGTTGTCGCTGGCGGCCTTTCGGGCGGCGCCGGCGGCGGAGGTGAGCGAGCGCTGGGCGGACTCGTAGGCGCGGGCGAGTTCGCCGTCGCGGGCCTCGATGAGGGCGTTGGCGCCGGCGTCGATCCGCTCGGCGGCGGCGGCGGCGAGCGCACGGGCCTCGGTCGCTTCGGTCTTGGCGTCGGCGGCGCGCTGCCGGGCGGCGGTCTGGGCGGCGCGGAGGGACTCGATCTGGTTGTTCAGCCCGGCGATGTTGAGGTCGATCTCGGCGATCTGGGGGATGAGCAGGTCGGCGCGGGCGCCGATCTCGGATGCCTGGAGCTCGAGCGCGTCGGCGGCGCGGCTCTTCTCCCGGATCTGCTCGGTGATCGCGGCGCCCTCGGTCGCTGAGACTGACGTCATGCGCAGACGCAGCTGCCCGATCTCATCGCGGAGCGACTTTGGTCGAGCTGCTCGAGCTGCTCAAGGACGTGCCGAACCCCGTGCTGCTGCACGTTCACACG
>JAPKGU010000036.1 GCA_026647565.1 Phycisphaerales bacterium | reverse complement strand
CGAGCTTTCCCATCCCGGCATCGATCAGGCGACCCAGCGGGTCGTACCCGAACAGCTGCGAGCGTTCATTCGTCCCTACCGATGTCGGAGGTGCGTTGGGATTCGCGATCGGCACGTGCTGGTGCCAGACCGCCGTCCGGCGGCCGGCCGCGTCATACGCGTACCGCTGCCCGGCGAGAACTTCCGTTGACGTGCCCGTCCCTCGCCAATACGCCAGCGCGCGTGTCTCTCCGAAGGCGGAGAGGCCGTAGTAGGCTCCGGGTGTCGGCGTCCCCCCTTGGTCCCAAGCCGCTATTGGGTTGTCAAAGACGCGAGAGCGGACCGCTGGGCTCGAGGCCGTGCCCCCCACTGCTCCTCGATCGAAGGCGACCCGGCGGCCGGAGCCAGTATACATGAACCCGGCCAGGTGGTGGTAGGCGGGTCCGCTGCTGGAGACGGACGCGATGCGGGACGCGGCGTCGGTCACTGAGCCGGGCGAGCCGTATGAGAACCCGAGGGTGCGGCTTGAGGTGCCGGAACCGTCGGGAACCGGGATGGGGTACGTGATGGAGTGCAGGCGGTCGTAGTTGTCCACGCCGGAGGCACCGTCGGCAGCGTAGGACCAGTCGTAGACGATTGTGGGATCGAAGGTGGGGACCTGTGCGCCGGCATGGAACTGCGACTCGCGCGTCAGATTGCCTCGTGGATCGTGCTCGAAGACGTTGGAGGAGACCATGATCTCGGTCTGGCCTGCGCCTCCGTTGCGGTCGTAGGCGAGTGCCTCGATGAGATGACCTCGGGCCGGGTCGTAGGTGAAGGTGATCTTGTCGATGCGGTCCTTCGGCGGAGTGTCGTTGTGGAGATGGGTCGAACAGTCGGACTCATCGGCGAGGAGCTTGGTCAAACGCCCGGCGTGGTCGTAGTAGTACTTGAAGATGACGCCGCGTTCGTCGGTGCGGGTGGCGAGAAGGCCGTCGGCGTAGTAGGTGTACGTGATGTCGTGGGGCGTGCCGGGGGAGGACGGATCACCGAGCGTGCCGGTCGTCGGATAGTCGAGCCAGGAGGTGAGTGAGCCGGAGAAGGAGGTGCCTACGGAGGTCACGGTGGTTCCGTCTGCGTCGTCGGGTTCGGCGTTGAGCACGGTGGCGCCGGTGCCGACGCGTGAGACGAGCATGCCGTCGTCCCAGGGGAGGTCCTCGTTGATATCGAAGGGATCCGTCTCTGAATCGAGCTTGGGATCGAGCCATGCCGGCACGATCGCTGTGGAGTCAACCAGGACGCCGATGCTCGCGACCTCGGCGCCGCTGTAGGTCGTCGCGGTGAGACGGGAATCGGCGTCAGGTGTGCCTGATGTGAGATCGCGAAGAGCGTTCTCCCACTGGAGCACAAGCTGCCCGAAGCCGTTGTAGCGGCTGCGGGTCACCACACCCATGGGATCGACGGAGACGATCTGGTTGCCTGCATCGTCGTAGGCAAAGGAGGAGATGCGAACGGCGGCAGCCAGCCATGATGGAGTGATGCAGTCCGGATGCCCCAGATGGTCTTCGAAGAACACCAAGTCGTTGAACTCAAGGTGATTGATCCATCCGACCTGTTCGTTTGGATCCCATTTGAAGCCATCGGGATCACCTGCGGCCACATCGGCGATGTTGTGGTTCACCATCGCACTCGCAGCGCCCGTACCGATGTCGGCCGTTGCGCGGACGCGCCCGGCGTGGTCGTACCACGTGAAGCGATAGGTGATGATCCGTGGGAGGGACGCGTGGAGCGATTGCTGGTCTCCGCACGCACGCCACGGCACATCGCGATGAACGTCGGAACGCGTCTCGGCGCGGCGGTGCGGCTGTTGGTTGCCGCGGACGAGGAGATCGCGTCTCGGATCGACCGAGCGTATGAGTCGGTCCATGGGGTGCTGAGTCACGCATCGGGGGACGAAGGGGCCTCGCGATGACGCACCGGCGCGAGATCGTGCGGGCACGTGCCATTCGGAGCTGCTTCACGCTCGTCGAGGTTCTTCTGGCCATGGCGCTTACATCGTCGGTGGTAGTGGCGCTCTTTGCAATGATCGGAACGGTCGGCCTCGCTCGAGCCACGCTTGCCGAAGAACTCCGCTGGCGGATGTCGGCGGAGCAGCTGCTGCAATGTGTGCACGACGAGGTTGCCTCGGGCTGGCGTGGCCGTCACGGGCGGGCTCGCCACACTTGTGAGTGATGCCGCACGCTCGACCGCCGCGTCGCGGACCGCGTTCGAGATGCGACTTGCGGACGACCTGCTCGTCGCGTGCGATGCGCCGATCCGCCACTGGCTGACGCACGTTTCTCCGACGCTCGTTCTTCCGCCCGATGCGACATCTCCCTCGGTTGTCGTGCTCGACGACCGGATTGCGATCGGAAGGACGCTCGCACTGGTGAAGATCGCGTCACGTCTGACGGCGAGTGGTCCTTGTCTCAGCCGACGATTGCGAGTGGGGCGGGCAGATCGCGGGCGAGCGTCACCTTCGCAAGGACACCGGTCGAGGAGAGATCGACGCCATGAAGTGCCCACGCCCTGCCTGGACAGTTGCTTCTGCGATCCTGGTCGTGACCCTGGCGATGACACTCGTCAGCGGCACGCGTCTCGCGCGAGCGGCGAGTGACGCGAGCGACCCTAGACTCTGCTCATGGCGAATGTTGCACGCATGCTCCGACGCATGGTCCGCACGACCGGGTTCGATGTTGTGCGTGTTCCGGCGGCAAGGGCCGGCACGCCGCGTAGCGCAGCGGGCACGGGCGAGTTGAGCCCCGGGTGCGCCGTGGACTGCTTCCCCGGCGACGCGACCTTTGCTCCATACAACCCGTGGCCGATCCCGCCGGACCTTGGTTCGAGCACGACTCCGTGGGCAAGGGTTCTGCTGGAGTTGTACCGCGCGCGGGGCTCGTGGCCCGCGTGCGTCTCGCCCGAGGTCGGGATGTTCATCCACGCCTTCGTTCGAAACCTGCGACCGCGAATCGTGGTTGAGACCGGCACGTGCCACGGGGCGAGCACGATCTGGATCGCTTCGGCTCTCATCGCCAACGACGCGGGCGCGACGGCCGGGTCCGCAGCATCGGTGATCCACACGTTCGACGATTTCTCTCTCCCCTCGAATCCGGCGATATCAAACCTCTCTCTCTACACCGAGCGCGAGCGACTCGTCCGCGAGCGTTTCGAGTCGGCGGGAGTCGCCGACCGCATCCGAATCCACAAGGGCGACAGCTCGACCGGAATCATCGCGCAGCGCGAGGCGTTCGATCGGGCCGGGGGCGTTCAACTGGCGTTCATCGACGGAGACCATTCTCCCGAGGGTGCTCGGCGCGACTTTCTTGCGGTGGAGCCGACGCTGAACATCGGCGGGTTCATTCTGCTCCACGACGTCTGGCCCGCGATCTGCGGCTGCTCCGGCCCGCGATGGCTCGCGGACAACATCCACAGCGTTGGGTCCGGCACGTATCAGGTCTGTGATTTCTATACGGCGCCGCTCAACTATGGCCTGACGATCCTGCGGCGGCTGGCATGAGACCCCGCGTTGGTTCGGCGGGGTGCGATGCGACCGAGCGCTGCTCTGCGTGATCGATGAGCTGCGTGCCAATGAACAAGGCCCCGGACGGTGCCGGGGCCTTGTGGTTGGAACTGACCAGACCGAGAGATCGTGCTCGATCAGCGGCGGCGGCGCGACGCGAGCAGGCCCGCAACACCGGCGAGCGCGAGCGACCCGGGAACGGGCACGTTGTTGACAAACGACTCAGAGCCGCCGCCGGCGAAGCCCTGCACATGGATTCCGATGCGCAGGTGATCACCGGTCGTGTTCAGCGCGTTGATCGTGTCGGCGTAGGTGACTCCGGGGAGAAGATTGAAGACGACGGTCAGCCACTCACCGGGGTTGACGCCGTTGGGCTGGGCGGGTGGATTGGAGTCGGCCGAGAAACCGGCCGTGGTGACAAACGCGGGCGAGAGCGTGTTGCCGCCCGGGAGGTTCGGAGGCGCCGCACCTGTCGCGAAGCTCACACCGGAGCCGCCATTGATGATCGTGGCGATGCCCAGGAGCGTGCCGTCGTCGAAGTACACGTCCGTGATCGACATCGCGTGGGGACCGGTGTTCGTGAAGGTGAAGCTGACCTGCGTCAGGCCGACCGCATCGACCTCGACGAAGAGCTGGCTCTCACCGTTCGCGGCATCGTTCACGTCGTTGCCCGTAATGTTGCCAAAGGAATAGACCACTCCAGCGGACGCGTTCAGACCGATCGCGCAGCCGACGATGGCCGTAAGGCACAACTTCAACATTCCTGTCTCCTCTCTCGACGAATCTCTCACTCAATCAGGGGTCGAACACACGACGCCTGACGGAATGAGAATACTCGTTCACGCAAGGAGAATCACCATTCCATCGCGATAAAGTTCTGATTCACATAGAATTAGCGAACGCGACCTGACACTGGGCAGACGCGTACGTATTTTGTGCGGCATGGGACTATGGCGGTATGCCCGATAAGCCCCCGCTCAGCGGGCGCGAGGAGCGAGCGGAGTTGATCATGGGATCGCGCGGAAGAAGCGGTCCCACTCGATGCTGAGCCGCGGGCCGCGCTGCAGAAGGAACGAGAAGACCACCGCGGGGCTCCGACCGACTACCTGGGTCTCGTCGATGAACCCAAAGAAGCGTGAGTCGCGGCTCTTGTCGCGGCTGTCTCCCATGACGAAGACCTTGCCGGCGGGCACCGTCACCGGACCGAAGTTTGAGAGCGTCCAGGCCGGCTCTTTCCATTGCGAGATGAACTGTCCGCCCCGCTCCATGATCAGCACGTCCCGATCATTCGGGGCTCGGACGACGGGGTGAGCGTTGTCGTCGGTCGTCTCGAGCGCGAACCGCATGATGCCGAATCGCCCACCATCGATCTGCTTCTGGACCTCCTCGTCGAGCGGCTCATATGCGGCCTCTGTTCCGTTGATGACGAGCTTTCCGGCGCGCAGCTCGAGCGTGTCGCCGCCGACGGCGACCACTCGCTTCACGAGGCGGATGTGGTCGGGCGCTTCGGGCGAGTAGCAGATCACGACGTCTCCACGCTCGGGTGAGCCCCAGCGGGTGATCCAGCGGCACGGCTCCTTGGTGAGGGGCACGCGCAGCCCGTAGGCCAGCTTGTTCACGAAGATGCGATCCCCCGGGACGATCGTCGGCTCCATCGAACCCGACGGCACGTCAAACCAGTCGATGATGGAGCCGCGCAGGGGCACCATGACGGCAAAGGCGAACGCGAATGCCTTGACCCACTCGAGCACCCCCTGCACGAACGTCTTCTTCGCCTTGGGCACTTCTCCGTCGGGCTTCTGCTTGCGTTTGAACATCCTGTAGCGGCTCCGTGTGCGTTTGGTGGAGGCGGCCCGGCCAAGCCAGTTGTATCGGTCAGGAGGGGACGGGGTTCGCGCAAACTCGGACGGATCATTGGTCGGGCGGGCGCCCCGCGTCCTGGTCGCAGGTCCGGGGCCCTTGGAGCACGACCCCACGCATACGCTCTTGCCATGATCGAGTCCTTCCGCAACGCCCGGGATCTGCTGAACGTGTTTGCTGCGGATCCGGCGTCGTCAGCGTTCGTGCAGGCGGTGGCGGCCCTCGTGGCGGCTCGGTTTGGTCGCGGGGCGAAGGTCCTGATCTGCGGGAACGGTGGCTCGCTGGCCGACGCGGTGCATTTCGCAGAGGAACTGACGGGCCGGTTCCGCGCGGATCGCCCGGCGCTGCCCGCGATCGCGATCGCCGAGCCGGGTCACATCACCTGCACCGCGAACGACTACGGGTTCGAGCGCGTGTTCAGCCGCGGGGTTGAAGCGCTGGGCCGGAGGGACGACGTGCTGATCGTGCTCTCGACGAGCGGGAACTCGGCCAACATCGTCCTTGCGGTTGAGGCCGCGCGTGCCAAGGGGCTGGCAACTGTCGCGCTGCTGGGGAAGGGCGGCGGTCGGCTGCGTGGTGTGTGCGATCACGAGTTGATCGCGCCGGGCGAGAGCGCCGATCGCATCCAGGAGATCCACATGCTCGTGCTGCACGCGCTCGTGGAGCACGTCGAGATCGCGATGGGGTACGCGAGTTCCTGATCGCGGCGGGGTGAGCGAGCACTCGCCTGTCGACTCCGGCTCAGGCCTTCTTGCGCGATCGCGACTCGGCGCCGGCGTCGATCGCGAGAATGTCGCGGTCGAGTCTGAGCATCTCCGCCACCGACCACGCCTGGAACGGGCAGCCCCTGCGCGTGTGCGGGGGATCGCCATCGGCGATCTCGCTCAGATGTCCGACGCCATCGGTCCACAAGAGGTCCAGCATCGGGCGGAGGAACCTTTCCCTGGCCTGGCGGATGGCCTCGGGCGTCGAGCCACGGCAGCGGACCCACGCCTCGACGAACGGCCCGAGGAGGTACGGCCAGACCGTGCCGGTGTGATACGCCCCGTCGCGCGACCACACGTCTCCGACGTAGCGCCCCCGGTACCCCGAGGAATCGGGCGCCAATGTGCGAAGCCCGCAGGGTGTGACAAGGCGTGCCTCCACCTCGTCCACGACGCGACGGCACGCGGCTTCGTCCAGAAGCCGCAGGGGCAAGCCCCCCACTGCGTACACCTGATTCGGCCTGAACGACTCGTCGATCTGACCGGGATTGTGCGAGACGTCGACCACATCACTCAGCCACCCCCGGCTCTCCCGCCAGAATCGCCTGGCGAATGAGTCCATGCCGACGCTGAACGCGGGGTGCTCCTCTCCGATGATCTGCCGATGGGCGTGGAGCGCGTTGAGCCAGAGCGCCTGGATCTCGACGGGCTTGCCGATCCGGGGTGTGACGACCCAGTCCCCGACCTTGGCGTCCATCCACGTGAGTTGCACGCCCTCGACGCCCGAACGGATGAGGCCGTCCTTGTCCAGCCCGATGTTGTAGCGGGTGCCGCGCGAGTAGCCCTGGATGATCGCATCCATCGCCTTGAGCAGTGATCGTCGATCCTCGGGCTTTCCGTGCCCGGCGGCCTTGGCTCGGGCGAGGTACTCGCAGGCCGTGACGATAAACCACAGTGATGCATCAACGGCGTTGTACTCGGGCTCGCCGCCGTGATCGGGCAGGCGATTCGGCAGCATGCCCTCGGAGACCAGCGCGGCCCAGGTGAGAAGGATGTCGCGAGCATCGTCCAGGCGCTCGGCACCCGGCGCAAGACAGAGCCCCCGCAGAGAGATGAACGTGTCTCTGCCCCAGTCGGTGAACCACGGATATCCGGCGAGGATCGTCGTTCCGGGCGGATGATCGCTGGTGGGCTGGCGCCGGGCGATGTACGCGTCGGCGGCGCGCACCAGGGGAGACGCGAGCGTCTTCCGGCGTTCGTACTCGGCTTCGCGGATACGGTCGGCGAGCGAGAGAGCGCCCCGAGGCGTCCACGGCTTGGGTTCGCGATCGCACCGTGTCGAGAGCACGAGCACGCCCTCGCCCGCCGAGAGATCGAACGAGATCACGCCGGGTGTGGCGAGGTCCTCGACGCAGTCCTGTCCCCGATCCCGGTCTGCGTCATACTGGAAAGAGCGGTACCAATCCGGGCGATGGTCGTAGTCGCCGTTCGTGACCGCGACAATGGAGGGAACATCTGGGTAGGGGTCCCACTGGACGCGCCCGCCCCATACGTCCGCGTCGAACCTGAAGCTCGCGTTCGCGTGATGGAGGGCGTGGTAGTCCCGTCCGGAGATGAGGGGCCGCACGAAAAGCGTCGCGTTCTGGATCGGATCGAGGAGCGTCCACGTGAGGAGCACGGTCGGCTCGCCGTGACGCACGACGCGCTCGTGGCGCACGCGCACGTCGGGAGTCGGGGAATAGATCCAGACCGGCCAGGGATCGGTGCGGAACGTGCTCAGACTGGCCCAACCCAGGGGATGGGTCACACCGGGCGCGTATCGCTGCGAACTGAGCGGATAGGTCGCCCCGCTCCGCGCGGTGCCCCCCTTGATTTCCAGCCATGCCTCGACCGAGTTGACGAGGACGAACCGCTCCGTGGGAGGGCGCCGGGAGACGAGGAGAAGGGCGTGGTATCGGCGCGTGTTGATCCCCGTCGCGGTTCCCGATGCGAACCCTCCGAGGCCGTCCGGCTCGATCCACTCCGTGCAATCCTCGATCGCCGGCGCGGGCGCATCGAGAAGCGGATCGAACGACCCTCGACCGCGCGTCGCCTTCGGCTTGCGTCCGATCATGGCCAGCCCCTTCCTTCCCCGCCTCCGCCCGCCGGAGGCGTCGCGGGTATCGTAAGCCGCCGGAGCAACCCTCCCGCACGGAAGCACGAGATGTCAAGATCGGGTCCAGGTGGCGGCGGTTGGACGGGCGGCAGAGACGCGGATCGCGTCGAAGCGGTTCGTCGCGCCGCTGATGCGTACAACGCGGGCCGATTCCAGGAATCCGCTCATGCGGCGCAGGGCGCACTCGCTTCGGGCGTTCGCGAGCCCATTCTTCTGCACCTCTTGGGCGCATCGCTCGTGCGCATGGGACGGCTCGAGCAGGGTGTTCGCGTGCTGCGCCAGTCGATCGAAGCGGGCGTGAACTCGCCGGAGGTCTGGTGCGATCTTGCGAACGGGCTGCGGGCCGCCGACGACATCACCGGTGCACACGAGGCAATCGACCGGGCACTGGCGATCCAGCCCTCGCACCCCGCTGCCGTTCGGGGCAAGGCGACGCTGCTCCGCGGGGAGGGTCGGAACGACGAGGCGGCGTTGCTCATCGAGCGAGCAATGGAGGCGCAGCCGCTGGACGCCTCGCTGGCGCTCGCGTTCGCCTCGATTGCCTCCTCGGTCAAGCGAGGAGATGAGGCGGCGCGTCGGCTGCAGTCCGTGATCAATGCCGGGAGCGTGCCGCCGGTGATGCGGCGTGCCGCTCACGCGGAGCTGGCCAGACTCCTGGACGCGGAGGGTCGGTACGACGAGGCGTTTGCGCAGGCCACGCTGGCGGCTCGGGCCGCGGGAGCGGTCCCGGCCCAGGACTCTTTCGAATCAACGATCGCCGAGTGGACGCGTGAGCGGTTTGACTCGCTGGCCCCGGCGTCGAACACGGACCCGCTCCCGGTGCTGATCGTCGGGATGCCCCGAAGCGGGACGAGTCTGGCGGAGCAGATCCTGGCGGCGCACCCCGACATCGGAGGCGTGGGCGAAAGCCCACTGCTGCCGCGGCTCGAGCAGGAGGTTCGTCGCGCGGGTTGGTCGGCGGAGGCGTTCGAGCGCGCGGGACAGGAGTATCTGTCGATGCTTCGTGCCCGCGCGCCCGGAAAGTTGAGGGTGGCGGACAAGCTGCCGGGAAACTACACGATCCTCGCTCCCATCGTGAAGATGCTGCCCGGGGCGAGGATCATCCACTGCGTGCGCGACGCGCGAGACACATGCCTGTCCTGCTACTTTCAGAACTTCGGCAATGGGCACACCTATGCCCGTGACCTCTCCACGCTTGGAAGGAAGCACGTGGCGTACGAGCGCCTCATGGCCCACTGGCGCGAGGCGCTGGGCATACAGATGCTGGAGCTGCGATACGAGACGCTCGTTGCCGACTTCGAGCCGACCGTGCGTTCGGTGCTGGAGTACCTCGGCGTGCCGTGGGACGATCGCGTGCTGCGATTCCACGAGTCCAAGCGACACGTGCGCACCGCCAGCGCCGGCCAGGTGCACAGGCCCCTCTTCGCTTCATCGGTCGGGCGATGGAAGCGATACGAGCGTCACCTCGGCCCGTTGCTCGAGGCGCTCGGCCCTCGCGACCCTTAGCGTCACCGCTTTCCGGATGGCTTCGCGCCCTTGGAAGCGGGCGCGATGGTCTTGGAAGCGGGCTTCGAGCCGGCCCTGGGGCCCGATTTGGAGGATGCCGGCTTCGACCGTCCGTTCGCGTGGCCATTGCTCGGTTCGACCGTGTTCGGCGCCCACACGTTTGCCTCGGAGCGATGCTCGAAGACCGGCACCTTGGCGTGTCCGTTGGACGAGCCGTCCTTCTGGAGGTGGATCTGTCCCGAAGTCAGGCCGGGGAAGTGCTCGCCCTGCCACGAAGCCGGGTACTTCTCATCGTCCATCTTCAGCGCGGCCTTGGTCGGGTGCAGGGGCCTGAAGGTGTCGCACATCACCGCGAGCTCGCCGGTGTACGTCGCGCTCAGCGAGGCCTCGATCGTGCCGGGGTGCGGTCCGTGAGGGATGCCCTGGGGATGCGCCGTCAGCGAGCCGACCTCGATCCCCTTGCGGCTGCCGAAGTTGCCCTCGACGTAGTACAGCACCTCGTCCGAATCGAGGTTCGAGTGGTTGTACGGCACCTTGATCGCCTGTGGGTGGTAGTCCAGCATCCGCGGGCAGAACGAGCAGATCACGAAGTTGTGGGCCTCGAACGTCTGATGGATCGGCGGCGGCATGTGCAGCTTGCCCGTGATCGGGGCGAAGTCGTCGATGTTGAAGATGTACGGGTAGTAGCAGCCGTCCCATCCGACGACGTCGAGCGGGTGGTAGTGGTACATGTAGCTGTGGACGAGATTGCGAGCCTTGATCCGCACCTCGAACTCACCTTTCTCGTCCCACGTGAGCGGGTACTCCGGGATCTTGAGGTCACGCTCGCAATACGGAGAGTGCTCGAGGAACTGGCTCGTGTCCTTCGAGACGTACCGGCGCGGCGGCCCGATGTGCGATCCGTTTGCGGTCTCGATGAGCAGAACGCGTCCGAACGGCGTGTTCTCGATCGAGGGTCCGCCGTCGGTCGGCTTGCCGTCGGGGCCGTTCTTGCGCTTGTCCCAGACGATCGTGTAGATCACGCCCTTGGGGATGATCAGGTAGTCCTTCGGGCCGAACCGAAGCGTGCCCATCATCGTGTGGCAGACGCCCGAGCCAAAGTGGATGAAGTGGCACTCGTCGCCCTGCCCGTTCTTGAAGTGGTACTTCATCTGCTCGGCGGGATTGCACACCGCCATCTCGCAGTCGGCGTTCCCGTAGAGCACCACCTGGCCCGTCACCCAATCGCCCTTGGCCGCCATGCGCGGGCCGCCGGTCATCGTGTGGCGCATCCGCATCACGTCCGTTTCGACGTACTCGACAGCCGTTGAATAGAGCTTCTTCCACCCGTACACCTGCGTCGGCGGGTGGATGTGGTACATCGTGCTCGAAGGGCCTGTGAATCCCTCGGTGCCGAACAGCTCCTCGGAGTACAGCACGCCATCGGGACGGCGGAACTGGACGTGACGCTTCTGGGGGAGCAGTCCGAGCTTCGAGTAGTACGGCATCTGGATCTCCTTCCGGTCGGGTCTCAAACGCGAACCCGTAATCCTATTCGGGCGGCTCGCCGAGCGAGATCGGACGCCCCCGGCCGTTCAGGGGATTCCGGGCGGGCTTCGAGGCCGTCAGTTGTGATCCGACGCTCCCCCCCGTAGCATCCGCACCTGTCGACCGGGCCGCATCGGATGCGCACCCGGCCGAACCGTCGAGGGCTGGCGTGGCGACTCCGCAGAACGCATGCACAAAGGGCGCCTCGATCCTCGTCGCCATCGCCGGCGCGGCGATCGGCTGCCTCGCGCCCAGCGCCGCGTTCGGGCAGCAGACCGACGCTCCGACTCCCGCTCATGCCTCGGATCTGCCGCCCAGCGTCCAGGCAATCACGGGGCGCACGTTCTTCGGGCAGCGACTCCCGCTGGCCGCACTTCCGGGAGAGGCGTCGTTCTCGGCGCAGCGCGTGTGGACATGGGCCGAGCCGCCCGAGACAGCGGGATCAAGCCCGGTGATGCGGCTCTCGATGAGCGGCGACGTCCGCGTGGTGCTCGGGTCGTACGAGTTCTCGGCCAAGGGGGCAACGGCGTGGATCCAGCAACTGCCCGACGCCGGGCCCGAGGGGACTCGGACGTACCAGATTTTCGTCTACTTCGACCGTGTCTCGACGCCTTCGGCGGACGCGGCGTTCGGCGTCATGGCCGATCGACTGCCGGTCCGCGCGGTGCTGGTGACCGACGCCGTGGAGCTGCGTGCGGACCGCCTCGAGCAGACCCGCCCGGATTCGGAGCTGGTGGCTCAGGGCGAGGACGCGTTGAAGGAGCACCTGATCGCGCTCATCGTGGGGCCGACGCAGACGATCCCCGAGTCGCGTGTCGTGAAGCGACCCGGGGAGGCCCGGCCCGCAGGGGTCGCGCCGACGGAAGACGCGCCGGAGGAGGCCCCGCCCGCGCAGCCGGAGGACCGGGCTGTGGCGATCGCGCCCGACGCACGGGCGGAACCGTCGCCCGATGAAGAGCGTGTCGCCCAGGGGGAAGCGGCGGGATCGGGCGAAGCAACGTCCTCGACATCGCGCCGAGCGAACGAGTCCCTCCGTCCGGCGTCGATGTCGCCCGCGGACATTGATGACGCAAGGGACGCGGTGCGGTCGTTGCCGGCGCAGGCGGGATCGGCCCCAATCACGGCCGGCTCGGGCGTGGTGACGTTTGCGACTTCCGGCAACCCGGACATCTCGATCTCCAAGGGCGAGAGCGAGAACGTGGTGATCTTCCCGAAACCGATCGTGGTGCAGTACACGGACCGGGCATCGGGCCGCTCGGTGCAGATCAACGCGGACCGAGCCGTCGTCTTCCTGAAGCCGGGACCGCTGACACAGCTCGCGACGGTCGATGCGGAGACCGTGCGCGGCGTGTACGCGGAGGGCGGCGTGATGGTCATCGGCGAGCGTCCGACCTCGCGTGGCTCCGACCGCTACATGTTCCGAGGTCCGGCCGTCTATTACGACCTGGCGAACGATCGCGCGATCACGCTCGATGCGACGTTCTGGACCTACGACTCCGCCCGCGGGCTGCCGCTCTATGTCAGGGCCGACGCGATCCGGCAGGAATCGGCGAATGAGTGGAGGGCGACGGACGCGCGAGTGGCCAACACCGGCTTCCTGAATCCTCAGTTGTCGCTCGGGACCAGCTCCATCACGCTCAAGCGGCGGGAGACTGCGGACGGTGACGGAACGTACGCGGACGCGAAGAACATCACGGGAAGGATCGCCGGCCTCCCCGTCGCGTGGTGGCCCCGGTTCCGGGGCGATCCGACGGCGATTCCGATCCGTGAGATCGGGCTCGACGGCTCGTCGGGCTCGGGCGGGGCGATCAAGACGACGTGGGACGCCTACGCGCTCCTGGGGATCGATCGTCCTTCAGGCGTCGATGCGGAAATCGGCATGGACTACTACTTCGAACGCGGCCCCGCGTTCGGAACCGCGGTGGACTGGAAGACGAGTGCGGCCAAGGGGCGGGTCGACGCCTATCTCGTCGCACACGACACGGGCGAGGACACCCTCAAGAGCGGGTCGAAGGAGGACTTTGACGGCCAGACGCGCGGCATGGTGCTCATGGAGCACCGCTGGCAACTGAGCGACTCGTGGACCGTGCTGCTCGAGGGCGCGTTCATCTCCGACGAGACATTCATCGACGGATACTTCGAGTCGCTCGGCGAGAGCCGACGGGAGTTTGCGACCTCGGTCACGGCGCGCCGCCTCGGCCCGAACTCGCTGCTGACGTTCCAGGGCCGCGGCTCGCTCAACGACTTCATCGCGAACGAGTACCTCCTGCAGAGCCAGGGGTACAACGTGACGAAACTGCCCGAGGCGCAGTACTGGCGCGTCGCCGACGACCTGCTCCCCAACCTTGCCCCCGGCGTTGCCATGTACCACTCGGAGTGGCGCATCGGACGCGTCGGGATGCAGTTCAGCGAGCCGACCGCGGCGGAGCTGGGGTATCGCTCGATGTCGAAGTCCATGCGTGCGTTCGGCACGGCGCCCGACGTCTCGTTCGCGGACACGCTGGAGGCGGCCGGGCTCGACGAGTCGCCGGTGACGCGCTTCGACACGAGGCACGAGATCGAGACCCGAATCCGCGCGGGCGCCGTGACATTCGAGCCGTTCATGGTCGGTCGTGTCACGGCGTACGACGATGACTTTGACGAGTACTCACCCGGGAACGACGAACAGGCCCGCCTCTGGGGGGCCGCGGGCGTGCGGGCCTCCACGTCCTTTCAGCGCGTGAACAACGCGGCGGACTCCTCGGCCTTCAACGTGCATCGCCTGCGCCACATCGTCGAGCCGTCGCTGACCTTCTGGGTCTCGGGTACGGACGTCGAGTCATCGAACCTGCCGATCTATGACTCGCAGGTCGAGGACCTCACGAACGGAACGGCCATGCGTCTGGCCGTCGAGCAGACGTGGCAGACCCAGCGTGGCGGCCCGGGACGCTGGCGCAGCGTGGACTTCCTCACGTTCGACGCGGAGTACGGCGTCTTCTCCGACGATTCGGATCGCAAGAGCCCCATCAGGCGCTTCATCGATTATCGCCCCGAGTACTCGCAGCCCGGAGAGTTCTTCACGCTCGACTCAACGTGGCAGGCGACGGAGTCCGTCGGCCTTGGCGGGAACATGATCTACGACCTCGAACTGAACCAGCCGGCTCGCGAGTCGATCGGCGCCCTGGTTCAGCACACGCCGGATCTGCAGTCGTTCTTCGAGATCCGGTACATCAACGTCGAGGACGCGACGCTGGTGTCGTTCGGCGCCGCGGCACGCATCACGCCGAAGTACACCGTCGGATTCAACGCCAGCTATGACACGGACGAGAACGACTTCCAGCGAACGTCGGTGACCCTCTTCCGGACCATGCAGTCGCTCGAGATCCAGGCCAACGTCGGGTACAACAACATCACCGGTGAGACGACCGGCGGACTGACCATCTACCCCGAGGGAACAAAGGGCCGCTCGCTGCAGGTCCGGCCCGTGGGCGCCACGGACGTGCGATTCCTCGACCGGGACGCCGTCGCGCGATGATCCGCCGGCGGGCGGCCGGAGTGTTGGGATCAGTTCTTGCCCGGGTCCGCAGGCGCGTCTCCCGCGTCCTGGCGAGCGGCTTCCCGTGCGGCCCGCGCCGCCCGATCCGCGGCGCGACGCTCGTCCATCGCCTTGCCGTACGCGATGCCCACCATCGCCATCGGGATGAACGCCCGCTCGCCCATCGCTCGTGACACGCCTTCGAGGTCCTGGAACTTGCCCGCCGCAACGTCCTTGCGCAGCTCGATCGCGACGTTGCGGAAGACATCGACCAGCTCGGTCCAGATCGCGAACTCATCGGCGGTCCGAGGCATCAACTCGCTCAGGGGCGGAAGGTGCGTGGGGAGCACGAGATACCACTTGCCGTCGCCGACCGACTTCTGGATCACGAGGCCGACCGGGGGGAAGATCGGCTTCTGATCCCAGAGCAGCGCCGACATGTCGTCGTTGATCGGGATCACGGTCAGGCGAGTCGAGTTCTCTCCCAGCCATGCGAACGGGTCGGCGAGGATGGAGCGAAGGGCGTCGTTCATTGCCGTGCGCGGATCGCGCTCGAACTCCGTCCGCTCGGATCGCCCACGGTTTCGGCCCCTGCCGGAGGAGCGACCTGTCATCTGGGAGAGCAGATCGCCTACGCCGCCGGAGGGGTTCTCCTCGGCGCGGCGTTTGAGATCCTCGATCTCCTTGGGGAAGGACTTGTTCAACTGGACCGCCAGATCCTCCATGTCTCCAAAGAAGTAGCCGAAACGGTCCCAGAGCGCCCGCATCTCGGGGCGATCGGCGTAGATCAGGGATGCGAGCTGGCGGGTGTCGCCCCCGGAGACCATTTTCCTGGCCGAGGCAAGCACCGCCTCCGGGCTTGACTGGTCGTACTGGGGCTTCTGGCGGCAGGCCGAGAGGGCGAAGCACGTGGCCAGAAGTGCCGCGAGAATCGTGAAGGGATGGAGCTGGCGTTTCACGCGGACAACCTCCTCGACCATCATTGGTCGGTCGCGCTCGGCGATCCGCTCGCCAGCCGAACACTTGCTGGGATTCGACCCGTATGATTTCCGGATGCAGGTGAAGATCAACGGCGAGCCGAAGGACGTTCCGGACGGGCAGACCCTGGAGGGCCTGCTGCGTTCGTTGTCGCTCCACGACAAGCCTTGTGCCGCAGAGGTGAACCGGCGCCTTGTGCCCCGGCGCGACCGCGAGGGCGTGGTCCTGCGAAGCGGGGACGTGGTGGAGCTGGTGACGCTGGTCGGCGGCGGCTGAGGCGATGGTGGGCCGGCTCGCGTGCGCGGCGATTCGCACCGGGCGAACAGGAGGTGTCAGGTGACGACGACGGGCTCTCCTTCGATCCCATCCGGGACGGCCTTCGGTGCGGCGGCGGCCGCGACGCCGGGCCTCTCGCCACTGTGCATCGCAGGGCGATCGGTTGCGTCTCGTCTGTTCGTCGGAACCGGGAAGTACGCGTCGTTCGACCTCATGCGCCGATCGCTGGAGGCGTCGCGGTGCGATGTGGTTACGGTTGCGGTTCGGAGAGAGCGCCTCTTCAACGACCGGGGCGAGAGTCTCCTGGATCACCTCGACCTGGCTCGCTACACAATCCTGCCCAATACCGCCGGGTGCTTCTCGGCGGAGGATGCGATTCGGGTGGCGCGACTCGGTCGGGAACTTCTCGACCAGGCAGGGAACCCGGGCGCGTCGTGGGTGAAGCTTGAGGTGCTGGGCGACAAGAAGACGCTCCTTCCGGACCCCGTCGGCACGCTGGAGGCCTGCCGCGAACTTGTGGCGGATGGGTTCAGCGTGCTGGTGTACACGTCGGACGATCCGATCATCGCGGAGCGGCTGAAGGGATGCGGTGCGGCGAGCGTGATGCCCGCGGGTTCGCCGATCGGGTCCGGGCAGGGGATCCTGAATCCGAACAACATCGTGCTGTGCCTGGAGCGGTTGAAGGCGGGCGATCCGACGTTTCCGGTGATCGTGGACGCTGGCGTGGGGAGCGCGAGCGACGTGGCAAGCGCGATGGAGCTCGGCGCCGACGGCGTTCTCCTCAACACGGCGATCGCCCATGCGCGGGACCCGGTCATGATGGCCCACGCGATGCGCCGCGCATGCGAAGCGGGGCGTCAGAGCTACCTCGCCGGACGGATTCCCAAGCGGCTCTACGCGACCGCCAGCAGCCCGTGGGAGGGGACGATTTCCTACATTCCGGGTGAGTGAGGCCGGATCGTGGCGTGCGGGCTCGTGCCGGTCCGGGATCAGGCGGATCCCGCGGGTCCGGCGCTCGGCAACGCAGCGACACTCCCGCGCTTGACCAGTTTCTTGGCCAGGTCTTGGTACATCTGTGCGACGAGCGCGGTCCATCCGGTCTGATGGCTCGCGCCAAGCCCCTTGCCGGAGTCCGCGTGGAAGTACTCGTGGTAGAGCAGCAGCCGGTTCCAGTGCGGGTCGTCGCGGAACCGGGCGTCGTCTCCATGGCATGGCCTGCGTCCGTTCGAGTCCGGAAGGAAGAGCGAGATGAGACGGACGCGGAGGTGATCGGCGACCTCGCGCAGATCGCACATCTTGCCGGAGCCGCGCGGGTACTCGACCTTGAGCGTCTCACCGTAGAAGTAGTGGTAGCGTTCGAGAGACTCGAGGATGAGGTAGTTGAGCGGGAACCACACGGGCCCGCGCCAGTTTGAGTTGCCGCCGAACATCGAGGTCGAGGACTCGCCGGGCACGTACTCGACGGTGAGCGAGCGACCGCCGCGATCGAAGACGTACGGCTTTTCCTTGTGGACCTTCGAGAGCGACCTGATTCCGAAAGGCGAGAGGAACTCCTCCTCGTCGAGCAGGTATCGCAGGACTCTCTTGAGCCGGTCGCGGCTCGGAATCGCGAGCAGGCGGAGGACCGACTCGCCGTCGGACGCCTCCATGCACGCGACGTGCTGGGCCAGGTCGGGGCGATGCTTGAGGAACCATGCGGTGCGAGCGCGGAAGCCGGGGAGCTTCTCGAGTTCGCTGTCGCTGAGGACCTCGACGGCGAGCATGGGGATGATCCCGACGAGCGATCGCACGCGAAGGGGGAGGGTCTCCTGGTCGCGTCGCAACTGGTCGTAGTAGAAGCCGTCGGTCTCGTCCCAGAGCCCGTTGCCGCCGAGGGTGTTCATGGCGTCGGAGATTGCGACGAAATGCTCAAAGAACTTCGACGCGATGTCCTCGTACGCGGGGTTCTCCTTGGCGAGTTCGGTGGCGATGGCGAGCATGGTGGTGCAGAAGAAGGCCATCCACGCCGTCGCGTCCGCCTGTTCGAGCACGACGCCGCCGGGCAGGGGCGCGGATCGATCGAAGACGCCGATGTTGTCAAGGCCGAGGAAGCCGCCGGAGAACAGGTGCTTCCCGTGCGGGTCCTTTCGGTTGACCCACCATGTGAAGTTCATGAGGAGCTTCTGGAACGCTCTCTCGAGGAAGAGCCGATCGCGCGATCCCCTGGGCCCGGTCAGTTTGTACACGCGCCAGCACGCCCAGGCATGGACCGGGGGATTGACGTCCGAGAGCGCGAACTCGTACGCCGGGATCTGTCCCGAGGGATGCATGTACCACTCGCGAAGCAGGAGCAGCAACTGGTCCTTGGCGAACTGCGGATCGACCCGTGCGAACGCCACGCAGTGGAAGGCCAGGTCCCAGGCGGCGTACCAGGGATACTCCCATTTGTCCGGCATCGAGATGATGTCGCGATTGAAGAGGTGTCCCCAGTCTGCGTTGCGCCCGCTCGCCCTTTCCGGCGCGGGCGGTGGCTGCTGCGGGTCGCCCTTCAGCCAGTCCGCGACGACATAGTGGTAATACTGCTTTGTCCAGAAAAGACCCGCGTAGGCCTGACGCACGACGCGGGCGTCCTCTTCCGTCCGACCCTGCCAGACGCGTGATCCGTAGAACGCGTCGCACTCGGCCTTCCGTTGCTCGAAGACCGAGTCGAACGCGGCGCCGAGCGACACGTCGGCCGGGCGTTCACGCTCTTCAAAGAGTCGCATCCTGATAACCGCGGATTCGCCGGGCGCGAGCGTCCCCTTCCAGACGGCGCACGCCTTGGTGCCCTCCATGGCGGGGTTCACCGCGTCCGCCCGCCCCCCGATGATGAGGTCGTGGAACGCGTCCTTCGTGTACTTCACCGTGTTCGGCACGCCGAAAAGGCGTTCCGTGTTGGTGTCGTTGCCGGTGAAATGGGTCGGGGGCGGCGTGCCGCCGGGCGTTGAGACGATCCAGCGATAGGTGCCAAGATCGGGGTGGGTCGCCACAACGCGACCGGGACCATCGGCCCGCATCTCGGGCGTGATGGGGTCCCCGTCGCTCGTTGCGCCCCATGACCATGTGTTTCGGAACCAGAGCTGCGGGATCAGGTGCAGCGTCGCCGGCTCGGGGCCTCGGTTGGTCGCCGTCACGCGGATGAGGATTCCGCACGGAGACTCCTTGGCGTACTCGATCGCGACGTCGAAGTATCTGAGTTCTTCAAAGACACCCGTGTCCTCGAGGTTGAACTCGGGCTGCTCACGCGAGCGGGCGCGATTCTCATCGACGAGCCGCTGATATGGGAACTCGGCCTGTGGGTACTTGTAGAGCGCGGAGCAGTATGAGTGGGTCGGGGACGAGTCCGTGTAGAAGTAGGCCTCCTTCACGTCTTCGCCGTGGTTCCCCTCGTGCCCGGTCAGGCCAAAGAGGCGTTCCTTCAGGATCGGGTCCTTTCCGTTCCACAACGCCATGGCGAAGCAGAGCCTGCACTGGCGATCCGTGAAGCCGTGAAGCCCGTCCTCGCCCCAGCGGTACGCGCGGCTTCGCGCGTGATCGTGCGAGAAGTACGTCCAGACGCTGCCGTCCGCCGAGTAGTCCTCTCGCACGGTGCCCCACTGACGCTCGGCGAGGTACGGCCCCCACCGCTTCCAGTTCCTCGTGCGGGCGCCGTCCTGTGCGAGGCGATCGTTCTCCGCCTGAAAGATGGGCGACTCGGCCATGGAACCCAGTGTACCCCGCGGGCGATCACCGGGTCTGCAAGCCGCCGGCGCGGGTCACTTGCCGGTGAGCTCCTTCACGAGGGCATCGGCGCGATACACGCTCTTGAGCGCCTCGACGATGCCCCGTGCGTCGACGCTCACGGCTCGGCCCTGCTTGTCGTCGTAGGCGAAGGCCCAGGAGAGCGACTGGATGTTCCCGTCGAAGATCAACCCGACGACCTCTCCCGCGCGATTCACAACCGGCGACCCCGAGTTTCCACCGATGATGTCGGCGCACATGACGAAGTTGAACGGCACGTCCTTGTTGATGCGATCCTTGGCCTGGATCCAGGATGCCGGGAGGGCGAAGCCCTCCTCGCCATGGCGGGCCGCCGCCCGATCGAAGACGCCTCCCAGACGCGTGAACGCCGGGACGTGGGCGCCCGCTTCCTCGTACGACTTGATGGGACCGAAGGACATCCGCAGCGTGAAGGTCGCGTCCGGATAGACGCTGTCGCCCTCGAACGCGAACTTCGCGCCGGCGATCTTGGCGTAGCCGATACGCTCCACGGACTCAACGGTGTCCTCATACTTGCTCCGGTACGCGCGGAGCGCGGGGTCGAGAGCCGCGGCAAGCCGGATCAGCGGGTCGGACGAGGTCGCGATCGCCTCGCTCCCGCCGGCCGCGACGCGCTTGCGGGACTCGACATCGGCGAGCGCGGTCCCGGCCACGAGCTCCTCGGCCCGAGCGCCGGGTCCTTTGCCGGCGAGCGCCAGCTGGACCACGGGGTGGTCGCCCCCGAGCGTCTCGGCCATGTATGAGAGCCCGGACTTGAGGGTCTCGACCTCGAGGGCCGCGTGGACGGGCGCCGGGGAGTAGAGCTGGAACCGAAGAGATTCAAGGCCGGAGTCGCGGTACTCGCGCAGGCGCTCGCCCGACGGCTTGGGCAGTTCATCGGCCATTCGAACCAGGTGCAGGGCAGTCTGGAAGAGATGCGACGACGAGAGATCCATCGCGCGGTCGCGGAAGAAAGCCGCGTGCTTTCGCTGCGCGTCGGCAAGGTCATCCCAGGCCGATCCCCACATCGCCGTGCGATCCGCATCGGCCAGCACCCAAGCCCGCAGATTGGCCTCCGCCCTTGCCTTGTCGCTCATCATGGCGGGATCGAGCAGGCCCTCGAGCTGTCCCGTGAGCGCCTTGCGGGCGTTCTGGATGCCGAAGTAGTCCTCCCGCGCGACGCGGGCGTTCTCATCGTTCCGGTTCGAGAACGTCTTCAACTGGACCTCACGACGCCAGATCTGCGCGAGGCGCGTGGGCAACTGCACGTCGCGGACGAACTTCAGGTGGTCGACCGTGTAGAGCCGGCGTGTGGTCCCTGGGTGTCCGAAGACGAATGCAAGCTCGTTCTCGGCAGCTCCGGACTCGCTCCACTCGAGGTGGTGCTCGGGCACAAGCGGCTTTCCGTTCTCGTACACGCGGAAGAACGTCACGTCCAGGTTGAACCGCGGATACTCGAAGTTGTCGGTGTCACCCCCGAAGAACGCGATCGTTTCTTCCGGCGCAAAGACCAGGCGCACGTCCGTGAACTTCTTGTAGGAGTACAGGTGATACCGCGCTCCCTGGTACAGCGTCACGACCTGGCAGAGAAGCCCCGATCGCTCCGACGCCTCCTGCTCGATCGTCGCCATGGCCTTGCGTCGCGCGGCGTTCGCGTCCGCGGGCGACATGTCCGCGGTTCCCGCGTTGACCCGGTCCGTGACGTCCTGGATCTCCCACAGGACGTTCAGCTCCAGGTCGGGGCACGGGATCTCGTCGGCCTCGGCCGCCGCGCTGAATCCATCGCGGAGAAGGTTGCGTGACTCGGTGCTCATCTTGCTGAGCATCTCCGAGGCGACGTGATGGTTGGTCATCACGAGCCCGCGCTTCGACACGATGGAGCCCGACCCACCGGTCGAGAACCTGACGGCCGACTTCTGCATGCGTTCGAGCCACGCCTCGGTCGGCTCGAAGCCGTAGCGGGATCGCAGGACCTCCGTCGGGGGGGACGTGAGCAGCCACATTCCCTCGTCGGCGCACGCGGCCGATCCAAGAAGCCCCACCAGAGAAACAGCCGCCACAATGCCACGAATGCGCATGCAACACTCTCCCGCGCCGGGCACCCCGCCCGAACCGCTCAATCACCCGCACCCGCGGGCTGAAGGACGACAAGGTTAGCGTGTCCCCCATCTACAGGCGGTCGCGGGAAGAGATGCAGGATCCGCCGGGGTGGAACCCTCGCTCAGGTCCGAGCCGACCGGACGGCGGACGCGGCACGGGTCAGCAGCTCACTCCAGAGGCCGGGGGCCGCGGCGGCGAGGTCGATGAGCGCGCCGTGGAGCACGTCGATCGGTCTGCTGCAGATGTTGGTTCTGTGCTGATCGAGAGCGCCGGCGATGGCCACGAAATAGATCGCAAGCCCCGCGAGCCGGCCGTCGGCGGTCTCGGCGAAACGATACCGGCGTTTCCCCTCGTCCTTGACTTTGATGAACTGCTCGATCGTCGTGCCCGGCGTGAGCAGAACCGATCTCGGCTGCCCGATCGCGGCCGTCGTGCCGACCTCGAGCATTCCGTCCAGCCAGGTCGACGCGCCCGGCTCCGAGAGTCGATCGGAAAGATCGTCGATCGGGCGTCGCGGGCCGAGCAGCCCGAGGCGCAGCAGGGTCGATGCCTGAGACTCGCCGATCGATTCGTAGACGCTGATGTGCGATGTCTGCCCGGAGGATGTCATGATGTCGGTTCCTCGATCAGCGCCAGGATCTCCTGGTCTACTTCCTGGTCCGGCGTGCCGTCGCCCGCGAGCAAGTCGCGGACCGCGCCCCGGAACTTCCGTGCCGCCGTGCGAGCCATCACCGCCGCACGTTCCGGTGTCACGCGGAACTCACGGGAGATGATGGAATAGTCCTGCCCGTTCAAGTAGTGCGAGACGAAGATGTGCCAGTGCTGCGCGAGGTCCGCCTTCTCGCAGGACTCCTGCGCCGCCCGCAACGCCTCTCGCACGAGCGAGACACGAAACGCCCGATCCACCGCCGCCTCGGGGCTGCCCTTGAACACGACAGGTTCGGCGTCCAGCTCTCCGGCGCGTCGATCCCTTGCCCGAGTCCGGCGGACTTCCATGAGGTAAAAGCAGAACGCGTTCATCAGCCAGCGGCGAAGCCGCATTCCGCTCGCACGCCAGTCGTTCAGAAACTCCGGACGCCCGAGCCGGTCCGCGAAGAACCCCCCCACCACATCCTCCGGCTCTCCAAGCCAACGCTCCGAAGAGCCCATGAAATAGACCCTGAGCGGCCAGTCATACACCGCCATGATGTGCCGATTGACATCGGCAAGCCCCTCGGATCCTTCTCCCATGCGGATCTGGATCCACGTGCTCATCGTCGGCGGGAAAACGTCGTTCTTCAGTTGCTGCGTCATTCGGTTTCTTGGAGGGTGTTCAGCCGGTGACAGGTAGCACTTCGATCGGTCTCCCGGCGCGCCGCGAATCGGAAACCGATCATGACAGAGTGTACCTTGTCGGCACAACCCCTCCAAACCCCTTTCCACGAGTGACTTATGTCATTCCGCCTGGGCTGGAGCGTCTGCCGATCCGGGCGCACCGTCCGGCTCGGGCACGGGATCTCCATGCGAGCTGGTCCGTACCGCCGGAACCGCCTCGTACTCCAGGTGAAAGTGCAGGGGTTCGAGGAAGGTGCCCGGTACGGACATGTGCCAGGGGTCCTGAACGTGACGAAGGAGTCGATACGGGATCCGGGCGACCATGGAATACGTCCCATCGGTCCCTTCGCGGATCTCAAACGATGCACCGTCGGTCGAAAGCGCACCCAGCCGTCCGTTCTCAGGCGTGATGCTGCCCCGGAGCGTGTCAGTCGGACTGACCGTGTTGTAGAGCTCGAAAGCCGCGCCCGTCAGGCCACACTCGGCCAGGGCCTCAGGCGAGTACTTCACGTGCTGGACGCCGGTCTCCGGCCGCACGATCGCCGGCTTGTCAAACCGGATGTTCGAGAGCACGACCTCGATCGTTGAGTCGTTCGCCACCCCCTCGAACATCGGCTTGGCGGCGTCCACCTTGTACAAGCCGATCCGCACGATCGCGCCGTCGGGGTCGCCCGCCTGCTTGTCCAGACGCGTGCCGCCGAGGGCCACAAAGCACTCCAGATTGCCCCCCAGCACCGATCGCTCGTTCGGCGACTGGTACGGACGGTCCGCCTCAAGCACGACGGGTCGGCCCGAGACGTCCTGCCACGTCACCCGGACATGTGGCATCACCGAGTCGTCGACCACCAGAAAGTGGAGCGCCGGAGTTTCGGGTTCGCTGGGTCTGGAACTCGCAGGCGTCTGGCCGAACGCGGGCGTGCCGGACACGGCGATTCCAGCGATCACCGCTATTCGGATCGCGACCCGAGCCGGACCGAGCAAGCCAACTGACCGATACTTTGCCCAAGTTCTCATCGAGCGACCGCCTCTAGAAATGGGGAACCGAACCGAACACGATCCGTATGGCATGGGCCAACCGATTCATCTTTCGGACAAAGTTGTATGGTACGGGCAACCTGTGGTACGCTCGTCGATCGGTCGGGTTTCTAGAACCACGAACTCTGCGTGGGGGCACGGAGAGCGTCATGGTCGAATCATTGCGGCAACGTCGGATCATCGCGGGTGCGGCCGCGATCCTGTGCGGCGTCGGTCTTTCGGCGCACGCCGACGAGGACTGGCGGAAGCTCCGCGACTTCAAGGGCCCGATTTACGGCGAGCCGATCACGGGGGAGACGCCGGTCGGATCGAATGGTGCGCGCGACACCTTCGACAAGCTGAACATGACGCTGTACGCGTGGCTGCCGCTGAACGCGTTCCCCGGCCCGCCCTCGTCGGGCAATGACATCTGGGGCTACACGTCGCCATCGGGTCGCGAGTACGCGATCATCGGCCTCTCGAACGGATTCGGATTCGTGGAGATCACGGATCCGCAGAACCCGGTGATCGTCGAGCACATCCCCGGACCGAACAGTCTCTGGCACTGCGTGAAGGTGCTCGGCCACTACGCCTATGGCGGCAGTGAGGGCGGCGCCGGCATTCAGGTCATGGACATGTCGCAGATCGACAACGGCGTCGTGACGCTCGTCCAGAACAAGCAGCACATGGGGCACTCGTCGACCCACACGCTCGCCTCGAACGAGGACTCCGGGTATCTCTATCTGGCCGGCGCGAACATCGCCAACGGCGGGCTCGTCGCCGTGTCGCTCGCGAACCCGGCCGACCCTGTCATCGTCGGCTCCTGGTCGACACGATATGTCCACGAGGCCCAGGTCGTCACGTACACCAGCGGACCATACGCGGGCCGCGAGATCGCCTACTGCTACACCGGCTCGGCCGGCATCGACGTCATCGACGTGACGAACAAGTCCTCGATGACGCGAATCGGCGGCATCAACTACTCCGGCGTCCGCTACTCGCACCAGGGCTGGCTCACCGACGACAAGCAGTACCTCTACATGAACGACGAGCTGGACGAGGGCGCCTCCGTCTCGGTCTGCACCACCCGCATCTTCAACGTCTCGAATCCTGCAAGCCCGACGCTCGTCGGCTCGTTCACCAACGGCCTTTCGGTCATCGACCACAACCTGTACATCAAGGGCAACAAGCTCTACGAGTCCAACTACCGCTCGGGCGTCCGTGTCTTCGACATCACGAACCGCCTCAGCCCGGTTGAGGTCGGCTACTTCGACACGTACCCCGGCTCCGACGGCTTCCAGTTCAACGGCAACTGGAACAACTATCCCTACTTCGCCTCGGGCACCATCGTGTTGTCCGACATCGAGCGCGGCCTCTTCATCCTCGGCGAGGGAGACTTCCCCCTCCCGAGCATCAACATCGAGTTCGTCTCCGCGCCCACTCAGCTCAGCCCCGGCGTCGCGACCCCGATCGTCGCGGATATCGAGGCGGTCGGAGGCGAAGAGCTCAGTCCGGGCGGCGTCGTGCTCCGCTACTCGGTCAACGGAGGCAGCACCCAGTCAATGCCCATGACTCAGCAGATCGACGGCACGTGGAGCGGCTCGATCCCCGCACTCTCCTGCTTCGATTCGGCCCGGTACCAGATCCTTGCGACCGCCGTGGACAGCTCGATCTATGTCACGCCCTGGACCGACGCCTCGGTCTACACCGGCGTCGAGGTCGTGCTGAGCGACGCGTTCGAGACCAATCTCGGCTGGACCGCCGGCGCCTCGGGCGACAACGCCTCGTCGGGCATCTGGACGCGCGTCAATCCCATCGGCACCGCGGCGCAGCCGGAGGACGACCACACCCCCGCCCCAGGCGTCAACTGCTGGGTCACCGGTCAGGGCAGCGTCGGCGGCAGCGTCGGCGAGAACGACGTCGACGGCGGAACCACCACCCTCCTCAGCCCGGTCATCAACCTCGCGGCCTACCCCGACGCCAAGATCTCCTACTGGCGCTGGTACTCGAACACCGCCGGTGCCGCGCCGAACGCCGACACCTTCGTGATCCAGATCTCGAACAACGGCTCGACCTGGGTCGACGTCGAAGTCGTCGGCCCAACCGGCTCCGAGGTCTCCGGCGGGTGGTTCTTCCACGAGTTCAACGTCGCCGACTTTGTCACGCCCAGCGCGAACGTCCGCATGCGGTTCCGTGCGTCAGACCTGGGCAGCGGTTCGATCATCGAGGCCGCGGTGGATGACTTCAGCGTCGTCGCGCTGACCTGCGAGGAGCCGCCGCCGTGCCCCGCCGACTACAACGGCGACACCACGCCGGACGTCCTCGACTTCCTGGACTTCTTCGATGACTTCGGCACCTGCGAGAACCAGCCCGGCCCCTGCGGCACGGTCGCCGACGCGGACTTCAACGGTGACACGCTGATCGACGTGCTGGACTTCCTTGACTTCATCGACGCCTTCGGCACCGGTTGCGACTGAGCCCGTCGCTCACGCGTCGAGATTGCATTGCCAAACACACAAGGGCGACCGGAAGATCCGGTCGCCCTCTTTCTTTGCAGGATCTATCACTGCCGCGTCCGAGCTTCGCCCGCCGCCGAGTGCGGCGCCCTCCAATGCCACTACTTCGATCGGACCGTGATCGAACCGTTCGAAGTCGAGAGCGTTGACGGCTCACCCCCAACCCCGAACGTCGCGGAACCCGATCGCTTTCCGGCCTGGACAGCGCTCGCGCCCGGCGCCAGGATCGACACGCTCCCGTTGCTTGTCGAGGCGGTCAGGGTTCCGGCAAAGCCGCTCCCGACGACGAGATCGATGGAGCCGTTCGACGTATCGAGCCGCACCGGGCCGGCGGACGCGGACGCCATCTCAACGCGAATCGGTCCATTCGAGGTGTCCGCCGCGACCCTGGCGGTCGCATCGAAGATCGAGATCGCCCCGTTGGAAGTATCCGCCGTGATCTCCCCGGCAAACCCCTTGACGACAATCGCGCCGTTCGAGCTGTCGAGCCGGGCGGAGCCGGAGAGTCCGGACAGCGTCACGCCTCCGTTGCTCGTGTCCAAGACCACACCGGAAACGGGCGGCGTCGCCACATCGAACGAGCACCCCTCGTTTCCCGCTCGCGGCGTCGGCCACCTTGCTTCGATCAGATAGACACCCTCCGGCGAGAGACTCGCGACGATCTGGGTCGCGTCGGCTCGCTCACGCGTCCTTGCCTTGATCGTTGCGTTGACCACGATCTGGTCCCCGTCACCCGAGGCAACGGCGATCGACCCGTTGGATGACCTCACGCCAAGAGGCGCTGCACCCGCCGGAGGGAACGCAACCGTCACCCGTCGCTCGACCGTCTGCCATGTCCCGCACCCGGCGATCGAGGTGAGAACCAGCGGCAGCATCGCCACACAGACCGCTCGACCAGTCGCTTGCATAACCTGACCCCTTGTTCGCTCGCCATGGACCCGACGGATGCGGGCAATGCGACGCGCCGCCTTGTTCGGATCGGACGCGAAACGGTTTCGCAACGCCCTCTCCGATCTCAGCGTACCCGAACCTTCCGCACCCGTCGCCCCCAAGGACTCCCTTCCGGCATGGATGCTCGCGGCTGATCGTTTCTGTTGCGAGCAAGACCACGGTGCGCGGTTGAACGCGGTAGACCGTATCGGGA
>JAPKGU010000035.1 GCA_026647565.1 Phycisphaerales bacterium | reverse complement strand
CGGGCTGCCCTCGATCAGCTTGTCGCTGTAGACGAGATAGACCAGCGTGTTGCGCTTCGCGTCGACCATGCGCACGATGCGCACCTTCTTGAACAGGATCGAGGCACTCTGCGAGAACACCTCCTCCTGCTCGCGCAGCGGGCCGCTGAAACTGATTTCGCCGACCTGACGGCAGGCAACCGAGGCGTCGGCGGTGTCTTCGGCCAGCCCGAGCGACCCCTTGATACCGCCGGTGCGGGCGCGCGACACGTAGCACGCCACGCCCTCTACGCGCGGGTCGTCGAAGGCCTCGACCACCACCTGGTGGTTGCGGCCGATGAGCTTGAAGGCGGTGTCGACGTGGCCCACGGTCTCGGCCGCGGCCACGCCGGGCAAGGCGAGGCCGAGCGCGAGCAGCGTGGCGAAAAGCGCGCCGCGGGACGGCTGGAATGCCGCAAGGGACTTCATCACGAAGGACTCCAGGATGCTGTGAGGCGACCATTATCGCACCGCAGCACGGCGCCGGGAGTCCCGCTCGGGCGCATTCCGCGCGCATGCGGGCGCGGAGCGCGGCTGGCCGGCGGGCGCGACCCGCCCGCCGGCAGCGCAGCCGGCCTCAGAGGCTGTCGCCGAAGTCCTTGCGGAACTGCGCGACGAGCTCGTTCTGCCAGTCGGACACCGGCGCCAGGCGGCCGTAGAAGAAGCGCAGGATCTCGGGCTCCTCGGTGAACACCAGGCCGCCGATCAGGCGGCGGTTGGCGTACAGCCACTCCAGGCGATCCACCGCGTACTTGACCTGCGACAGCGTGAACACCCGCCGCGGCATCGCCAGGCGCACCAGCTCCATGTTGGCGAAGAGCTCGCTGCCGTCGGGCTCGCGCTGCTCGGAGAGCGTGCCGCGCTCCATGCCGCGGATGCCGCCGGCGAGGTAGAGCGCCGAGGCGAGCGCGCCCGCCGGGTACTGCGCCTGCGGGATGTGGTCGACGAACTGCATCGCGTTGATGTGGCAGCCCAGGCCGCCGGCCGGGGTGATCACCGGGATGCCGCGCTTGACGAGCTCGTCCACCATGAAGCCGATGAACTGCGGGCCCTGGTTGATGACCTCCTCGTCCATGGTCTCCTCCAGGCCCACGGTGAGCGCCTCCATCTCGCGCACCGACATGCCGCCGTAGGTCAGGAAGCCCTCGTACAGCGGCACCAGGCCGCGCATGCGGCGGTACAGCTCCTCGCTGCGGATGCACATGCCGCCGCCACGGGCGCAGCCGAGCTTGCGCGCGGAGAAGTAGATCACGTCGCACAGGTCGGCCATGCGGCGGGTGATCTCGCGGATGCTCAGATCCTTGCAGGCCTCCTCGCGCTCCTTGATGAAGTGCAGGTTGTCGGCGAGCAGGCTGGCGTCCATCACCAGCATCAGCCCGAACTCGTCGCACACCCTGCGGATGTCGGCGAGGTTCTGCACGGAGAAGGGCTGGCCGCCGATCAGGTTGGTGCCGGCCTCCATGCGCACGAAGGCGATCTTGTCGGCGCCGTGGATTCCGATCACGTCGCGCAGCTTGGCGACGTCCATGTTGCCCTTGAAGGGATGGACGCTGACCACCTCGAGGCCGACGTCGGCGACCAGCTCCTCGACCTTGCCGCCATTGAGCGTGATGTGCGCCTTGGTGGTGGTGAAGTGGTAGTTCATCGGCACCACCGAGCCCGGGGACACCAGCACCTGGGCGAGGATGTTCTCGCACGCGCGGCCCTGGTGGGCGGGCAGGAAGAAGGGCATGCCGAAGATCTCGTGCAGCTTGTTCTCCAGCCGGGTGTAGGTGGCGCTGCCGGCGTAGCTGTCGTCGGCGATCATCATCGCCGCCAGCTGCTGGTCGCTCATCGCATTGACGCCGCTGTCGGTGAGCATGTCCATGAACACGTCGGCGTTGCGCAGCAGGAAGGTGTTGTTGCCCGCCTCGGTGATCGCCTCGAGCCGGCGCTCGACCGGGGGCAGGTTCAGCTTCTGGACGATGCGGACCTTGTGCATCTCGAGCGGGATCGACTCTTCTCCGAAGAACTTCACTTTCGCCATGGCGGGCTGCCTCCTCGTGCGACTTGCGTGGATGAAAGGCGCAATCGAACCACGATGGGGATAAGCGGATGTTGATGCAGCGCAAGACTCGTTGACGTCCGCGGAAACATGCCTGCGCGATCACAGACACTTCCTGAGCGGAATCAAGGGAAAGAGCCGGCCGGGCAGGCAAACTCCCCACCCGTGTCTCATCGACGCGGCCCAGTGCCGCCCGCCCTGCCGTGACCCTTGCCGTGCCCCTCCCGCCGACCGTCCCAGCCCCCGCTCCGGGCCCGCTTCCCGCACAGCCGGGCGCCGGGCGCATCCCCGGCAGCAAGGCGATGTGGGTGGGCATCTTCTGCGAGATCACCGAGTTCGCCCTGCTGTTCGCGGTCTTCTTCGTCGCCCGCGCCCACCATCCGGAGGCCTTCCAGGCCGGCCCCGAGCGGCTCTCGCTGCTGGCCGGCACCGGCTACACCCTGATGCTGCTCACCAGCGGCTGGTGCGTGGCGCGCGCGCTGCACGCGATGCGGCGCGGCGACAAGCGCGCGACCGTGCGCTGGATGCTCGCCGGCTTCGTGTTCGGGCTGGGCTACCCGGCGATCAAGGTCTTCGAGCTGCAGCGCAACTTCGCGCTCGGGCTCGACGGCAGCGCCGGGGTGTTCATCGTCAGCTACTACTACCTGACCTTCACCCACCTGGTGCACGTGTTCTGGGGCCTGCTCGGCATGATGTGGGTGATCGTGCGCACCGGCCTGGGCGCCTACACCCCCGAGGAGCACAGCGGGCTGGAGGCCTTCGCCTGCTACTGGCACATCACCGACATGATCTGGCTGATGATCTTCCCGCTCTTCTACCTGCTCGGATGAGGAAACCCGCATGAGCCCCGAACGCAAGATCGACCTCGCCTGGCTGATGCTGGTGTTGCTCAGCGTGGGCGGCGCGGGCATCGCCCGTTCCGACGCGAACGCCGTGCTGGTCGCGGTGGGCGTGTCCTTGGTGATGGCGATCAAGCTGCGTCTGGTGTGCAACTACTTCCTCGAGCTCCACGAAGCCCACCCGCGCATCCGCCGGGCCGTGCTCGCCTTCTGCCACGGCATGCCGATCCTGGTCATCCTCACCACCGCCTTCGGCGACACCCTCTCCAGCCTCACCGGCGCGCTGCTCGGCTAGGCCGGCCGACGGCGCAGCAGGCCGCCGCCTCGTGCAAGCCGGCCGCGCTCACCAGTGCGGCGGAATCTCGTCTTCCGGGCATAGCGGGTCGCCCGGCTGCAGGGTCTTGACCTGCTGGGCGAGCTGATGGAGGTGCTGGCGCAGCAGGTCGAGTTCCTGCTGCTGGCGCCAGACCGTGCGGTTGAGTTCGTCGAGGAGATCCTCGGCAGCCATCAGCTTGGTCTCCAGCACGACGATGCGCTCTTCCATGGCGGGCGGTCCTGAATCGGTTTGCGGGCGCGCATTCTAGCCGGCGGCGGCGGCCAGGCGGGCGAGCGCCCAGGCGACGTGCTCGCGCACCACCGCGTCCTCGTCGTCCGCGCGCGCCCGCAAGGCCGCGCGCGCGGCGGGCGTCGCCGGGCCGTTGCCGAGCGCGACCGCGATGTTGCGCAGCCAGCGCGCGTGGCCGATGCGGTGGATCGGGCTGCCGGCGGTGCGCTCGGAGAATTCCTCCGCGGTCCACGCGAAGAGCTCGGCCAGCCTCGCGTCGTCCAGCCCCTGGCGGGGGGCGAAATCGGGCTCCCGGCCAAGCTGGGCGAAGCGGTTCCACGGGCACACGAGCTGGCAGTCGTCGCAGCCGTAGATGCGGTTGCCGAGTAGCGGGCGCAGCTCCTCGGGGATCGCGCCGTGCAGCTCGATGGTGAGGTAGGAGATGCAGCGCCGTGCGTCGACCTGGTAGGGCGCGACGATGGCGCCGGTGGGGCAGGCGTCGATGCAGGCCGTGCAGCGCCCGCAGTGCGACGCCACCGGCGCGTCCACCGGCAGCGGCAGGTCGGTGAGGATCTCGCCGAGGAAGAACCACGAACCGGCGGTGCGATCGAGCAGCAGGGTGTGCTTGCCGCGCCAGCCCAGGCCCTTGCGACTGGCGTGCTCGACCTCGAGGATGGGCGCCGAGTCGGTGAACACGCGGTACTGGTGCGGCACCTCTGCGCTGATGCGGTCGGCGAGCTTCTGCAGGCGGTTGCGCACCAGCTTGTGGTAGTCGCGGCCGAGCGCGTAGCGCGACACATAGGCGCGCTCGGGGTCGCCGAGCACGTCCATGGCCGGCGCGGCATCCGGCCAGTAGCCCATGCGCACGCTGATCACGCGCACGCTGCCGGGCAGGAGTTCGGCGGCGCGCGCGCGTTTCATGCCGTGGCGCACCATATAATCCATGTCCCCGTGGAAGCCGGCCTCCAGCCAGGCGACCAGGCCGGGTTCGGCGTCGGCGAGATCGACCCCGCCCACGCCGACCGCGTCGAAGCCGAGTTCGCGCCCCCACTGTCTGATCCGCGCAACAAGTGCCGCACCGTCGAGGACGGTCCCGTCGACCGCCGCCCCGTCCGGCGTCGGCAATTTTGTTTCCATTTGTCAGAGGTCCCGATGATCGAGTCGATCCAGACTGCCGATGATAACGGCGCGCGCCTGCAGGCGCATTTGCCCGACGAGGCGGCCACCGTGGCGCTTGGCGGCGCGCTCGCCGGCGTTCTCGCGCCCGGACTGCAGATCTGGCTGCAGGGCAACCTGGGCACCGGCAAGACCACCCTCACCCGCGGCCTGCTGCGCGCGCTCGGCCACGAGGGCAAGGTGAAGAGTCCGACCTACACCTTGATTGAACCTTACGTGGTTTCTAGCTTAAACTTATATCACTTTGATTTTTATCGCTTCACCTCGCCCGACGAATATCTCGACGCGGGGCTGGACGAATACTTCGCCGGTGAGGGCGTCTGCATCGTGGAATGGCCGGACAAGGCCTCGCCCCATCTGCCCTCTCCCGACGTCGAAATCGTCCTGCAGGCCGGTGAATCCGGGCGGGATGTGGCGATCAGCGCAAACACGGAAGCGGGGCGAACATGCGTGATCGGACTGGTGAAAGCTTTGCGGGGCGCGGACCCGGCGCCCGGGACGACCTGAGTCTCGGCCAGACTCCGGGGCTTGCCGCCGCGGCCGAGGCCTTCGCCGCGGGGCGCATCGATCGCCGCGGCCTGCTCAAGTTCGCTGGCGCCTCGCTCGCCATGCTGGTGAGCCCGGTCGGGCTGGCGAGTTCGGCAAGCCTGCTCGCGGTGCGCGTATGGCCCTCGGCCGAATACACCCGCATCACCCTCGAGGGCTCCTCGCGCCTGCGCCACAGCCACATGCTGGTCGAGGATCCGCAGCGCCTGGTGGTCGACCTCGAGGGCGTGCAGCTCGACAGCGTGCTGCAGTCCCTGCCCTCGAAGGTACTCGACTCCGACCCCTACATCCGCCTGATCCGTGCCGGGCAGAACCGGCCGGGCGTGGTGCGTGTGGTGATCGAGCTCAAGGCGGCGATCAACCCCCAGGTGTTCACCCTCGACCCGGTCGGCAGCTACGGCCACCGCCTCGTGCTCGACCTGCACCCGACCGAGGCCCACGATCCGCTGATGTCGACGAAGCGCAGCTCGAGGGCGCTGCGACATTTGATGGCGCCACGTTCGGGAAAGATGCGACATTTGTGCTTGCGAGGTTCGGTCGCGAAGCCTCCTTTGAATCGGCGGAGTTTCGTGGCGTAACGGCATTCTGGAGCGCACACTTCGCGGCGGAAGCACGCTTCGGCGCTGCGACGTTCTCAGGCACGAAGACATCGTTTGACGGGACACGGTTCTGTGGAGACGCGAACTTCGATCTCGCTCGCTTCTCCGATGTCTCGTACAACGGGGTCGCATTCGACGCGGGCAGGTCGTTCACGAATGCGACGGCGATGTCTGGCACGCTTCCCACGACCGAGGCGTAGTTCACGGCTCGCAGGAGCTCGTCGATTGCCTTCCAGTATGCAGCCTGATCCACCGGGTAGTCGTTGTGGCCGCCGGGCATCTCGATGAGTGTGCGCGTCTCCGGGGCGGCGTGGTGGCCGGAGGCAACGCAAGACGCCACGAGGAGCACTGGCTGATCCCCCACGGCAGCCAGCGGCACAGAGGGAAGCGCGGCGAGGAGCGAGCCGGGGGCCTCCGCCCCGCTCCACCAAGGAAGCGCCGCGAGGCGGCGAGTTGGCCGGGGGTATCGCTTGTCGCTCCGCGACGGCGCTCCACCGTCCGGCTCCTTTCGGTCAGCCCTTCGGGCTGAAGAGTGACGGATGCGGGGTTCCGTATCGCATTTGCAATGCGGCGATGATGTTGAAAGGAAAGCGCCGGTTCGGGCAGCGCTCCGCGGTGGTGTTGAAGCATGGAGATAAGCACGCTTTCGATCGTGCGCCCAAGGGGCGATAGAGGGAAAGAAAGAGGTGGGGATGGGGGCTCACTCCACCGGTTGAAACCGCCCCCCACTGGCACCAGCCGCGCGCCGAAGCGGCGAAGAGGGCGGCGTGGTGGCCTGAGCCAGTGAGAGAAGCACCAAAGAGCACTGGCTGACCCCCCACGGCAGCCACTGGTACGGAAGAAAGAGCACCAGTGAGGACAAAGACGCCCTCCCTTACGGTCGGGCCGCATGTTCCGGGCTGGTGGCACCCGCGACAAGAAAGCACCGCTCTGGAGAGCGGTGCCACCACAAGCGAAACAGACGCCCTCCCTCACGGTCGGGCTGCATGTTTCGTTACACGCCGAGCTTCTCTGCGAGGAAGTCGCCGACCTTGGTGATGGAGATGCGGGTCTGGGCGCCGGTGTCGCGGTCGCGGCAGGTCACGGTCTGGTCCTTCATCGTGTCGCCATCGATGGTGAAGCAGTACGGGCAGCCGGCCTCGTCCATGCGGGCGTAGCGCTTGCCGATGGACTGTTTCTCGTCCATCTCGATGCCGCCGAGCTTCCAGAAGCGGGCGTTGAGATCGGTCTGGAGTTTCTCCGCGACCTCGGGCATGCCGTCCTTGGCGACGAGCGGGAAGATCGCGGCCTTGATGGGGGCGATGCGGGGGTGGAACTTCATGAACTCCGGGCTGGGGCGGCTCTCATCGCGGGTGTAGGCCTCGCAGATGAGGGCGAGGACGCCACGGTCGAGGCCGGCGGCGGGCTCGATGCAGTGGGGGATGTAGCGCTCGCCACGGCGGCCGCCGTTGGGGAGGATCTCGCCGCGTTCGGTGTCGTTGTACTCCATCTTGACGCCGGAGTGCTGCTGGTGCTGGGTGAGGTCGTAGCAGCCGCGGTGGGCGATGCCTTCGAGCTCGCCGTAGCCGGGGGCGGTGAAGGGGAAGCGGTACTCGACGTCCGATGTGCCGCTGGAGTAGTGCGAGAGCTCGTCTTTTTCGTGCTCGCGGAGGATGAGGTTCTCGCTGGTGAGGCCGATGGACTGCCACCACTGCATGCGGAAGTCGCGCCAGAACTTGTACCAGGCGACGGACTCGTCGGGGTGGCAGAAGAACTCGAGCTCGGCCTGCTCGAACTCGCGGGAGCGGAAGGTGAAGTTGCGGGGCGTGACCTCGTTGCGGAACGAGGTGCCGGTGTTGCCGATGCCGAAGGGGATCTTGACGCGCGTGGTGTCCACCACGTTCTTGAACTGCACGAAGACGCCTTGGGCGGTCTCCGGACGCATGTACGCCTTGTCGTCCTCGGAGGCGGTGGCGCCGATGTAGGTCTTGAACATCAGGTTGAACTGCTTGGGCTCGGTGAGCGTGCCGACCTTCTCCGCGTCCGGCCCGAGGACCTTGGCGAACTGCGCGACGGGGATCGTCGTGAGCATCACAGTCTTGACCTGGCCGAAGGCCTTCTCGGCCTTCTTCTGCTGCTTGCCCTCGCTCGGCGAATCCTTCATATAGGCGAAGAGGGGCTTGTCGCCGGGGTCGCCGGAGGCGGGGACGAAGACGCTGACGTGGTCGTAGCGATAGCGCTGCTTGGTCTCGCGGCAGTCGACCATGGGATCGTTGAAGCCACCGACGTGGCCGCTGGCTTCCCAGACCTTGGGGTGCTGGATGATGCGTGTCTCGACGGGGACGCACTTGACGGGCTTGCCGTTGGGGCCATCCTTGCCCCAGCAGGGGCGCATGATCATGTCCTGCCACCAGGCGTCGCGGAGGTTCTTCTTCATCTGGGCGCCGAGGGGCCCGTAATCCCAGAAGCCGTTGATGCCGCCGTAGATCTCGGAGGCCTGGTAGATGAATCCCCTGCGCTTGCAGAGGGACATGATGGCGTCCATGGACTTGGTGGGTGTGGAGGAGGGGGCGTCGGACATGGGACGGAATCTCCGGGAGTAGCAAGAGGACGGGGAGCAATCATCGGACGGCGACGCGCGCGGGTCACGCGCGGTGCGCGGAATGGAGGGGGCATTGGGGGCGCGCGCGAGTGTGGGAAAGCGTGTTTGGATGACAATAGGTGCTCGTCCGGGATGCGAGCCGAGGGGCTATGCGAGAATGTGGCGGAGGGGCGGGATCGGGCTTGCGGGCCCGGGGTTCCTGCGGCATCTTCTTGGGGCGAACCTCGACGCGAGCGGTGTGGGCTTGCGTCGGGGCGTGTTTCATCGGGCCTGAAATGAGAGACGACGCGTACGCCCTGCCGGGTGTGCGCGTCGTTTCACTTTCGGGCGTGCGGAGTTGGGTCGATCAGGCGGCGCGGATGGACGGGGGCGCGTGGGAGAGGAGTTCGCGGGCATGGTGGCTGTCGGTGGCGACGGGGATGCAGGCGTCGAGGCGGGTGAGTCGGATGATGCGTCGGACGTCCTCGGGGAGTCCGAAGACGACGAGCGAGCCGCGGTGGTGTCGGCAGCGGTTGTGGAGATCGACGAGCATGTTGAGGCACGCGGAGGAGAGGTGCTCGACGCGCTCGAAGGAGACGGCGAGCATCCATCCGGCGCGTCGCGCGGCATCAGCGAGTTCGTCGGCCAGGAGCGCGGCCTGGCGCTCGCGGACGGCGGAGCAGAGGACGCCGGCGATGGCGACGGGGAAGACGGACTGGATTTCGACGAGCGGGCCAGGGTGCTTGTCGTCGGCGAGGATGTCGAACTCCATGTGTGCGGCCTCCGCGTCCGGCGAGTGGCGTGGTCCGACCGTGCCGCTGCCGGGCAGTTGGAGATGTGCGATTGACGGGGGACCGGAGCCAGCGGGGGACGCGGGAGCGGGGGGGACTGGCGGCAACATGGAGGGGTTGTGATGGCTGGCGGAGGGGAGAGGGTCCGCGGGGCGGAGGCGCCATGGTCTGAGGCGGAGCGTGGGGGAGTTCGTGGGGGCCTCGTGGGGAGTGGGGGGGACGTTATCGGCCGGGGGGTCGTGCGGGGGGCCGTGACTTTCGGGCGAGCGTGGCGATGGCCTTGCGCATGGCGGAGATGGTGGCCTGGCTGACGTGGTGCTCGATGCCCTCGGCGTCGATCTCGGCCTGTTGGAGCGGGACGCCGATGGCGAGGAGGAAGGCGAGGACGGCCTCGTGGCGCGCGCGGGCGCGGAGTGCGATGCGGCGACCGGCGGGCGTGAGGGTGATGGGCTGGTACGGCTCGGTGCGGGCGAGGCCTTCTCGGACGAGGCGGGCGACGATGCGCGAGACGGTGACGTGGCTGACGCCCATGATGCGGACGAGGTCGCGGACACGGGCCTGGCCGTTCGCGTCGATCGTGTCGGCGATGGCCTCGAGGTAGTCCTCAGCGGTCTCGTCTTCGTGGGCGGCACGCGTGCCCTGGAAGCGGGCGCTGACGGCTCGCCGGCCGGGGTCGTGATGGGCGTCGCGTCGCGGCATCGTGTGCTCGGCGTGGTGGTGGGTCAGGGTAGTCCGAGGCGCGAGCGTGCGGCTTGTGCGTCGAGGCCCCGGATGCGGAGTGACTTGTCGCGGGAGGCGTGGCCCGCGGCGAGCGAGATCGAGCGTTCGGGCAGGCCGAGTGCGTCGGCAAGGAGGGCGATGATGGCCTCGTTGGCACGGCCGCCCTCCGGCGGCTGGGCGATGCGCACCTTGAGCCGATCGCCGATGGGGCCCGCAATGCCGGGGCGCGACGCGCCGGGGACGGCACGGACGCGCAGGATCAGTTCGGCGCCGGACGTGGTGAGGATGTCGGTCATGCGGGTGTGTTCTGGGACGAGAAGATCGATCAGGGGGCGCGTGAGCGGCGTAGGTTAGGGTTGGACTGGGAATACCGGGTGTGGGGCACAACCGTCGGGGCGGGGGTGCCGAACAGAATGGCGGGAGATTGACGCGAGCGCGAGGAGAGCCAGAGGATGCGACCGATCGGCGCGAGAGGGCGGTGGGCAGCGGGTCGTGGTCCGGCGATGCGGCTCGGCGGGCCGGCGCGTGGATGGTCTCTGGCGCGGCGGGTGCTGGTGTGCCTGGGCGTGAGCGCGGCGGGGCTGGTGGGCGGGGCGTCGGCGCAGCTGCGTCCGGAGCAGGTGCTGGTGGTCTACGACTCGCGTGTCTTGGACAGCGTGCTGGTGGCCGAGCACTACGCGGGGTCTGCGAAGGTGGTGGGGGGCGTGGGCGGGCGCTCGGGGACGAGGCCCGGTGTCCGGGTGTTCGATCTTGCGACCGGGGGCGCGGCGGCGGCGGCGCCGGGGACGATCACCTACGCGAACTTCATCACGCGGATCCGAACGCCTCTGCGGGAGTATCTCGCCGGGAGCGGGCTTGCGGAGGAGGTGCGCTGCATCGTGATGACCAAGGGTCTGCCCCATCGGGTGCGGGACACGGACAACGCGAACAGCGGCGACAGCCCGAGCCAGACGGAGACGGAGTTCTTCAATCGCGACGTGACGAACGCATCGATGGAGTCGGAGCTTGCGCTGCTGTGGCAGGACCTGTCGGCGGGCGAGGCGGGGGGCGCGGCGGACTCGTTCGCGGACGGGATGATCGTGAATCCGTGGTGGAGCACGTCGGAGCCGGTGCAGGCGTATCGGGCGACGCACATCCGCGAGCCCAAGTCGTTCGTGGCGGCCTTCGCCTCGGGTCGGTACTGGACGACGACGAGCACCGTGCCCGCGAGCGCGCTGGGTCCGGGGGACGTGTACCTGGTCTGCCGCCTGGACGGGCACACGGTCGACGACGTGCGCGGGATGCTGGATCGCGCGGCGGGGCTTGTGGTGGATCTCGAGGACTCGGTGGTGGTGCTGGACGAGTCGGGGAGCGACGGGGTGCCGACGCCGACGCCTCCTCCGGATACGGAGTTGGACAACCAGCACGCGATTCCTCAGACGAACGGCGGGGACGATTACGAGTTGACGCGTGACTATCTGTATTCGGACGGGCGGGTGCTGTTCATCAATGTGTGGTACGACGCGTTGTCGGACGAGGACAACTTCATCGTTGGTCCGAACCTGTCGTTCGACGGGGAGGGCTCGGTGTGCGGGACGCCGGTGATCCTGCTGGCGCACTACGGGGCGAACCACGCGGGGACGTTTCCGGGCGGGATCAGCGATCCTGACGCGCGTTCGCTGTACGCGTCGAGCTTCACGTACGCGCGGGGCGCGATCTTCAACACGATGGAGAGTTTCAACGCGCGGGCCTTCGGGGGGCTGACGACGCTGCAGAGCCAGGAGCAGGCGGCCGACTTCATCGCGGCGGGGGGGACGTTCGCGGTGGGGAACGTGTACGAGCCGTTCGCGACGACGGTGCCGGACAATCTGATCCTGGCGAGGAACTTTCTGCTCGGGAACCTGACGTGGGCGGAGGCGGCGTGGTCTTCGATCCCGTTCCTGTCGTGGCAGCAGACGGTGATCGGGGACCCGCTGGCGCGGGTGGTGCGTCGCGGAGAGGACCTGAACGGGGACGGCGTGGTGGACGTCGAGGACCTGCACGCGTGGGAGCGGGCGCCGACGGACATCAACCACGACTCGGCGATCAACGACGCGGACCGGCAGCTGCTGGTGCGCACCGTGCGGGCGTTCGAGCGGTACGACATGGAGAACGGTCGTCGGTAGCGGCGCCGGGGCGGCTGTGGGCGCGTCGTCGGGTGGAATGCTGTTGGGGGGCGGGGCGGTCCGTACAATGAGCGTGAGGCGGCGCGGCGGCGCGAGCGACCCGGCGGGGCGCGTGCGGCGTGCGGGCCGCCGGCCTGTCGCGCGAGTAGGGATGCTTTCATGAGACTGAAGAGGGACTCGTTCGGCTCGGATTTCAAGCGTTTCTTCTTCAGGGGGCTGGGGATCCTGCTGCCGTCGATCGTGACGCTGTGGATCCTCTGGCAGGCGTTCAGCTTTCTCTTGAAGACGGTTGCCGGCCCGATCAATCGCGGGATTCACTGGGCGTTTGTGTGGGCGGCGCCACGGATCGTGGGCGAGGGGGGGATGCCCTCGTGGTACATGAAGGGGGACGCGAAGGGGTCGGTGGAGGGCTTCCGGAAGGTGTGGGCGCAGTATCCGGCGCTGGACGCGATCGGGCTGCTGGTGGCGATGGGGCTGGTGTACCTGATCGGGATGTTGCTGGGCGGGTTCTTCGGGCGGCAGGTGTACTCGCGCGTTGAGGCCCTGATCGCGCGGGTGCCGGGCTTCAAGCAGATCTATCCGCACGTGAAGCAGGTGGTGGACCTGATCATGGGCGAGAAGGCGATGGCGTTCAACCGGGTGGTGCTGGTGGAGTGGCCTCGGCGCGAGGTGTGGACGCTGGGGTTTGTGACGGGGAACTCTTTGCAGGGGGCGCGGGAGGCGGGCGGCGGCGAGATGGTGTCGGTGTTCGTGCCGACGACGCCGACGCCGTTCACGGGGTTTGTGGTGAACGTGCGAGCGGACGATGTGAAGGACATGCCGCTGTCGATGGACGAGGCGCTGCGGTTTGTGATCACGGCTGGAGTGCTGACGCCTGAGAAGGACAAGCCGCTGTCGGCGCTGGACCGGGGGCCCGGAGCGGGCTCGGCATCGGGTTCGGCATCGGGTTCGGCATCGGGTTCGGCATCGGGTTCGGCGTGATCGGCGGGGGTTGCGAAGGGGGTTTGGGGGGAGGCCCGGCTGCCGGCTGCCGGGGGACGCGGGGTGTGTGTGGGCTTATGATCGGGCCACGGGGGCGTGTTTGGTCCGTGGTTCTGGTGCATTGGAGAAGGAGCGGCGATGCGCATCGAAGTGATTGGTCGCGGGCTTGAGGTCACGGAGGCGATCCGTTCGTACGCGACAACGAAGCTGGAGCACGTGGCCAAGCACTTCGACGGCGTGTCCGGGATCGTGCTGACGATCTCGAAGCAGGATCACCACCACAAGGGTTCTTACGACGTGGAGGTGGTCACGAGCGTGGTGAAGCACGAGCCGTTCGTGTGCCACGCGAAGAACGAGGATGTGTACGCGGCGATCGATCAGGCGGAGCAGAAGGCGACGCGCCAGGTGACGGAGTTCAAGAATCGTCTTCGCGAGGGTGGGCGCTGAGGGCGGGGCGGCAATGTCCGTCCACGGAGCACGCAAGGCATGAAACTGAACGACATCATCGTTCGCGACGCGGTGATCGCGAGTCTCTCGGCGTCGGAGCGGGACGACGTGATCGGCGAGATGGTGGACGCCGTGGTGGCGTCGGGGGTGGTGAAGGGCGCGGTGCGGGACGAGCTGGTTCGGGCGATTCTGGAGCGGGAGAAGAAGGGCTCGACGGGGTTCGGCAAGGGCGTTGCGGTTCCCCATGTGAAGCACAAGTCGATCCCGAAGATGTGCGCGGCGATCGGTCTTTCGACGCGGGGCGTGGACTTCAACGCGCTGGACCGGCAGCCGGTGTACTCGGTGTTCCTGCTGCTGTCGCCGGACGACCGTCCAGAGGAGCATCTGCTGGCGATGGAGGTGATCTTCAAGAACCTCTCGCAGGAGCGATTCAGGCGGTTCCTGAGGCAGGCGGGGTCGACGGCGGAGGTTCTCACGCTGATCGACGAGGCGGATTCCCAGGGCTTTCCGGGCTGATCCGGGCGCTCCAGTCCCGATACGGAGCGTTGACGCTTGGGTGCGCACGAGTCCATCTCGGTCACGGTGATAAATCGGCTGGGGCTGCACGCGCGGCCGGCGATGTCGTTCGTGGATCTCGCGGCGACGTTCAAGAGCACCGTGACGGTGCGGCGCGACGAGACGGTGGTGGACGGCAAGTCGATCATGCAGATGATGATGCTGGCGGCGACACAGGGCTCGGTGCTGGAGATCACGGCGGAGGGCGAGGACTCGGGTGCGGCGCTGGCGGCGCTGCGGGCGCTTGTGGAGCGCGGGTTCGACGAGGAGTGAGCGGACGAGCGATCGGGGGTCTTGCCATGAAGCGAGCGATGCGGCGTGCGGCGTGCGTGTGGGCGACGGGACTCCTGGGCGCGCTGGCCGGGTGCGCTTCGGACACGGGATCGGGCCAGTGGGTGAGGGCCGGCGGCTACACAGCGGCTGGCGCAGGGGCGGGCGCAGGGGCGAGCGCCGCCGTGGCTCCAACGAGCGGCGCTGCCGGAGGCGAGGCGACGGGGAGCGTGGAGTCGACGATGAGACTGCGCGTGACGGAGTCGCGTGCGGCATCGGCGCTCCAGGAGAAGGTGGAGGCGGGCGGCCAAGGGTGGCTGGGGGATCGGTCGGGGCTGAGGCCGAGTCCGCGGCATCCAACGACGATGTACGAGCAATCGGCGCGGCTTGTGTCGTACGCGGCGTTCATCGTGGAGCCGATGGAGTGTCTGGCGCAGCAGACGGTGAGGGGCGTCGCGATGGACGACGCAGAGCGCACGGCGTTGGCGGCAGCGCTGCGGGAGGAAACGGTTCGGTCGCTGGCGACGGTGTACAGCATCGTCACGGAGCCGGGCCCCGGCGTCGCGACGATCCGCGCGGCGATCACGGGCGTCGCGGCGTCCAGGCGCGACCCGGTCACCGGCGAGCTGCGGATCGGCGGCGCTTCGGTCGAGATGGAGATCGTGGACTCGGTGACGCGGGAGCGGCTGGCGGCGGCCGTCGAGGCCGACATCGTCGACGACGCGGGGGAGCCGGATGCCGCGGATCCGTTCTCGGATGCGCGGCTGGTGTTCAAGCACTGGGCGGCGCGGCTGAACCTCTGGCTGAGAGACGCGGATCGACTCGCGACGCGCCCGTGAGCCGGGAGCCGCAGGCCGGGAGCGGGGGCGATGGCTGGCTCGGCGATGGTCACGGGCGTGTCACGCGCGGGGGCGATCGGGGTCGGGAATGGAAAGAAGGGCTTGTGAACGCGTATGAAGAGGGAGCGGTGAGTGTGCCGCACGGGAGCAGATGCCCATGATGGTTTCGCAACTGGTTGTCGGGCTTCTTGCGGGCGCGATGCTGGCCGGTGCGGCGGGTGCGCAGGCGCCGGTTCCTGAGAACGGCGGGGCGGAGCCGCCCGCGTTTGTCGTGCCGGCGCACGATTGGAAGCCGGGCGAGGCGATCGAGGACGCGGACGATCTGCTTGTGGCGCTCGAGACGGCGGACCTTGGGATCACGACGTTCAAGGCGGACGTGCGTTACACGAGGGTGTTCGCGCTGGCCGGGGACGAGCAGGTGCGCGACGGGGCGCTGTACTTCGAGACGGTGGATCGCGGCGACGAGCAGACGCCGGCGCTGCGTCGGTTCGCGGTGCTGTTCACGTCGCTGCGTGTCGGATCGAGGGTGGAGAAGGAGCCGAAGGATTACATCTTCGACGGGCAGTACCTGGTCGAGCGCCTGGAGAAGTCTCGTGACTTCATCAAGCGGCGTGTGGTGGCGCCGGGCGAGAGGGTTGATCCGCTTCGGATCGGCGAGGGCCCGTTTCCGGTGCCGGTCGGCCAGCGTCGCTCGGAGGTGCTGGAGCGTTACGAGGCGCGGCTCGCGCCGGCGGCGGAGGGGCTTGAGGCGGAGTCGCTGGTGAAGTTCGTGACGGGGGCGAAGGAGTCGGAAGGGACGTGGCAGCTGGTGCTGACGCCCCGCGTGGAGGCGAAGAAGGCGGACGAGCAGACGGAGATCCGCGTGTGGTATCGCCGGAGCGACCTGTTGCCTCGGCTGGCGATCACCACGACGCTTGCGGGGGATGTGTCAATCGTGCAGATGCTCAACCCGGAGAAGAACCCGAAGCAGATGCCGCACCGCGTGTTCGACACGGCGGTGCCGGCGCGCGGGTGGAACGTGCGGCTCGAGGAGTACTCGAGCGAGCCGGCGGGTGAGTGAGCGTTGATGCGCGGGGGCGGGCGGGCGCGGATCAGCCGCCGCGTTCGACGCGTTCGATGGCCTTGAGCGTGTCGGTGCAGATGGGGAAGAGGCGGTCGAGGCGGGTGAGCTTGAAGAGGAACTGAACGTTCCGGTGGGTGTTGACGAGGGCGATGTTGCCGCCGAGCTTGTGGAGCTGGGTGAGGAGCGAGACGAGCGATCCGATGGCGCCGGAGTCCATGTACTCGACGTTCTGAAGGTCGAGGACGAGGTGTCTAGGTCTGGATGCCGTGTTGGGGACCGCGCCCGTGGCGTGGATGTCGCCTCTGAACCTGGCGGCGAGCTCCTCGCAGAGTCGTTCGGCGTCGGGGCCTGAGAGGGCCTGCATGACGACGATGGCGACAAGAGTCTGGCCGAGTGTGTCGTAGCGAGCGAGTTCGGCGCCCGGCGACATGTGGCCGAGGTCGTCGGCCTTTCGGAGCGCGCGGAGCGTCTCGTCGGAGAGCACGGGGGAGTTGTGCATCGCGCGAGACTTGGACTTGTTGCCGAAGAACTTTCCGAGCACGGCGACCTCCTTGGGTCGGGGCGTCCGCGCTTCCCAGCGAACGAACGGATGTCGGGTTGGCTTGTCGGTTGCGGGATCAGGTGCCCCAGCGTCTGGCGCTCTCCGGGGTGCTGTGGGTGGAGCTCTGGTTTCTTGCGAGGGGCTTGGCGCGCCCGTAGCCGCTCTTTGAGTTCTCGGGCGTGTCGGCGTGAATCCCGATGTGGGCGGACTGCTGTGGTGCGGGCTGGGGGATCGGGGGCGTGGGATGGGCAGACGGCGTGTGGGCGGCGCCGATGAGGGTGGCCGCGCCGGTTGCGGGGGCGGCGGCGACGCCGATCATGGGTCCTTCGGGCGCGCCCTTTCCGAGGCGGCGGTCCCTGGCCTCGTCGATGGAGCGGTCCATGCGGCTGAGCAGATTCTTGACCTTGTTGAACGCCTGTCCGTCGTTTGCCATGCGGGTCTCTCCTCGCGTTGCGTGGAGGATCGGCTGGGTTTGCGGTCCTCTTGGGCAATGGGCCGGCGAGGGACGGGGAGGGCGGGAATCGGTAGTGGTCGTGACGCTTGTGGGGGGCGGGAGTGGTTCGTAACCACTGGTTGTGGCGATGGTTGCGGGCGGCGTGGGTGCTTATGGGCCGCGCGGGCGGCCGGTCGCGTGTGGGGGTTAGGATGGAGGCATGGCAAAGAAGAAGAGAAAGTCTGGGCGCGGGGCGGGCGGGCGGCCGAGCGGCAAATCGTCTGGGAGGACGTCTGGTGAGCGAGGGGCGGGTGGTGCGGGCAGGAAAGGGAAACGGGCTGGAGGGCGGGTGGCGTTGTCGGACTCGGCGCGGCTGTTGGGCGGCGTGCGCGGAGCGATGGACGTGCGCGAGATGTTCTGGAACAACGTGATCCGGGACATCCTGATGTCGCTGTCGGTGATGAAGGTTCGTCATGACGAGGCCCTGCGCCAGGCGCACGACGAGGCCTCCGTGCGGGCGCAGACAGCGCGGGACGAGGCGGGACGGACGATAACCGGCCCGCATGTGGGGGGTCCGCCTGTGGGGGTGCCGCGTGTGGGGGGGGCTGCGGGCGGTTCGGTCGGGTTCGTTGGAGCGCGTGCGTCGATGGTGACGGGCGTGGCGGCATCGCCCGAGCAGTTCGAGAGTGAAGGCGATGAAGGGGCAGAGGGTGGTGAGGGGTTTGGGGATGATGCCGGCGTGACGAGCGCGAGCGTGAGCGAGGAGGATGCGACGCTGGCGCGGGCGCTTGAGGAGGGGATCGCGCTGTCGGGCGTGCCCCCGTTCGACGGCCGGATGGGCGTGGTGACGACACAGGGTGTTCGGATCGGGATTGCGGACGTGTATCCGCTGTTTGCGTGCACGATCGGGGAGACGGAGCTGGAGCAGGCGCTGTCGGAGGACGTGCAGTGCTCGGTGTTCCAGATTCGGTCGCCGCAGGGCGAGGTGTACACGCTGCCGGTCCACGAGATCCGCGCGTTCCATTCGCTCACGGAGGAGCTGATGGCGCAGATCTCGAGCGCGTCGGCGAGCGAGGACGAGGAGGGTGTGCGAACGACGGTGCCGTTCGGGTTCGGGGCCTTCACGTCGGTGGCGCGGGCGGCGGACTCTTCGCGGGCGTAGCGACGACGATCGATCAGGGCGGGAGCGCCCAGTCCGGGACCCGGGAGAGGTTCTCGCCGAGCAGCGGGCCCGCGGCGAAGAGCGAGAGCAGGACGACCAGAACGATGCCGATGAGGTCCAGGACGAAGCCGCCCTTGATCATGTCTCGAACGGAGACGTACCCGGAGGCGAAGACGACGGTGTTGGGGGGCGTCGCGACGGGGAGCATGAAGCCGCACGAGGAGGCGAGGGTGAGGGGGATGAGGAGGAGGTAGGGGTGGAGGCCCATGCCGACGGCGGCGGCGCCGAGCACGGGCATGAGCGTGGTGGCGACGGCGGTGTTGCTCGCCAGCTCGGAGAGGGCGACGACGGCGACGACGAGAATGGTGATGACGATCGCGGGGTGCATGCCCTGGAGCGCGGCGAACTGTTGCCCGATCCACTGATCGAGGCCGGTGGAGGTCATGGCGGCGCCGAGCGAGAGTCCGCCTCCAAAGAGGAGGAGGACGCCCCACGGGAGGCGTGTGGCGGTGTGCCAGTCCATGATCCGGGCGGTCTTGTCGCTCGCGTTGTCGAGGGTGGCGTCCTCGGGCGCGTTGTGGTGGGGGCCGCGCGGCGCGCTGCCGGGGCCGGGCGCTCCTCTTGGGATCAGGAAGAGGACGAGGGCCGCGGCCATGGCGATGCCGCCATCGGTGAGGAGGCGGAACGGCGGGAGTGTGTTGAGTGATGGGCGGGCGATCCAGAGGGCGACGGTGCACGCGAAGGTGAGCAGGACGATGAGTTCGGAGCGCGTGATGGGTCCGAGGGCGGCGCGCTGCTCGCGGATGAGTTCTCTTCCGCCGGGGATCTGGCGGATGGAGATCGGGAAGACGATGAAGACGAGGGTGGCCCATGCGAGGGGGATGTAGACGGCGACGAGCGGCAGCCCGACGCGCATCCAGGTGAGGAAGCCGATCTCCTGTCCGAAGGTCTTGGAGACGTAGCCGGCGAAGACGGCGTTGGGCGGTGTGCCGATGAGGGTGGCGATGCCGCCGATGGAGGCGCCGTAGGCGATGGCGAGCATGAGGCAGATGGAGAGGTTCCGGGCGTCTTTGTGATGGGCGTCGTGCTCGGATTGGCGCGAGAGGACGAGATGTGCGATGGAGGTGCCGATGGGGAGCATCATGACGGCGGTTGCGGTGTTTGAGACCCACATGCTGAGGAGGGCGGTGGCGATCATGACGCCGGCGATGAGGCGTTTGGGATTGGTGCCGACGAGCGAGACGGCGGTGAGCGCGATGCGGGTGTGGAGTCCGGCGCGCTGCATGGCCAGTCCGAGGAGGAGGCCCCCTGCGAAGAGGAAGATGATGCGGTCGGCGTAGGGCGCGCCTGCGGCGGTGATGTCGGTGGCGCCGAGCAGCGGGAAGAGGACGACGGGGAGGAGCGACGTGACGGGGAGGGGCGCGGCTTCGGTGATCCACCAGGCGGACATGAGGATCCCGACGGCGGCGACGGCGCGGGGCGCGTGGTCGAGCGTGCCGGGGAGCAGGGTGTAGGCGGCGGCGGCGAGGATCGGGCCAAGGACGAGACCGATGCGCTGGAGGATGATGGGTGACTCGGCGGCGCCGAGGTTGGGCGTGCTCACGCGCGGATGATAACGCGCGGGCGTGTGGTGCGGGCCGATTCGGTACGATGCGTCCATGGCGCCGGACGGACACAACGACATGCCGACGCGGAGCGCGCCCGCGGATCACGCGCCGGCTCGGGGGCGCGACGGTGGAGCGGGTCCGGATGGCGCGACGGAGCGCTTCGTCGAGACGGGGATGGGGCAAGGCGGGCTTTCGTCGTCGTTCGAGGATCGCTTTCCGCCTGGGGCGATGCTGGCGGGGCGGTACAGGATCGTTGCGCGGCTGGGCGCGGGCGGGATGGGGGCGGTGTATCGGGCGGAGGACCTGTCGCTCGGGCAGTCGGTGGCGCTGAAGTTCCTGCCTCCGGAAGTTGCGGCGCATCCGGAGCGGGTGGCGCGTCTGCGGCAGGAGGTTCGGGTGGGGCGTGAGGTGTCGCACCCGGCGGTCTGCCGCGTGTATGACATCGGCGAGCACCGGACGGAGCGGGGCGTCGAGACGTTCCTGACGATGGAGTACATCGACGGGGAGGATCTGTCGTCGCTGTTGCGCCGGATCGGGGCGTTGCCTCGCGAGAAGGCGCTGGCGGTGATCCGTCAGGTGTGCGCGGGGCTTGGCGCGGCGCACGAGCGGGGCGTGCTGCACAGAGATCTGAAGCCGGCGAACATCATGCTCGATGGTCGGGGTGCGGCGCGGATCAGCGATTTCGGATTGGCGGCGCTGGGGGCGCGAGTGATGGGCGGCGCGGCGGCGGCCGGGACGCCTCTGTACATGGCGCCGGAGCAGCTGCGGGGCGAGGAGGCGACGGCGAAGTCGGACATCTACGCGCTTGGGTTGATCATCTATGAGTTGCTGACGGGCGAGCGGCCCCACGGTGGCGCGACGCTCGAGGAGATCAGGACGGTCAGGTCGAGCGTGACGGCGTCGACGGATCGCGTGCTGGAGCATCCGGGGCTGGATCCGATCGTGGCGAGCGTGGTGGCGCGCTGCCTTGATCCGGATCCGGCGCGAAGACCATCGAGTGCGCTGGCCGTTGCGTCGGCGTTGCCGGGCGGGGATCCGCTCGCGGCGGCGCTGGCGGCGGGTGAGACGCCGTCGCCTGACATGGTGGCGGGCGCGGGCGGTGTGGGTCGGATGAGGCCCTTGGTGGCGTTGGCGCTGATGCTGGTGGCGATCGTGACGCCGCTGGTGGTGGCGCGCTGGTCGGCGTGGTACTCGATCGGGTCGTACCAGGACGTGAGCGTGCCGCCGGTGGTGAACCGGTACAAGGCGGAGGAGGTGATTCGGAAGTTCGGTCTTGAGCGGGAGTGGGCGCAGACGGCGAGCGGGTATGACCGGACGGCGCAGCTCAGGTGGGCGCTTGAGAAAGAGGGTGAGGCTCTGGCGGAGGGCGTGCTGCGGGGGAGCACGCCGCCGCTGTTGTTCACGTGGTATCGCGCATCGCCGGAGCCGTGGCCGGAGCCGGCGTCTTCGGGGTTCTATCGCGGGCTTGTGACGTCGAGCCAGCCGAATCGCGGGATCGCGGGCGAGGTGTACGTGTCGCTTGATCTCAAGGGGCGGGTGCGCCGGTTGTTCTCGGTGCCGGAGGACATCGCGCTGGATCGCGGGAGCGATGCGGAAGGCCAGAAGAAGAACGCGGGGGGGTGGGAGGACGCGGATCTTCTGCGGGTGTGCGGGCTCGATCCGGCGCTGATGCGTGCGGCGGAGCCGTCGGCGTGGTTCATCGGGCGGACGGATCGGCGGCTTGCGTGGGAGGGTGTGTGGCCGGATGCGCCGGAGATTCCGGTGCGGGTGGAGGCGGGGATCGCGGATGGAAGGCCGGTGTACCTGGCGTCGCTGTCGCCGTGGGAGATGGAGACGTTCGCGGCGCAGGAGGCCGCGCGGGCGGGGGGCGCTGCGCCCACCGAGTCCGAGCGTCGTTTGCGCGCGTTGGGCTCGGTGCTGGGTCAGTCGCTGTTCGCGATCGTGCTGGGGCTGATCGCGACCGGGGCGTACTTCGCGAGGCGGAGCGTGAGGTCGGGGCGCGCGGACACACGGGGGGCGTTGCGGTTCGCGTGGTTCGCGGGCGGGTCGATGGTGGTGGCGCGATGGATGGTGGCGGCGGAGCTGGCGCCGCGCACGCGGTTTGATGTGCTGGACGTGATGGCGTGGGGGACGCTGGTGGCGCTCGGATCGTGGTCGGCGTATCTTGCGATCGAGCCGATCGTTCGTCGGCGGTGGCCGGCGGTGCTGATCGCGTGGACGCGCCTGTTGTCGGGGCGGCCGATGGACCCCCTGGTCGGGCGGAACGTGCTGGTTGGCGCGACGCTTGGCGTGGTCGGCGCGGCGGCGTACCGCGTGGCGCATCTGCTGCCGCTCGGGGACGATGTGGCGGCACGGTCGACGCTGGGATTCTCGGTTGATCCGCCGTGGGTCACGGTCGGCATGGTCGCGACGGTGGTCTCGGTGCAGACTATGATGGCGCTGGTGTTCGTGCTTGTGATGGTTGGTGTCCGCAAGTTGACGCGGCGCGAGTGGGCCACGGGGCTGCTGATGGTGGCGGTGTTCGTGCTGTTCGACGAGAGCCGGATCTATGGCACGGGATCGGACGCGGGGCTTGGGGCCACATGGCGCGCCGCCGCGGCGTTCGGCGTGAGCATCGCGGTGTGCGCCACGCTGTCGCTGCTCTACCTTCGGGTCGGGGTGCTCGCGGGCGTCGCGTTCATCGTGGCGCAGAACATCGCGAGCCAGACGCCGGCGCTGATCGAGTGGTCGTCGTGGCACGCGTGGCGCACGTTCGTGCCCGTGGCGGCGATCGGCCTGCTGTGCGTGTGGGGCGCGTTGGCGGCGGCCTTCGGGCGGGCATCGCCGGAGGCGGCGGTGGAGCTGTCGCGTTCGCGCGGGCGTGTGTGAGCGTCAGGCGTAGCCGCAGCGGGCCAGGGCGGGCGCGAAGGCGTCGTCAAACATGGCGTCGAGTTCGGGGTGGATGTGGTTGAGGGATTGGCCGCTGACGCCCTTGTTCATGAAGCGGTGTCCTTTGGCGCGGGCGTCTGCGGCGCCCGGGAAGAGTCCCTTGGCGCCCGCGCGGCTTTCGCGTTCTTCGAGGGCGCGGAGGTTGTCGATGGAGCATCGTTCGACGGCGTCGGCGACGCGGGCGTGGTCGACGGGCTCGTTGAGGATGGAGAGGATGCGCGAGAGTTCTGCGGCGGTGTCGGCGCGGAGGGACTCGAAGGTGGTCCAGGCGCGGGGGATGTTGTCGGGAGGGGCGGGGTCGCTGCCTCGGGGGGCGGCGGCTCTGTCACCGAGCCAGGAGCGGATGCTCGGCTCCCACGTGCCGAAGTTCCAGCGCTTCCATTTGGGGTCTCCGAGGTTGCCGATGAAGGCCCGCGCATAGGCAACGGGATCGGGCGCGGCGCCGTTGAGGGCGTGGTAGTTCAGCCCCGAGAGGAGGATGTCCTTGGGGTGGCGCCGGATGTGGATGATGGCGGCGGTGCGATCGACGAGCGGGTGCGAGGGCGAGAAGAGGAAGTGTGTCTTTGAGATGATGCACGGGCGCGTGTGGGCGTCGGGCGGGAGCGGGCGGAGGATGGGCGGGAGGAGGCGGTTGACGTCGGCGGTGTTGTGGATGGTTCCGTGGAGATAGGCGTACAGAAGGAATCGGAGCCACGTGTTGCCGGAGCGCGGATAGGAGGCGAGCCAGAAGATTCGCATGGGTCGATTCTTGGCGCGGGGGGCGAGGGACGACCGGGCGCGGGGCGAGGGCGGCCTCACGGCTCGGCGGGCCGGATCAGTTGCCTGACTTTCTGTCTCGCGGCGAGGTTGCTCATCCTGCTCTGCTCCTCGCGGCCGCGTGCGGCGGCGGGCGCCGAGTCGCCGGCGGCGGGCGTGGCGGCGTGCTCGGCTTGCGTGGGCGCCTTGCGGGACACGGTCTTCTGCCACCCGAGCTGGCGGTTGATCGATTCGCACGCGGCGGTGGAGAGCACCCACCCGAGGGGGATCGGGACCGTTGCGGAGAAGATCTCGAACTTGATGGTCTCGGCACAGAGCGCGTCGGCGCGTGCGGCGACCCACTGCTCGAGCATGTCGCGGGCGCGTTCGCCGTGCGCCGATCGGGTGTTGAGCATGGTGCGGAGCGGCGAGCCCACCTCGTCGAACGAGTTGTTTTCGGAGACGGCGGCGTCGCGGAAGCGGAGGAGGATGACGCGGATGCGCGCCCCGTGCGCGGGCTCGCCCGGCCCGGCGCTGTCGATCACCTGCTGGAGACGCTGCACGATGTCGAGGCCGGTCGCGGCGGCGGAGTTCTCGAAGTAGCCGCCGTCGGCGAGCTTGTGCGTGCGTATCCGGCCGTCGCGTCCGTCGACACCCCGGAACCGACCGACGGGCGTGACGATCGGGAATCGGGCCGAGAGGAATGCGGCGGTGCTCAGACGGAGGTCTCGCGGGACGCACTCCCAGAGCGAACGCGGGGCCATGGTGGGTCCGGCGGGATTCGTGGGCGTGACGGGGAGCGTCTCGTCGTTGAGGCGGACGTGGCTGATGATGATGCGCTCGCCGGTCTCGACGCGCGTGGTATTGAGGACGAGGGCTGGAACATCGGTGGTGGTGGTTCCGGCCGCCGTGGGCTGGCGGAGGCGGTAGAACGACCTGTCGGGGGACCAGTCGTTCGTGATGGACCTGACGGCCTCCTCGAACGCGCGTTCGAGCGCGATGGCGCGGTCGGGAAGCGCCAGGGTGCAGAAGGGCCAGAACTGCAGGGCAAGGTCGGAGACGGCGGCGCGGGCGAGGGTTGGCGAGAGCAGGTCGTGGGCGAGGATGCCGGTGGTCGCGTCGATCATCTCTGAGGCGAGCGCGGTCGAGCCGTTCGCCTCGTCGCGCTGCACGAGGGACGCGTAGACGGAGGCGCCGACGCTTCCTCCTGAGACGCCGCTGATCGCGTAGAGGTGGTCGCGGAAGTCACGGTCCTGATCCAGGAGCGAGAGCGTAAGGGCCGTGAAGTAGGCGGCGCGGATCCCGCCGCCCTCGGTGACGACGACGAAGACGGGGAAGTCTTTGCGTCCCGACCCCGGCGGGTTTCGCTCCGCGATCCAGCGTTTGAAGTCGTCGGCGACGCCGGGTGGGACGGGCGGGGCCTGCCCGGCGGGCGCGTCGAGGAACCGGATCTCGTGGTTGTTGTTGCAGCTGCTCAACCCCGAGATGACCGTGAGGGTGAGGAGCGCAAGCACGAGCGGGAACCGCTTTCGGATCGAGAGGAGCGTGAGCGGGTGAAGGAGCACGACCCAGAGCGATCCGGCGAGCATGATGGTCGCGAGGGGGCCGATCGGGAGCGTGGCGACGCCGGACTGGGCGGAAGCTTCGCCCGAGCCGGCGTGGCCGAGGCCGAGACTGAAGCCCGCGGCGAACCCCGGCGCGACGATCGCGACCGCCACGATGGCCGCGCCGAGCACGAAGCCGCCGAGCAGCGCATACTGGGCGCCGACGGAGAGCTCGCGGATGCCGAGTGCATCGAAGAGAGCGCGTTGCCATCGGGTTCCGGGGAGGTGCTCAAGGGTGCGGACGAGGCCGCTGCCCCGTGGGTCGTGCGCGGAGAGGCGTCGGACGGCTCGGGTCGCGAGGCCGGGCTTGCGTTCGCCGGGCTTGCGGTCGATCTTCAGGCGCCGGAAGTGGAACGTGACGAGCAGGGTGGCCGCGAGGAGCAGCCACCCGCCCGCGGCGAGCCAGAGCGGGACGGTGTTGAGCTGCTGCTGCGTCATTCCCTCGCCGGCGCGTTCGGCGCGGACTTCGAGGGTGAAGCGTGTCTCGAGCGCGGCGAGGATGCAGCCGACGGCCATGCCGACGGGCACCATCGCGCCGAGCACGCGCGGGGCCCAGCGGACGGCCCACGGATGCGCGGGCCAGCGGCTCTGGCTTGCGGGGTCGCGGCGCTCCTCTTCGGTGGGGGAGAACGTGTCGAGGAGCGTGCGCGACCAGTACCAGATGTTCACGCCGACGAGCACGCACACGAGGAACGTCACGATGTAGCGGCGGGCGAAGAGTTCCGGCCCGAGGTCCTGCACGATCACCCGATGGGCGTCGCGTGCCTGGTCGACCAGCGAAACCCCCAGGGAGAGAAGGACCGCGATGAGGATGTTGACGCGGATGGGCCACAGGGCGAGCACCAGTCCGCGGCACCATTCCCACGCCTTGCGGTACCACTCCGGCGTCAGGTGCGCCGGCATTGGGGGCCGTGCCATGGCTTTACCTCCCGATGGGACCCGGCACGACTCCTGCAAACGGGGCGGGCGGGCGCGTCGTCAACATCCCAGCGATCGCAGAGAGACGCCTGGCGGCCCGATCGGCGCGCCCGGCACGCGGACCCGATCCGGCGCGCGGCCGGGAAGAAATGAGAACGGGCCGGCGCGTGGCCGGCCCGTGCGGTTGGGTGTGTTGGGAAGCACCGGCGCTCGTCGCGACGGCGCTGTCCATCGGGCGTCAGCGTCCGGCGGGCATGGTGGGGACGGCGGCAGCGGGCTTGGCGTCACCGGTCTTCTTGAAGGTGATTTCCATCATCTTGTAATCGCCGCTGCCGTCGGGAGCGGGGCCGTACATCTCGAGCTTGTAGGAGTCGGGACCGGTGATGGTGCAGGTCTCCTTCATGTAGGAGTCCTTGCCGGTCATGGGGTCGACGAACTTGGCCTCCATCTTGAAGACCTTGCCGTCGGGGGAGCAGTCGCCGGTCATGAGCATGGTCATGGTGCCGAAGTTGTCGATCCAGGTGCTCTCGTACTTCTTGGTGACGTTGTTGTAGCCCCAGGTGCCGATGCCGTGGAAGGGCATGCCCATCATCTCGCCCTTGTGATGCGAGTAGAGGAAGCGGCCGTCGAGGACCATGCGGGAGGAGGCGACGGCGGCAGACTCGTTCGGGGGCGCGCCGGGGGCCATCCACCATGTGGTCTTGGCGATCCACTCGCCGGCCATGGCTTCGAGGTGCTTGTGGTGGGGGCCGGGGGTCGCGGCGGCCTCCCACGCGGCCATCATCGCGGCCTCTTCGGCGGACATCTCGGGCTGGGCGCCCTCCATCGCGGCCTTGGCCTTCGCCTCGGCCTCCTTCATGGCTGCCTCGGCCTTCGCGCGGGCCTTCTCGGCGGCGGCCTGGGCCTCCTTGGCGGGATCGGTGTTCTGGGCGAGGGCACAGGGTGCGAGCGCGCCGGTGAGGGCGAGGGCGAGGGACATTCGGCAGGCGAACTTCTTGACATCCATGGACGGTTTCCTTTGTGGTGCGGGGTGTGTGCGAACCTCTGCAATGTCTGGTGTGATCACTCGCGCCGGACCGTTCGCGGCCGGCGGGTTGGTTGTCACCTGATGCGGCGGTACTCGATGATGCCGGTGCGGAACTCGGGTTGGCCGGGGCAGGCGCGGAACATCTCGTAGGTGTGGTGGTCGGGCGCGTGGATGGTGGTGACGTTACGCGAGACGCCCTCGACGCCCATGGCGTCGATCGCCTTGCCTCGCATCTCGATGCGGGCGGGGTCGGGACCCGGCTTGCCCCGGTGGAGTTGCATCTGGGTGCTCATGGAGTCCATCCAGTTGCCGACGTACTCGCCGGTGATGTTGTCAAAGCCGATGACCCCGGTGCCCTCATAGGGGGAGCCCATGAAATCGCAGGTGTAGTGCGTGCTGATCCAGCGGGCGCCGAGGATGGGGGTGTTGACGCACTGGCCGTCGCTGTTGATGGGGGGCTGGTCGGGCGCCATCCAGAACTGGGCCGCGGCGTGCCAGCGACCGACGAGGATGGCGAGGCGAGCGTGGTGCTCGTTTGGCGTTGCGTTGCGGATCCACGCGGCCTGAAGGTCGTCATTCATGGATGTTTCCCGTCTGGTGTACCGAGCCCTTGGCGCGTCGCTGCCTGACGAGATGGGACGATTCGAACGAGCGATGGGAATCAGACCCTACTCCGGGTACGTGCAGATGCCGAACTTAGAATACTGGCGCGGACGACGCCGGGCAAGCGGCCCCAGGAATTTGTTTGGCGTTTAGAAGGACTCAAACCACCACTACAAGTGTTGGTGCATCAAGTGGTTGTGGTGCGACTGGCCGCAGTGGCGATGGGAACGCGCTCGGCAATTTCAAGGCCGAAGGCCTGGAGTTGGGCCACTTCGTTGAGCAGCCCCATATAGCGAGGGTAGAAGACGATGCCTGCCGGGTCGCAGTGCTGAAAGCGGATCAGCTTCTCGCGTCGATATTCCATGAGCGCAT
>JAPKGU010000034.1 GCA_026647565.1 Phycisphaerales bacterium | reverse complement strand
GGATGCTCTCAACCGGCGGTTTGGCCGTGTGCGGCTTTCGATCCGGCCATCTGCCTCATCGCACGCCGCTGGCGATGGAGGCGGTGGCGGGTGGTTCGGTGAGGATCTCATCGACGAGGCCGTAGCGTTTGGCCTCGTCGGCGGTGAAGTACTTGTCGCGTTCGGCGTCGCGCTGGATGGTCTCGACGGCCTGGCCGGTGTGGTGGCTGAGGATGCGGTTGAGCTCGGCTTTCATCTTGATGATCTGCTCGGCCTGGATCTTGATGTCCTCGGCCTGGCCGGTGACGCCGCCGTAGGGCTGGTGGATCATGACCTTTGCGTGGGGGAGGATGAAGCGCTTTCCCTTGGCGCCTGCGGCGAGGAGGACGGCGGCGCCGGAGTAGGCGTAGCCGATGCAGTAGGTGGCGACTGGGGAGGAGATGAGGCGCATGGTGTCGTAGATGGCGAGGGTGTCGTCGACGGAGCCGCCGGGGGACTTGATGTAGAGGGAGATCTCCTGGCCGCGCTTCTGGTTCTCCAGGTAGTGGAGCTGCATCATGACGCGGGTTGCGGAGGCGTTGTTGATGTCGGTCGCGAGGAAGCAGATGCGGTTCTCGAGCAGGAGCTCGTCGATCGTCATCTCGCGGGTCCGCTGGTAGGTCACGCTTGCGGCTGGCATGTCGCACCTTTCTTCGGTCGCGGCCCGATCCGGCGGATGGGGCGGCGTATCTCTCGTTGGCGGGCGCCGGTGCGTCCGCGCGTTACCGGTCCTTGCGGGCCGTTGCTCTCCCAAGCGGGGCTGTTTGCAAGCCCAAGGAGCGGCTCGGCTTGGGGAGAGTTGTTCGGACCGTGTGAGGACTCCACTGTCTGCGGCCGGGTCCGAGTACATCGTAGGAAGCGCGGGAGGTCCGGCCTGTTCCGAGGCGGTTCATCGGCGTTTGGGTGCCCGGTCGTGAACCCGCACCGGTGTGTCTGAGCGACACCGGAAGGGGGCTTGTCTTGCGGGAATGCACCTGAGTCAACGCGAGATTGGATGCCGGCGCGCCGCCGGTCGTTTCGATTGCCTGTTCTGGCGGGGTCCACTACGATCGGCCCTCCCCCGGAGGGGCTGCGGGCGTTCGTGTTTTGGCGCGCCGTCGCGAGGAGCTTTCGTGCCCATTGCCATCATCAGCGACATCCACGGCAACGCCGAGGCCCTGCGTGCGGTTCTGAGAGACATCGATTCGCGCGGGATCGACCAGATTGTCTGCCTGGGCGACATCGTGGGGTACGGGCCGGAGCCGCTGGCGTGCGTGGACATGGTGCGCGAGCGGTGCATGTGGTCGTTGATGGGGAATCACGACTTCGGGGTGCTGTACGAGCCGACGAACTTCAATCCGGGCGCGGAGGCGGCGGCGTACTGGACGCGTGAGCAGTTCGACGCGGAGCCGGACGCGGAGCTTCGGGCGAAGCGGTACGAGTTCCTGGGGCGGCTGCGGGTGCGGGTCTCGGAGACGCTGGACGGGATGTCGTTCCCGGTGCTGGCGGTGCACGGCTCGCCGCGCCGGCCGATCAACGAGTACATCTTTCCGGACGACGTGATGAACTCTCCGGACAAGATCGAATCGATCTTCGGGCGCGTGGAACGGGTGTGCATCGTCGGGCACACGCACGTGCCGGGGGTGTTCACGAACGAGCCGGATTTCTACCCGCCGAACGAGCTGGGCGACGCCTGCTACAAGTTCGCGCCGGACGAGAAGGCGATCATCAACGTCGGTTCGGTGGGCCAGCCCCGCGACCACGACCCGCGGGCGTGCTACACGATCCTGCACGCGGATCGCGTCGAGTTCGTGCGGGTCGAGTACGACATCGATGCGACGGCGCGGAAGATCAAGGCGGTGCCGACGCTGCACGACTGGCTGGCGGACCGGCTGTACGAGGGGCGCTGAGCGGCGCCGGCGTTGCGGCGCGTTCCGGGGGCATATCTGGTTCTGGGACGTGAGAAACGGCACCCCGTGAGGGGATTGCAGGGCGGATTCACCGTTCGTGCGGCGGAGCGTGCACGGCGCGATCCATCGGGGCGGGGGCGCTGTAAGATAGGTGCGGATGAGAAGCGACCGGCCAAGCGGCCCCGTGACGGGCCAATCGGGTGGGGGCTGCGCACGACCGGGCGTGGGCGGGCGGCGGGTTGTGTGCGTGCTGTGGGTGGCACGGGGCGTTGCGGCTCCGGCGGACCTTGAGCACGAGCTGGAGAGGAAGGGGATCGAGCACGAGCTGTGCGACAATGCGCACGGCGTGATGGCGGTCCTGTGCGCGATGCGAGGCGGCGAAGAAGGGCGGCCGGTCCGGGTGGTGGTGCTGGTCGAGCCGGAGATGCTCCCCGATGCCCGGGAGCTGTTGGGGGGTTTGGATCGGTACGCGTCGGACGTGGCGCGATGGGTGTATCGGCGGGGCGCGAACCCGTCGCTGCGTGCGCTCGTTGAGAGTGACGTGCCGAGGACGAGCCAGTTGCGTGAGACGCCGCCCGTGTCAGCGGGTGTGCGATCGGCGGGGTTCGTGTTCGGGGGTTCGCCCCGGCCTGAGCGGCGGCCGCTGGCGCCCCGGGACGCGGCATCGGGTCGTCCGTCGCTGCGTCTGACGGATCATCCGTCCGTGGCCTCGGCGCGTCCGGATCGTGGGGGGGGAGAGGTTGTGGATGACGGTCTGGGTGACGTGCTCGGGCCGGATGGATCGGTGGAGAGTCCGGACGCGCGGACGGGGGAGCGAGCATCTTCGGGGTCGGGGGCGTCGAGCGTGTTGACGGATGAGGAGTTGGCGATGCTGCTTGGCGACGAGCCGGGGTCGTCGGCGCGTCCGCGGCGTGGACCAGACTCGAAGCGCTCGGCGCGTGGGGAGGAGCCGTGATGAGCTCGCCCGGCCATGGCTCGAGCGGCGCGCGCGTGATCCTGGTCGGCAGGACCGGATTGGATCAGTCGCTGCGCGCCAGCCCGGAGATCGAGCTGCTCAGGGTGCGGAGCACCATCGACGCGATCGGTGAGCTCGCGCAGCCCATTGACGATGAGTCCCCGGCGCGGGCCATCGTGGTGGTGGGCGACTCGGACGGCGAGGAGTTGGACGCGCGTCAGCGTGAGGCGCGGGCGGCGGAGTTCGTCGCGGCGGCGCGTCGCGTCGAGCCGGGGGTGGTTGTCGTCGGCGTCTCCGGGCGGGGGGCGGATGTCGGGGGCAGCGGCGTGTCGGCGTTCGACGGCGTGGTGGGAGGGGCGTCGGATGTGCTCCTGCTGGCGCGCCGGAACGGATCGCCGGATGGGAACGGCCACGCGGGCGGGAACGGGAGCGTCGGCGGTGTTGAATCGCTCATCTCGTCGATCCTGCGTCCGGGTCCGATCGGTTCGACGCCTTCGGCGGCCGGCCATGCGATCGGCGACAGGCCGGCGTCGGCTTTCGACAACGATGCGCCGGTCGTGCAGGCGGCGCTGCGCGGCGAGGAGATCCTGGGCACGGCGATCGACATGATCCGCGTCCGGACCGGCGCTGCGAACGCGGTGTTCGTCGCGGCGAGCGCAGAGGCGCGGAGCGCTCCGGCCGGGGGCGTGCCCGTCCTGTGGGGAGAGGCGACGTTCGGGTGGCTGGTCGCGCCGGGGTTGGATCCCGCGGTGCTCTCGCGTCACGCGTCGTGGCTGGCGGGGTGGTTGCGGCTGAGGGATCAGCAGGCGGAGCTGCGGACGGCGGCGTTCCGCGACCCGCTGACGGGCGCGTGGAATCGCAGGTATTTCGACCGGTTCCTGGCGAGCGCGATGCAGAAGTGCCGCGAGACGAGGCGGACGCTCACGCTGATGGTGTTCGACATCGACGACTTCAAGAAGTACAACGATCGCTACGGTCACGCGGCGGGGGACGAGATTCTCGCGGAGACGGTGCGTCTGATGACGAGCGTGGTGAGGCCGACGGATCGTGTGTGCCGGATCGGCGGTGACGAGTTCGGTGTGATCTTCTTCGAGCCGGACGGCCCGCGTGAGCAGAACAGCCGCCACCCGGACTCGGTGTGCAAGATCGCGGCGCGGTTCCAGCAGCAGATCGCGCGGCACCGCTTTCCGAAGCTGGGATCGGAGGCGCCCGGTTCGCTGTCGATCTCGGGCGGGTTGGCGACGTTCCCGTGGGACGGTGCGACGGTGGAGCAGTTGATGTGCCGCGCCGACGAGAGATCGATGGAGAGCAAGAAGAGCGGGAAGAACGCGTTGACGCTTGGTCCGAGCGCGATCCGACAGGGCGAGTAGTCGGACGGGCGTGCTCGATCTCGCGGCGCGGGGGCCTGGCTTACACTGGGCGTCATGCAATCGTCCGGCGGAACTGCCCGCTCCGAGTCGCCAACGGTCACGGTGCTATTGAATGAGTCGTCGAGCGCGGCGGATCGGCTGCGGGAGTTGCTGCCGCTCGTGTACGAGCAGCTTCGCGCGACGGCGCAGTCGCACCTTCGGCGTGAGGCGCCCGGGCACACGCTCTCGGCGACGGCGCTGGTGCACGAGGCGTACCTGCGTCTTGTGGGGCCTCGTGAGGTCCCGTGGCGGAACCGGGCGCATTTCTACGGCGCGGCGGCGGAGGCGATGCGCCGGATCCTGGTTGATCACGCGCGGGCGAGGGGTGCGGCGATCCGGGGCGGGCCCGAGGCGCGGCGTGCGGCCCTGGACCTTGCGTGCCTGCCTGATCCGGGATCGGAGGCCGAGTCCGCCGGATTCCTGATCCTCGACGAGGCGATCGTCCGCTTGGAGTCGGTGGACCCGGCGTGCGCCACGGTGGTGCGGCTGCGGTACTTCGCGGGGCTGAGCATCGAGCAGGCGGCGGCGGCGCTGGGCGTTTCGGCGCCGACGGTGAAGCGACACTGGGCGTTCGCGCGGGCGTGGCTGAAGGAAGCGATCGAGTCCGGGCGTATCGAGACCTGAAGGGGAACGAGAATGACGGACGGCCCTCACGAGCGACTTCGCCGGATCTTCGAGGAAGCCCTGGACGCGAGGCCCGGCGATCGCTCCGCGCTGCTGGATCGCGAGTGCGGCGGCGATACCGGGCTGCGTGCGCGGGTGGAGGCGATGCTGCGGGCGGCGGAGGATGAGCGGTTCTTGTCCTCGCCGACGGGGAGTGCGCCGGCGCCGTCGTCGCACGACCTTCAGCCGACGCTCGACACGCCGTCTTCCGGGGCGGGGGATGCGACCGTGGTGCTGGCGGGCGTGGAGAGGCCGGGCACGCTGATCGGGCCGTACAAGCTGCTGCAGCAGATCGGCGAGGGGGGGTTCGGCTCGGTGTTCATGGCCGAGCAGGAGAAGCCGGTCCAGCGCAAGGTGGCGCTGAAGATCATCAAGCTGGGGATGGACACGCGCCAGGTGGTGGCGCGGTTCGAGCAGGAGCGTCAGGCCCTGGCGATGATGGATCATCCGAACATCGCAAAGGTGCTCGACGCCGGCGCGACCGAGGCGGGGCGGCCCTTCTTCGTGATGGAGCTTGTGAAGGGCGACCCGATCGTTGAGTACTGCGACAAGAACAACCTGAGCATCGCGGACCGGCTGGAGTTGTTCGAGCAGGTCTGCAACGCCGTGCAGCACGCGCACACGAAGGGGATCATCCATCGCGACATCAAGCCCAGCAACGTTCTGGTGAGCACGCAGGATGGAAGGCCGCACACGAAGGTGATTGACTTCGGGATCGCGAAGGCGACGGCGAGCAAGCTGACGGAGAAGACGCTCTTCACCGAGCACCGCCAGCTGATCGGCACGCCGGAGTACATGAGCCCGGAGCAGGCGGAGGGGAACCTCGACATCGACACGCGGACGGACGTGTACTCGCTGGGCGTGGTGCTGTACGAGCTGCTGACGGGCTCGACGCCCTTTTCCGGGCGCGACCTGCGATCGGCGGCGTTCGCCGAGATCCAGCGGATGATCCGTGAGGACGAGCCGCCGAAGCCGAGCACGCGACTGAGCCAGAGCGGCGAGACGCTGGCGAGCATCGCGGCGGTTCGCCGGACGGAGCCGAAGCGGCTGGGCACGATCGTGCGCGGCGAACTCGACTGGATCGTGATGCGTGCGCTCGAGAAGGATCGGCAGCGTCGGTACGAGACGGCGAGCGGGCTGGCATCGGACATCCGCCGGTACCTGAGCGGTGAGAACGTGGTCGCGGCGCCGCCGAGCGCGGGGTATCGCGTGCGGAAGTTCGTGCGGCGCAACCGGGCCAAGGTGTTCGCGGGGAGCGTGGTTGCGGGGGCGCTGGCGCTGGGCATTGTCGGGACGAGCATCGGGATGATGAACGCCAAGCGCGAGCGGGAGGAGGCGGAGCGGGCGAGGGTGGGCGAGGCCGAGCAGCGTCGGATCGCCGAGTCGCGTCTTGCGGAGTCGGAGGCGACTGTGCGGTTCCTGGACGAGATGCTGGGCGCGGCGGACCCGATGGCGAGCGGCAAGGACGTGACGGTGCGCCAGGTGCTCGACCAGGCGTCGAGGGCGCTTGGGGCGCAGTACGCGGATCGTCCGGTGGTGGCGGCGCGGCTGCACGGGACGATCGGGCGGACGTACCTCGGGCTTGGGACGTACGACGAGGCGGAGGCGCACGCGCGTGAGTCGCTCTCGATCCTGGAGCGTGAGAAGGGATTGGAGGATCCGGACACCTGCCGCGCGAGGAACGCGCTCGGGATGATCCTGATCAAGGGCGGCTCGCACGAGGAGGCGGAGCGTCTGCTGAAGCGTGCGATCGCGGACCATGAGCGTCTGTTCGGGCGAGGCGACGCGGTGACGGTCGAGAGCATCGACGTGCTTGCGGTGCTTTACGGGTTGCAGATGCGAACGGACGAGGCGATCCCTCTGCTGCGCGAGGTGCTGGACCTGCGGCTCGTGTCGCCTGGCCGGGAGCACCCGGAGACGGTCGCGTCGATGAACGCGTTGGGGGTGGCGTGCGCGGACGCCACCATGTTCGACGAGGCCGAGAGGTTGCTGGCCGAAGCGATGGAGATCCAGGATCGTGTCGCGGGGCGGGATCACCCGCTGTCGCTCGAGATCCGGTCCAATCTCGCGTGGGCGTTGTACTTCCAGGCCATGGAGGAGCGGAGCAGCCGGCCGGAGCGTCACCGTCCGCTGCTGGAGCGTTCGATGTCGATCGGCGAGGAGGCCTTCGCGGGGCGGACACGCGTGCTGGGAGAGGAGCACCCGGAGACGCTGACGACACTGGCGAATCTCGCGCTGACGTACAAGGCGCTGGGCATGGACGAGAAGGCGGCGGAGATGCAACGCCGGGAGATGGAGCTGGTGATTCGCGTGCTGGGGGAGGAGCATCCCGACACGATCGTCTCGATGGCGAACTTCGGGGAGACGCTTCGCCAGCAGAAGCGATACAGCGAGGCGCTGGAGATCCTCGATCGGTCGATCCGTGCGGCGCGCAAGGCGTTGCCGCCCGACAACCCCGGCATGGCGTTCAACCTGGCGTGGTACGCGCGGACGCTCATCGATCTCGATCGCTTCGCCGACGCGGAGGCGCCGATGGTCGAGGCGCGCGGGATCATCGGTCGATCGCTCGGTGAGGAAAGCCCGGTCGCGACGGCGATGGCCAAGGACCTGGCGTTGCTGTACGAGAGGTGGGACAAGGCCGAGCCGGGCAAGGGGTACGACGCGAAGGCGGCGGCGTGGCGGGAGAAGGCGAGGTAGCGTCGCGCGGCGTGCACGCCGCGAGCGCGACAACGGCCCAGGGGTCCACTCCATCCCCTGGGCCGCGTCAGGAGCATCCGATCCCGTTGCGGCTCAGCGCCTGCGGCGAGCGACGAGCAGGCCCGATGCGGCGAGGAGCGTGAGCGAGCCGGGCGCGGGGATGGCGACGGAGATGTCTGCCAGGAGCATGCCGGCGCCGATCTCGCCGATGAGTGCCATGGCGCCGGTGTTGAGGTCGATGGAGTAGAGCCAGGAGGGGACGCCGCCGCGCTCGATGGCGACGTAGGCGTTGCCCTGCGTGGAGATGTCGAAGCCGGTGAGGTTGGTGATGTCGACGCCGGTGGAGCCGATGGTGACGAGGCCGCCGGCGTTGGGGGGGTCCTGCTTGACGAGCGTGTCGAGAACGGCGTCGAGGTTGAAGAGCGTGGTGGTGGTGGTGCCCGCGAAGTTGTTGGTGTAGGCGCTTGCAACGATGCCTGCGGGCTGTCCGAAGTTGATGTCGCCGGCGTTGTAGTTCAGTGCGCCGTCGACGAAGAGGAGGGCGCCGGTGTCGGGGTGGGCGCGGAGATTCTGTCCGGTGTTGCTGGTGATGCGGATGCGGTCGACGGTGGGATTGAAGTCGAAGCCGAAGGAGGTGCCGCTGATCGCGGTGGAGAATGGGCCTCCGACGGCGGAGGCGGCGCCGGTCATGGTGTTGATGGTGTAGAGCTGGCTGTTGCTGCCGAGCCCGTAGAGCATGCCGTTGGCGGGGCGGAAGTCGATGCCCATGAGGGTGACGCCGGAACCGAGTCCTGTGATGGCCATGGGTCCTGTGGCCATCAGGGGGTTGGAGGACTGGAAGCTGATGAGCTCGTTGGTGGTGGTGAGGCCCCAGATGCGTTCGGCGTGGGCGAGTGCGGGGAGGGCGGCGGACGCGGTGAGGGCGCACAGGGCGCGGAGGGACATCGTTCGGTTCGGCACGTGGAACTCCTTTCGGCTTTCTTGTTGTTGTGGGTGCGTCCGCACGCCGCGGACGCCCGCCGCGTAGATGATGTGCGGCGCGTCGGCGGTTCATGCAGCGGATCGCAGAAACTCTCGGGAATCGGCGGGTTCCCGTGGTGCGGGCGTGCGTCGAGCGCAGGGGGCGGATTCGGGGCGGGCGCCGCAATGGATTCGAACGCGAGCAACATTTTCAGAAGGGGTGCAAGGGGCGTGGCGGGCGAGGTGGCGATCGCCGGCGCGTGGTGCTGATACGCTCAGGGCATGAGCAGTCCCAGCGATGTGCCGCACATGACGCCCGAGTCGTTCCGCGCGAATGCGGCACGTGCGATCGAACTGATCGCGTCGTACTGGGAGGGGCTGGAGCGAGACGCTGGGTCTGCGGAGACGCGGATGCCCGTGCGCTGTCCGATGGGGCCGGGCGAGCTGCTGGCGCGTCTGCCCGGGCGTGCGCCGGAGTCGCGCGGCGGCGCGGACGAGTGGGAACGGATCTTCGGCGAGGTGGAGTCGCTGATCGTGCCCTCGCTGACGCACTGGCAGTCGCCGAACTTCTACGCGTACTTCCCGTGCAACGGGAGCTTCCCGGCGATCATCGGGGAGCTCTTGAGCGCGGGGCTGGGCGTGAACGGGATGCTGTGGGCGACAAGCCCCGGGGCGACGGAGCTGGAGACGCGGCTGCTGGACTGGATGTGCGGCGCGATGGGGCTGCCGGGGTCGTTCCTGTCGACCAGCGCGAACGGCGGCGGATGCATCCAGGCGACGGCGAGCGAGTCGACGCTGGCGGCGATGCTCGCGGGACGCCAGCGGACGCGCGAGCGGACCAGGGCGCGCGGCGTGGTGCGTCCGGAGTTCGTGGTGTACACGTCGACGCAGGCGCACTCATCGATCGTGAAGGCGGCGATGGTGGCGGGGATTGCGGAGGGGCCGGACGACCCCCGCGTGCGGCTTGTGCCGGTGGATGAGTCGGGGGCGATGCGTGAGGATGAGCTCGCGCGGTTGGTGAGGGAGGACGCGGCGGCTGGGCGCGTGCCGTTCTATGTGTGTGCCACGATCGGGACGACTGGGATCACGGCGATCGATCGCGTGGAGCGGATCGCGGCGGCGCTCGACGGCGTTGACGCGTGGCGGGAGAACGCGGGGTGGCTGCACGTGGACGCGGCGCACGCGGGAGCGCTGATGCTGCTGCCGGAGTTCGCGGGGCTGCGGGCGGGGCTGGAGCGGGCGGACTCGCTCTGCTTCAATCCGCACAAGTGGATGCTCACGACGTTCGACTGTGATCTCTTCTGGACGCGGGACCGGCGCTCGCTGATCTCCTCGATGTCGATCAATCCGGGGTATCTGCGGAACGAGGCGTCGGAGTCGGGGGCGGTCTTTGACTATCGCGACTGGCACGTGCCGCTGGGCAGGCGCTTTCGTGCGCTCAAGCTGTGGCTTGTGCTGCGGCACTACGGGCTTGAGGGGATCCGGGCGTACCTGCGCGGGCACGTGAGGCTGGCGGAGCTGGTGGAGTCGTGGGCGCGGGGCGACGATGGGATCGAGGTGTGTGCGGCGCGGACGATGAACCTTGTGGTGTTCAGGCCACGCGCACGGGGTGGCGAGACACCCGGAGAGCAGGACGCGCGGACGCGGCGGGTGATGGAGGAGCTGAACGCGTCGGGGCGGTTGTTCGTTTCGCCGGTGGTGTTGCCCGCGGAGTGGGGGGACGCGCGCGAGGGGCATCCGGCGCGGGAGCTTGCGGGTCGAGCGGCGATCCGCATGGCGATCGGCGCCACGCTGGTGCGTGAGGAGCACGTGCGGGGCGCGTGGGAGCAGATCCGCGAGGCGGTCAGGCGGTCTCGTTGAGGATCGCGAGGAACTCGGTCCAGTCGGGCGCGTTGAGGAGGCGTGCGACGACCGTCTCGTCCTGGCAGGCCTGGGCGACGCTCGCGAGCAGGCGGAGCTGGACCTCGGTGTTCTCCAGGGGCGTGACGAGAAGGATGATGAGCCGGGTCGGGCGGCCGTCGCGTGCGTCGAAGTCGATGCCGCGGCGCGAGCGGGCGATGGCGACGACGGGGTGCGCAATCCCGGCGATGCGGGCGTGGGGGACGGCGACGCCGTGACCGATGGCGCTGGAGACGAGGCGTTCGCGGGCGAGGGCGGCGGCGGCGACGGTCTGGGCCTCGAGTGCGTGGCGCGGGTCGGTCGCTGCGATCGCGGCAAGCTCGGTGATCGCTTCCTCGCGTGAGGCGGCGTTGATGAAGGGCTTGAAGAGTCGGGGTCCTGCGTGCTCCCAGAAGCGGACGGGCTTGACGCGTCCGAGGGCGCGCTGCATGAGGGAGCCGCTGGTCATGGAGGTGACGAGGGCCATGACGACGAGCGCGACGAACATCTTCTCGCCGATGAGACCGGCCTGGAGCGCGAGGAGGCCGAGGATGATCTCCATGGCGCCGCGGGCGTTGAGGCCGAAGGCGACGGCCCAGGCGTCGCGCCTCGGGAATCCGGTCCAGCGTGCCGCGACGAGGCACCCGCCGACCTTGCCGAGCGTGGCGATCACCAGCACGAGGAGCACGAGTGCGAGATCGAAGTTGGCGGCAAAGTCGATGCGGAGCCCGATGGAGGCGAAGAAGAGCGGGGCGAAGATGAAGGAGACGAACTGGTCGATGGTTTCTCGGGTGCTCTGTCGCAGATGGCGTGAGTCGCCGAGGGCGATGCCGAAGATGAAGGCGCCGAAGATGGCGTGAACGCCGAGCCACTCGGTGAACGCGGCGCAGAGGGCCGCGCCGGTGGCGGCGAAGCCAAGGACGCTCCCCGGTACGGAGCAGTGGGCGTGGAGCCAGGGGAGGATCCGCTCCACGGCGGCGCGACCGAGCGTGAGCATGAAGCCAGCGAAGAGCAGCGTCAGCGTGACGGTCTGCCAGAGCTCGGGTCCGGTGGCGCCGGCGCGTCCCATGAGCGCGAGAATGAGCGCGAAGACGAGCCAGCCGACGATGTCGTTGAAGACGGCGGCGGCGATGACCGTCATGCCGATGTCGGTCTTGAAGAGCTGGAGGTCGATGAGGATCTTCGCGACCACGGGCAGGGCGCTGATCGCCATGGCCGTGGCGAAGAAGAGGGGGAAGGTGAGGGAGCTGGCGTCGGCGCCCGCGTCCATGGCGACGGGCATGAGCCAGGCGAAGGGGAGTGCGAGCGCGAAGGGAACGACCATGCCGCCGATGCCGACGGAGAGCGCGGCGCGTCGGCGCTTCCAGATGGTGGAGAGATCGACCTCCATGCCGGCCACGAGGAGGAACAGTGTGATGGCGACGGTGGTGAGTGCGTGCAGAGAGACCGGCAGGGGTCCCTCGGGTGGGAAGAGGGTCTGGCTCGCTCGAGGCCAGAAGTTTCCGAGCAGCGTTGGCCCGAGGAGGATGCCGGCGAAGAGCTCGCCGATGACGGCGGGCTGGCCGAGCTTCCGGGCGATCTCGCCGAGGAGTCGCGCGGCACCGAGCAGCACCCCGAGCGCGACGAGGAGCGTGATGATCTCGGCATGGGAGAGCCCGCTCATCGGCGTCCCTCCGATGCGGGGCGCGTGGGTGAGCGGTTCTTCTTGAGCCGCCGGAAGAGAAGGACAGAGCAGGGGAACTGCTCGAGAAGCGACTCGGTGGGATGTCCGAAGAAGCGATCGAGGACGCCGAGGCGTCGATCGGGGGCGGGCATGACGAGCAGATCGGCGCCGACACGGTGGGCGAAGTGGGCGACTTCTTCGCCTCCTCGTCCGGCCATGCACTCGGTGTGGAGGCAGACGCCGTGCTGCTGGAGGGTGGCGGCGCCGTCGATGACGCCGAGTCGCCGGGTGCACTCCTCGAGGAAGTTGGCGAGCTCGAAGCGTGTCGCGGCGTCGAGCATGCCCTCCCAGCGCCGGGAGTCGGCGCCGGCGGCGCCCGTGGTCTCGGACATCCGGGTCGAGTATGGATCGTGCTCGCGGACGATGTGCAGCTCGCGGGCGCGGGCGCCGATGGCCAGGCGTGCCGCGGCCTCGACCATGGCGACCGATCGCTCGTCGAAAGCGACGGAAGCGACGATGGTTCGGGCGACGGCGTGCTCGGGGAATCGGTGGATGGAGAGGAAGAGGGAGCGGTCGGCGTTTCTGGCCAGGCGCCTGGCGACGGAGCCGAAGATGCCGGTGAGAAGTGTGTCGCTGGCCAGGGCGCCGGCGAAGATCAGGTCGGCATCGATGCGGCGGGACTCCTCGAGGATGACACGATCGGGCTGTCCGCGGCGGGCGTGGACCGGGGCGTGGGCGAGGATCGGCTCGTCGTCGGCGGCGTCGCGCACGATTCTCTCGACCTGTTCGCGATCGGGTCCGGCGTGGAAGAACGAGAGCCGTGCGCCGCAGGCGCGGGCGAGCCGGGCGGCCTCGCGGACGACGAGCCCGGCGCTCGGCGAGACGCCGACACACGCCATGACGTGCGCGAAGCCCGAGCCGATCGCCGGCGGGGCGTCGGTCACGGTCTCGGTGGGATCGCGGCGTTCGGCCATCGGGTCCGGGTCTCCGATCGGTGCGACCCGTTCGGGACGCGCCGCTGCGTGGAAGCCACTCTAGACCCTTGGGGTTGTCCGGGGGAGTGTCAGCGGCGCGCAGAGTTCTCGGCGGCCCTTCTGGCGCTGAGTTGCTGGAGGAACTGCTTGGCCTCACCGGCGATGTAGAAGGAGCCGGTGGCGACGATGAGATCGTCGCGTCCGACGGCGCGTGCCGCGAGGCGGAGCGCTTCGGGGACGGTCTCGGCGTGCTCGGCCATTTTGCCGCTGGACTCGACGAAGCGTCTGTGGAGCTCGCGGGGGTTGACGGCGCGCGGGTTGGCTTGCGCGCGAGTGAAGACGACCTTGTCTGCGCCGAGGGCGATGCGTTCGAGCATGCCGTCGACGTCCTTATCGGCGGCGCATCCGAAGACCATGACCATGGAGTCGTAGCGGACGTGGGCGCCGATGGCGCGGACGAGCGCCTGGATGCTCTCGGGGTTGTGGGCGCCGTCGACCATGACGCGCGGAGATCGGCAGACGATCTCCATCCGCCCTTCGGCGCGGGTTCTCTCAAGCCCGAGGGCGACCTCGCGCTCGCCGACGCTGAAGCCCCGTCCCTTGAGTCGGTCGAGGATCGCGAGCACAAGGCCGCAGTTGAAGGCCTGGTGCTCGCCTCGGAGGGGGACGGGCAGGTGTTCGTAGTTGGACTGGGTGGTGGTGAGCGAGACGCGGACGTGGGGCCCGAGTTCGGGTGTGGACTCGACGCGGTAGCTGAAGTCCACGTCCTCCTTGAGGATGCTCAGGGGCGAGCCGACGGCGGTCGCCTGCTCGCGGAAGGCGGCGATGACCTCCGGGCGCTGGGGCACGACGATCGCGGGGACGCCGTTCTTGAAGATCCCGGCCTTCTCACGCGCGATCTTCTCGTGCGTGTCGCCCAGGAGCTGCGTGTGCTCGAGCTGGATCGAGGTGACGGCGCTGACCTCGGGGGTGATGATGTTGGTCGAGTCGAGCCGTCCGCCGAGTCCGACCTCGATGACGGCGATATCCACCGCCATGTCGCGGAAGTACTGGAACGCCAGGGCGGTGGTCAGTTCGAAGTAGGTGGCGGGGCCGTGGCGCGCTCGGACGGACTCTGCGGCGGCGACGACGCGACCAAGCCCCCTGGTGAACTCGTCCTCGGAGATCATCTCCTGGTTGATGCGGATTCGTTCGCGCAGGTCGACGAGGTGGGGGCTGGTGTACAGCCCGACGCCGTACTTGGACGCCTGGAGGCACGCCGAGAGCATCTCGCAGACGCTGCCCTTGCCCTTGCTCCCTGCGACGTGGACGAAGCGGACCTCTTTGTGCGGATCGCCGAGCGCCTTCATGAGCGCGTGCATGCGATCGAGTGTCAGTGGCGGGGCCTTGTCGGGTCGGACGCGCTCGACACTCGGCGCGCGAGACAAGTACTCGAGCGCCTCGGCGTACGTGGTGAATCCGGTTGCCGTCGGATCGGCAACCCCGTTGCGTTCGTTTGCAGCAGCCCGGCGCGTCGTGCGCCCGACTCCCGTTGCACCTGTCCCCATGGCAGTGCGATTGTACGGAAACTTCGGCGAAAGCAAGCGCTCAATCCGCGCATTCGTGCGCGTGGCGCGCTCGGCGGCGATCCACCGCTCGTCCACAACGAGTGTCGCGGCATGGGGGGCGCGAGCGAAGATCGCTCGTCAGGGGATGGCGCTTCGCGCGGTGATGATGAAGTCGGTCGCGGCCGGCTCGCCCCCGGCGGACTTGACCAGCATCGCAACCTGCCCGCGGTGGTACGCCCCGTGCAGGGAGACGTGTGTGAGGATCTCTTCGACGTGGGTTCGCCAGTGCTTGCCGTCGCCGGCGCGATAGTCGACGACCTGGCGGATCCTGGCGTCGGTGAGATGGGAGAGCCACTCCTGCCAGGCGCTGCGCACGTCGCCGAGCGTTCGCTCCAAGTCGTTGATGGCAAAGTTCTTCGGAAAGAAGTCGGTCGCCGGCTCGCACTGGATCCCGCCGAGTCGGCGGAGCCACTCGCGCCGAGCGATCAGCACGTGGGCGAGGATGGTGACAGCGCGCTCCTGATCGGGACCGGGCCGGCACGTGCGGATCGAGGAGAGGGCCTTGGCGTTGGCCTCGTCGTCATGCTCGAAGAGACGGCGGAATCGCAGGTACATGGAGGGCTCCCGGGGCGACGCTTGAGGGCCAGCGAACGCGACCTCTCAGCGTATGCCGCGGCGGGGACGGGTGTTCCGACGCTTGGCGATCGGCGACGGACCGGTCCGGACCGCTGTGGGTCCGTGTGCGTCCGGGCATCTATCCTCCGGGCGCATGAGGATTCTTCTGACGAACGACGACGGCATCCGCGCCCCCGGCATCGTGGCGATGCACGACGCCCTGATCGACGCCCGCGACGAGCACGGTGGCCCGCTGCTGCTTCCCCCGGCCCATCGCAGGGGGCCTCAGCACCAGTACGGCGAGGTGACACCGATCGCACCCCTGACCGTTCAATCAGCGACGGGGCACGGCGTGACGTTCCACGAGCCGCTGATGGTGCAGGACGTGAAGGTGAACGAGCGGATGGGCGGGATCGCGGTGGACGGACGTCCCGCGGATTGCGTGAAGCTCGCCATCTCATCGCTCTGGCCTGAGCGACATGGGATCGGGACGCGCCCGGACCTGTTGATCAGCGGTATGAACGCGGGAGCGAACTGCGGGATCAACGTGATCTATTCGGGGACGGTCGCGGCGGCGATCGAGGGCGCGTTCCTGGGTGTGCCGTCGATCGCGGTATCGATGATGATCCGCCCCGGCCCGTTGCTGTTTGAGGTTGGGGCGCGATGGGGGCGCGAGGTGATCGAGCGTCTCCTTGCGAGCGGCCTGCCGGACCCGCACGAGATCATCAGCATCAACATCCCGACGCCCGAGCGCGACGGGCCGTGTCCACCGGTGCGGGTCTGCCCGATGAACACGCACGGGCTTGTCGATGCGTACGAGCGTCGGGTCTCGCCCGGCGGGGATGTGTACTACTGGGCCGCGGGGCACGGGCTGGACTTCCACGCAACGGACGGCGGCACGGATGTGGCGGAGCTGATGGGCGGGTGCATCACGGTGACGCCCCTCCGATACGACCTCACGCGTCACGAGATGCTGACGAAGTGGCGGGCGCAGCTGGGGGAGTGAGCGTTTCTGTGATCGCTCGACGGCTTCAGGCGAATCGTGCACGTCGCTCCATGGCGCCGACGATGACGAAGAGGATTGCTGGGGATGTGAAGACGAGGAACCAGGGGCCGCCGGGGATGTTGCCTCGCGTGATGAGGGCGAGGGCGTAGAACGCGGCGAGCGAGGCGAGAGCGAAGAGGCCGCCGGCCATGGCGCGGCGCCAGGCGAAGAGCATGCCGCCCATGACGCCGAAGGGGAAGAGGGCGAGCGCGACCCATTCGATGGGCGTTGGGGATCCGAGTTCGCCGAGGATGAAGAGGGCGAGTGTCCAGACGGTGGCGAGGGAGGAGAGGCGCGCGGCCCATCGGAGGATGGGAAGCGTGATGGGGCGTCGGGCGGGGGTTTCGGGGCGCTGGGCGTGGGCGTTCATGGGAAGCTCCATTGGCCGCGGGTGAGGCCTCGCACCGGTCGGCACCCGAGCAGAAGGATCGTCTCGGAAGTATAGTTAGGGAACACTAACTCGTGATTTCTGCCAGTTCGCTCTCGAGGCGCGAAAGCGGGAATTCTGCGTAGCTGGGCTGGAGGGTGCGAGGTCATGGGGTTGGGGTGACATGAGGAAGGTGGTGTGCCTGATGGGTACACGGCCGTGGCCGCGCCGCTTCCACGCGGCCCCGGTTCGGAGGTCCGCCGGGGGTGTCCCCTGCGGGATCTCTCGGGCGACGCACGCTCGCTCCTGCGTGCGACTCTGAATGGAGGTTCACATCATGCGTCTGTCGAGTGGCTTGGCTTCCTTTGTGGTGGTCGGGGTGATGGCGTCGGGCGCGCTGGCGCACGAGGTCGTGTATGTGGCGACGTTGGACGGCCCGAGCGAGGCGCCGCCGAACGCGTCGCCGGGGACGGGATTCTCAACGGTGACGATCGATCTGGACCTTCTGACGATGCGCGTGGAGGTCGATTACGGCGGGCTTCTCGGGACGGTGACGGCAGCGCACATCCACGGGCCGACGACCGACCCCGGCACGGGGATCGCAGGCGTGATGACGCCTCTTCCCTCGTTCCCCGGATTCCCTCATGGGACGACGGCGGGGACGTACGACGCGACGTTCGATCTGACGCTCGCGTCGGCGTACAACGCGGGTTTCATCACGGCATCCGGAGGCACCATCTCCGATGCGATGAATCGGATGCTTCTGGCGCTCGAGGACGGCAAGGCGTATCTGAACATCCACTCCAGCATGTTCCCGGGAGGTGAGATCCGCGGTTTCTACCGGCTGGTGCCCGCACCGGGCGCGATGGTGATGCTCGGCGTGGGCGGGCTGCTCGCGGCGCGTCGTCGGCGTTGAGCCGCGTCACGAAGAGAGAAACGAGAGATCGCGCGGGGTCGGCGGGTTCGCCGGCCCCGTTCGCGTTATCCGGTCGTTGCCCCCGGGGATCGGCTCTGTGATTCCTCTTCCCGTCGGACGGGTTGTGTGCTATGTTCAGGGCGGGAGGGGCAGGTTTGGGACGCGGCGGGAGTCAATGCGCCGGTGGCCCGGCGACGCCCTGAGGGGCGCGGAGAGAGCGATGAAGCGTGCGATGGTGCTTGCGGCGATGGCCGCGTGCGTGGCGGTTCCGGCGTCCGGCCAGACCGACCTGTTCATCAGCGAGTACAAGTTCAACGACGCGCAGATGAGCGCGGTGCGGACGGACGGCACGAACGCGCGGACGCTGTTCTCGATTCCCTCGTCGTTCTGGCTGCCGATCGGGCTGGATTACGACGTGGCGACGGGGCGGTTGCTGTGGATGGACTCGGCGGGGTCGAGCAAGATCGTGCGCGCGAACGCGAACGGCACGGGGCTCTCGACGGTGGTGGGCGTGCCGGGCTTTGCGCGGACGATCTCGCGCGACGCGACGGGGCGGATCTACTTTGCGACGGACCAGACCGTCCGGCGCGTGAACGCGGACGGGAGCGGGATGGTGACGATCTTCACGGGGAACCAGCCGGGGTATCCGGCTGGGGATCCGTTTGTGGATGCGACCAACGGGCACGTGTATGTCGGGTACTACGGCGAGATCCTGCGGATGGATCTCAACGGGGGCAATCGCAAGTCGATCTTCACGGGCGGCAGCACGGTGCGCTCGATCGGGCTGGACGTCGCCAACCGGCACCTCTATTGGCTGGACTCCAACACAAACAGCGACATGCTCGCGCGGATCAACCTCGACGGCACGGGCTTCACGATCATCGACGACGCCTCGCCGCTGATCGGCCAGTCGAGCGGGTACATCTCCCTCCTTGTCGACGCGCCGAACAACTCGCTGTACTACGCCGACGAGATGGTCGACATCGTGTACCGGGCGGATCTCGACGGCTCGAACCGATCGGTGATTTTCTCGTCGGTGTCGGATCGCTCGCCGTCGGGGCTTGCGCTGAGCACGGGCGCACCGGTGCAGGGGTTGAACGACTGCAACGGCAACGGGATCGCGGACGACATCGACATCGCGAACGGTGAGGCGGATTGTGACAACAACGGTGTGCCCGACTCGTGCCAGGTCGATCCGTGCGCATCGCCCGTGGTGCTGCTGGATCACGGGTCGAACGCGGCGATCTCGACGGGCAAGGCGCTCGGTGTGCCGGGGAGCGCGTGGGAGGTGTTCCAGCCGTTTGATGTGCCGCCGGGCGGATGGACTTTGGGCCGGATCGAGCTGGACGGATTCACGGTCGTGATCGGGAACGGGCTTGGCGCGCGGATCTCGATCCACCCGGACGACGGCACGGGGACGCGGGCCGATGAGTCGGTCGTGCTCGGGGAGGCGGAGGGGGTGAACTTCCTTTTCAACACGAACCTGGAGAACTGGGTGGGGGCCGCGCTCGACGCGGATCTGCCCGCGGGTCGTCACTGGGTTCATCTCGAGTCGATCGAGCCGTCGGTTTACTGGGGGAGCGTGAACCTTGGGTTCTCTGGGCTGCCGTCGATCTCGCGCGGGGCATCCGGCACGTTCACGGCGCCCGGATCGCCGATCGCGATGCGTCTGATCGAGGGCGGGGCGTGCGCGTCGGACTATGACGGCAACGGGGACGTCGACATCCTGGACTTCCTCGACTTCATCGACGACTTCAGCACCTGCGAGGGGCAGGCGTCGCCGTGCGGCGCGTTCGGCGATCCCGACCTGAACGGGGACACGCTGGTGGACATCCTTGATTTCCTTGACTTCTTCGACGCGTTCGGCAACGGGTGCTGAGCGCGGTACGCTGGGGGCATGAGACACCCCTTCGTCCCGGTGGCGTGCGCGTCGGTTGTGTGTGCGTTGGTCCCGATCGTCGGCGCGGCCCGGCAGCCGGAGCCGGCTGTCGTGGTGCCCGAGGCGAGCGGGTCGGTCTTGCGCATCGATGGCCCCATCACGCGATGGGACGAGGGGTTGCCGATCGGGAATGGCCTTGTCGGCGCACTGGTGTGGGGCGAGGGGCGGACGATCCGGATCTCGCTGGACCGCGCGGATCTGTGGGACACGCGCCTGCCGGAGGTGTTCGCTTCGCCGGACTGGACGTACGCGAACATGGTGGCGATGAAGGAGGCGAAGAACCACGCGAGGCACCAGGAGCTGTTCGATGTGCCGTACGACACGATCCCGTACCCGACGAAGCTGCCGGTGGGGCGGGTGGAGATCACGCTCGGAGAAGGTGACTCGATTCTGTCGTTTCGGCTGACGCCGGGAAGCAACACGGTCATGATCCGCGTGGCGTCGTCGGAGGGTGGTGAGTACACGGTCGGGGTCTCCGCGGCGTACGCGGAGCCCGTCATCGTGGTCGAGAACTGCCCACGAGACAGCGCTCGCCTGATTCGTCCGGATGGGCTGAAGAAGCTCGCGTACGCCGAGGCCACGAGCGGGTCGGACGAGCTCTCCACCTGGTACGCACAGGCCACGATGCCGAGTGGTGCCTACGCCGTGCTTGCGACGACTCCGGTGTTTCGGGGCGATGATGAGATCACCCGCTCTCCGGACCACTCGTCGCTGTTGATCGCGATCAAGGCCGGCGCGACGCCCGACGATGCGCTGCGCCGCGCCCGAGAGATCAATGCGGACTTGAGGCCAGAGGAATGGAGGCGATCGGTGCTCCGCGAAGCCGCGCCCGCTCCGGTGCCCAACCGCTGGGGGGCGTTCGGCACCTCTCGGGTCTCTATCCCCGACCCCGCCCTCCAGCTTCACTACGACCTCTGCAAGCACTACTACATCGCGGGATCGGCGAAGGACCAGCCGCCGATGCCGCTTCAGGGAGTGTGGACGGCGGATGAGGGTGGGTTGCCTCCGTGGAAGGGGGACTACCACAACGATCTGAACACGCAGATGACGTACCTGGCGTACCACGCTGCGGGCTTGGTGGATCAGGGGCTGTCGTGGATCAACTTCAACTGGGACCTGATGGCCGAGTACCGTGCGTTCGCGAGCGGGTTCTACGGGCTGCCGTCGCGTGACGATCGGCATGCCGATCCACGCCACGAGCCGGCGCTGATTCCGGGTGTGATGACGATCGACGGGAAGGCGATGGGCGGGTGGGGGCAGCACTCGCTCAGCCCGACGCACTCGGCGTGGATCGCGCAGTCGTTCTATCTGCACTGGAAGCACACGGGGGATCAAGGGTTCCTGCGTGAGAGGGCGTACCCGTTCTGCGCGGCGATCGGGAACGGGCTTCTCGGGCTGATGACGAAGGATGAGAGGGGGCATCTGAAGCTGCCTCTGTCGAGCAGCCCGGAGATCCACGACAACTCGTACCAGGCGTGGCTCGTCCCGAACTCGAACTACGACCTTTCGCTGATGCGATGGCTCTTCGCGGCACTGAAGGAGATGGCGGAGGTCGCGGGCGAAGGGGATGTCGCGGCGAAGTGGGGTGATGTGCTCGGGGCGATGGAGCCCATGCACATCGATGAGAAGACGGGATTGATGTTCGATGCGAGAGAGACGTACTCGCAGAGCCATCGGCACTTCAGCCACGCGATGGCGATCCATCCGCTCGGGACGCTGTCGATCGAGGGGAGTGATGCCGATCGCGCGGCGATCAATGCCACGCTCGATCAGTTGAAGGCGATGGGGACGGACTGGTGGACGGGGTACTCGTTCTCATGGGCGGCGTGCATGTTCGCACGGGCGGGGCGCGCGGAGGAGGCGCTGGACTATCTCACGAAGTATCTCGCGTTCACGGGTCCCAACGGGTTTCACCTGAACGGCGATCAGACGAAGAGCGGCCTGTCGAAGTTCACGTATCGGCCCTTCACGCTGGAAGGGAACTTCCTCGCGATGGAGGCGATCCACCAGATGCTGCTGCAATCGCACGGCACGGTGGGTGTGCCGGAGTCAGAGATCGTGCGCATTTTCCCGGCGGTGAGCGAGAGGTGGGCGGACGTGTCGTTCGACGGGCTGCGTGCCGAGGGAGGTTGGATCGTCTCGGCGCGACGGAGCGGGGGGCGTACGACGCGCGTCGAGATCGTCTCACCGAGCGGGTCTTCGGATCGTGCGACGCGTCCCGAGGAGATCGGGCCGAAGGCCCGGGAGGGAACGCTGCGGCTGCGCGACCCGTTCGCGGGGCGTGAGGCGCACTGGTCGCGTGAGGTTCGGCGCGAGGGCACCGACATCGTGATCGGCTTGCGCCCCGGCGAGTTCCTGATCGGGGAGGTGAGATAGGAGCCGTTCGGCCCTGATGGGGGGACAGTGGGCCGAGGGCGATCTATCATGGCCGAAGCCAGAGTATCTGTGGTGAATCAGGCCGGGAGAAGCATGAGCGGAACCGAGACTCCGACGATCTTTCACTTCACGCACTGGAAGGCCGGCTCCCAGTGGGTGCGCGGGGTGTTCGAGGCCGCGTGCCCCGGGCGCGTGGTCGAGGCGTTGCCTCGGAACGCTCATGTGCTGGAGGCGCCGCTGAAGCGCGGGGCGATCTACTCGCCGGTGTACATGAGGCGGCAGGTGTTTGAGTCGAGCGAGGCGTCGCGCGCGTCGGCGCAGGTGCGCCTGTTCGTGATGCGGGACCTGCGGGACGCGCTGGTGTCTTGGTACTTCAGTCTGAGCGTCTCCCACCAGGATATCCCCGGCACGAAGATCTCGTCGCTGCGCGAGGCGTTGCGGTCGCGATCCTTCGAGGAAGGGATGCTCTACCTGGTGCGCGGCGACGGGGCCTTTACGGGGCTTGGGGGGCACGCGGCGATCCAGACCTCCTGGCTGAACGGTGCGGACCTCCTGGTTCGGTACGAGGATCTCATCGAGGACGAGATGCGCTGGTTCGGTGAGATCCTGGCGCGCTGCGGCATCGAGATGGCGGGCGACCGCCTCGAGGAGGTCGTTCGGAGCCAGAGCTTCGAGTCGCTGTCGGGGCGCAAGCGGGGCGAGGAGGACGTGGGCGCGCACCAGCGCAAGGGTGTGCGGGGCGATTGGAAGAACCACTTCACGCCCGCGATCGCCGATGCGGTGAAGGAGGGATTCGGCTCGGTCCTGATCGAGACGGGGTACGAGCGCGATCTTTCGTGGTGAGAAGGTTCGGCGGCGCGTCCCTTCAGGCGGTCGGCCCGGCCAGGCCACGGGCGTGGACGAGATCGGCGGTGAAGCCGGTGATGGGGTAGTGGCTCATGAGGGCCTCGCCCAGGTGTTCTGCCTCGGCGAGCACGAAGTGGCACGGGGCGCAGACCCGCCAGCCGACGAAGCGCAGCGCGCGGGCCAGGTGCTCCTTGGTGGTGCAGACGCGGACCTCGCCATCCTCCAGTCCCATGGGCAGGACCTTGAACTGCCACGCCTGGCGACGCGAGACGAGCGAGAGCGCGTCGGGTCTCACGCGGGCGTCGCGCGGATCGACCGTGTCGGCGAGCATCGCGTATTGGGTGGCCCACGCCTGCTCGACGGCCTCGGCGGCGACGCCGAAGAGCGTCTCGGCCAGTTCGCCGAACGGACGCGCGTGCGTCCGCTGGAAGTCGAGGATCTGATCGCGCTGATGCTCGGTCAGCACGCCCTGACGCACGAGTAGATCGCCCAGACGCATGGACATGGAGTGCCTCCTCATCGCCCTTGCCGCGGGCCGGCCCTTCGATGGGGCGGCGTCCGCGACGACCGGTCAGAGATCGGCGCCGGGGGGAGCGTGCTTCGCTGTTCGCGTCGTGAAACGCGCGGCGGCGGCGCGTCGGGAGCGGCTGGCGGGGATCGCGCGGTCGCGATCGTTGCGCGAGGCGTCGCGCCTGTGCGGGGCACGATCGCTCAATCGAAGCGGATTCTGCTTGACACGGCGTGATCTGAATCGCAGCGGGCGGATCAGTTCGCGGGCTCTATCGTGACCGTCAGCTTCCGGGTGCGGAACTGCTCTTCAAGGAGTTCCGCCCGCTCCTTATGGGTCACGCAGACCAATGCAAGCCCACGCCGGTGCGCGGTCATGGTGACCTCGACCGCGCGCGGCATCGGCAGACGCGCCAGCTCGACGACCGAGAACACGACGTCGTCGAACGCGTTCACATCGTCGTTATGGAGCAGCACCCGGTACGGTGGAAGCTCGTCCGTGCGCGCCGGGGCCGGGCGTTCCTTCAAGGCGGTCGCGTTCGAAGGGGCGCTCTCGATCGGGGACTGGTTGGCTTCCTCGGTCACGTTCGGCCCTCCATGCCGGGCGGCTGGAGCCTGCCGCGGCAATCTCATCATCGCGTGTCGAAGCAGCGCGTCCAGCGAACAGATACCGGTTCGTCGAAAAGAGGGGTGCCAGGGGGGGCAGATTCCCCAAGTTCTGGGACCCGGAACGGTTTCATTGAACCACGGAGCGTGGCGAGTCGTAAGGGATTGCGAATACGGAACATCTGGGTGAAAGGGCAAATGCAGCCGCCACCGACACCCAGGAACACATCTCTCTCTCCTCCAGCGACCCGAGACGGCCCTTCCGAGGGCCGTCGGGTCGTTTTGGGACGGGTGTGGATCCGCGGGCGGTCGCTTGAGCGTGCGTGGCGGTCATTTGCCGACGCAGAATCGTGAGAACACGCGTCCGAGGATCTCGTCGGGCGGGAGTGCGCCGGTGATCTCGCCGAGGGCGTCGAGGGCGGCGCGGAGGTGTGCGGCGAGCACGGCGGGATCGGCGTGGGATGTGGCGTGCTCGGCGTTTCGTTGAGCAAGGTCGGCGACGCGCCGCAGTTCGGCGCGCGCGGCGCCGAGCGCGGCTCGGTGGCGGGCGACGACCACGATCCCGGACGAGCCGGCGGTCGGTGCGAGCGTGAGGCGTCGGGCGACGAGGGCGCCCAGGGCGTGGATGTTCCATCGATCGATGGCGCAGACGGCGATCTCGGCGAGGGCCGAGGGCGGACCGGCGCGATCGGCCATGGTGCGGACGCGGATGGTGTCGCGTCCGTTGGTGAGCGCGAGCAGAGCCGGGTGATCGAAGGCGCCTTCGGGATCGCACCAGAGGATGAGGTCGGCGTGGGCGAGGGCGCGCTGGGCCTGGGTCTGGGCCTCGGCGTCGATCCGTGTCTGGATCCGGTTCTCGATGCCCGCGAGATCGACGAGGAGGGCGTCGGCGGCGCCCGGAAGGAATCTGGAGAGATCGATCGGCTCCGAGAGGGCGTCGCGCGTGGTGCCGCGCACGTCGGAGACGACGGCGCGCGTTCGACCCAGCAGGGCGTTCATCAGGGTGCTCTTGCCGGCGTTTGGCGTGCCGGCGAGGGCGACGGTGGGGAGGTGGGGATTGTGGAGGGCGGTGCGCTCCGGTCCGAGCGCCCGATCGATCTCGCGCGCGAGGGCGTCGGCGCGTGAGGCGAGGTCGGCGTGCTCGATGGCAACGACGTCTTCCTGATCGGAGAAGTCGACGCCGGCCTCCACGAGTGCAAGGAGCGTTGCGACGCGATCGGTCCAATCGATTCTCTGGGCGTTGGCGGGCGCGTCGGCGAAGCGCTGCGCGGCGCGAAGCTCGGCTTCTCCCGAGGCGCCGATCATGCAGGCGATCGACTCGGCCTGGTCGAGGGTGATCCTGCCTCGGAGGAACGCGCGGGCGCTGAACTCTCCGGGCAGGGCGCGTCGGATCGGCTGGGCGGACGGCACGGCGCAGAGGGCCTCAATCACACGATCGATGAGCGCGGGATTGCCGGGGAGGATCAGTTCGAGCGAGTCCTCGCCCGTGAACGAGCGCGGGCCGGACCAGACGAGCGCGAGCGCTGGGATCGCCACATGAGTCCTGGGCGTGTGGCCGGATTGCGGCTCGGCGCGGGCGACGCGCGGGTCCGGTTCGATCCGAACGATCGCATCACCGCAGCGCGGGGCGGAACGGTCCGGAGCGCGGGACGAGAGGGTCACGCGTTCGTGAAGGATGTCCCGAACGGCGGGTCCGGAGACGCGGACGAGCGCGCGAGCGGATCGCCCCGGCGGGGAAGCGTGGGCCACGATGGTGTCGCCGAGGTGCATGGTCGGCGTCCGGGGTTTGGCGCGTGCGCGCCGGGGTCAGCGTCGGGGCGGGCGCTGCTGCGGGCCGCGGGGATTGGGGTTGCGTCCGCCCTTGGCGGCGCTGGCCTGTCGCTGGCGATCCTCGGCGAGTTTCTGGAGTCTTTGCATGAAGCCGCCGGCGGGCTTCTTCTGCTTCTTGTACTTGTCGGGGTTGAGCAGGTCGTGCTTCTTGACGTGCTCCCTGATCCAGTGGTTCTCGATGATGGCGAGGACCGAGTTGGTGAGGAAGTAGACGAGCAGCCCGGAGGGTGCGTTGTACATGAAGACCGGGAGCATGACGACGGACATGACCTTGATGATTTTCTGCTGCTGCTCCTGCTCGGGGGTGAGTGTGCCTGTGGAGGGCGGCGTGAGGTACTTCTGGTGGACCCAGAAGACGGCGCCCCAGACGAGGGGGAGGATGTTCAGGCCGGTGATCGGCCCCATCATGCCGGAGATGAGCGGGATGTGGAAGCCCTTGCCCTGGAACCAGAGGGCGTGGTCCGGCTCGGCCAGATCGGCGAGGAAGGCCCACGATCCGCCGGAGATCGACTGGAAGAGCCCGTAGAACGCCGGCTGCTGGCGCAGCTCGAATGCGTAGTAGAGCGTCGCGTAGAGCGCGATCCAGATGGGCGTCTGGAGGAACATCGGGAGGCATCCGAGCATGCCGGCGGGGTTGACGCCCTCCTCGCGCCAGAGCTTGGCGACCTCCTGCTGGAGCTTCTGGCGATCGTCGCCGTACCGCTCCTGGAGCTTCTTCTGCTTGGGCGCCATGTCCTGCATCTGCTTGGCGAAGCGCTGCATGCGGATCTGCGACCAGCGATTGATCGGGTGGAGCGCCGTCCGGACGATCACGACCAGGATGATGATCGCGATGGCCCAGTCTGCGGTCAGGCCGTGCGTGGTCTCCAGGAGCCACAGGAGGCCGGAGGTCAGGACGGGGAAGGTGCAGAAGGCGCACGGGCCGCCGGAGTTGTAGACGACGATTTCCGGCACGCCCGCGGCGGACGCGACGGGATCGGCGTCGATGAGGTCGCGCTCCAGCGGCCCCGCGTAGATGCCCATGGCCAGATCGGCGCCCGAGCCCGGCGCGACGGCGATCTCGCTGCTCTGGAACTTCATGCCCATGACGGGCGCGTAGACCGTTCCGGAGCCGGCGGGAATCGATGTGTGGAGGACGACGCGCTCGACGCGCTCGACCCATGTGAAGGATGCGGAGGGGGAGGCGGGTTGGACGAGAGCGTGGGCCGCGACGCCGAAGTAGCGGTTGGTCATGGCGGCCCACGTGAGGGTGAGGCCTGCGTCCTCGGAGGTCGGGTTCGGCCAGATGGGCATGGCGTCCTGGTAGAGACCGGTGGCTCGGTTGGTCTTGCCGAGCGCCTTTGTGCGCGGCCAGAGGAAGTCGGTCGCGAACACGGCCCGGCGCGTCGGGTCCGCAGTGGGCTTGAGGAGGTACCCGAATCGCACGCGGCGCATGTCGCGGGCGCTCTGCGGCTTGCTGGTGCCCGCATCGGTGTCGTTGGGCAGATCGACCGGTCCGAACTGGAACCACCGGATGCGAAGGTCGGCGTCGGTGAGGTTCTGCACGCGCTGCGAGAGGAGGATCTCGTACGAGTCGGGCGTGAGCGCGTAGGAGCGTTCGACGCGGGCGACGGCCTGGCCCGCGTTGTTGGTGATGATCGCTTCGATCGTTCCGGCGGGCGCGCTCTCAACCGGGCGCCAGAGATTCGCGCCGTAGAGATTGACCAGCGTGCCGTTGATCTGGACGCCGAGAGCCGCGAAAGGAACGAGCGCGGCGCGTGCGCCAGTGGAATCGGTGTAGTTGTGCGTCTCCTGCACGCGGACGTTCGTCTCGCGCTTCACCGATCCGAAGTACCTGCCGAGAGAGAGGGCTCGGACGCCCGCGCCGACGGGATCGATCTCCAGCAACTGCCGGACGCTCGAGTCGGGCGCGAGGGCTCCGAGCGAGTCGGGCGTCCACGGCCCGAAGACCGTGGCGGTGAGCCCTTCGAGCGAAACCGATGGGACCGCCTGCGGCGCTTCCGACCCGGCTGGTGTCGCGGGAGTCTGTTCTCCGGGGTCCGACGGGCCGGTGGCGGGCCGCTCCGGCGATGAGCCGGGGGCTGCGCCGAGCGCGCCGGAGGGTGGTGCCGCCGGAGGAGACGTTGGAGTCGGCTTGTTCTTGGTGGCCTGGAAGAAAGACCATGCGACTCCGATCACGACCAGGACGATGAACGTCGTGAGAGCCGCCCGAACGACCGGATTGCCGCGCTGCGCCATCGTTGCTCCGCCATGGTGTCCTCCCCGGGGCCGGGATGGCCTGGGGCGAAGGGACAACGATAGACGGCTGTTCGGTGATAAGGGATCCTTTTAACAATCGTTCTCGCACAATCCTGGAGGTCTATGGGGTTAATGACAC
>JAPKGU010000033.1 GCA_026647565.1 Phycisphaerales bacterium | reverse complement strand
GATAGGTAACCACGTTCAAGGTGTCGCCGATCAGGGATAAAGCCGCATAGCGGCGCTCTGTCGCGTCTGCCTTGGCGGAGTGGGCCAAACTGCCAAAGGTTCTCCGAGATCAGGCCGGGACAGGCGGTCACGGTCCACGCCGACTCGCTCGCCGATGCGGCGCCGATTCGGGCATCGGTGTCGCGGGTCTCTCCCGCGCTCGACATCGCGACGCGCACCCTGCCCGTGGAGATCGTGATCGCGAACGCCGATCTGCGCCTGAAGCCGGGAGGGTTCGCGACGGCGGAGATCGAGGTCGGAGCGGTCGATGCAATGGTGGTGCCGCGGAGCGCGGTGCTGACGTTCGCCGGCGTGCACAAGGTGATCACGATCGTGGACGGCGTGGCGCAGGAGCGTCGCATCACGCTGGGCGATGTTGCGCGGACGGATGCGGGGGACATGGTGGAGGTGCTCACGGGCCTCGACGGGAGCGAGACGATCGCCCTGGCCCCGCCGTCCTCGATCACAACCGGGGCGCGTGTGCGCGTCGCATCCGCCGACTGAGCCCGTCGGGCCGATCAAGGGAGTCAGCGTGCAGAAACTCGCCGAGATATGCATCAAGCGGCCCGTGTTCGCCACGATGATGAACCTGGCGCTGGTCATCATCGGGATCGTGAGCTACTCGCGGCTCGGCGTGGACCGTCTGCCGACCGTCGATATTCCGACGGTTCGGATCGGCACGACGCTCGCCGGAGCCGCGCCGGAGGAGATCGAGACCGAGGTTGTTGACGTGCTCGAAGAGGCCGTCAACACCGTCGCGGGGATCGATGAGCTGAGGTCGGTCTCGAACCCCGATCGCGCGTTCATTCTCGCGAACTTCGGGCTGGACCGGAACATCGATGCAGCGGCCCAGGACGTGAGAGACCGCGTGTCGGGCGTCCTGCGTCAGCTTCCGGACGAGGTTGATCCGCCGAACGTGAGCAAGGTGGACAGCGACTGGGATCCGGCGCTGACGATCGCGATCTCGGGGCCACGGTCGCAGCGGGAGTTGACGGAGCTGGCGGACAAGCTGGTGCGTCAGCGTCTCGAGCGTTCAAAGGGCGTGGGGGAGATCCGTCTCTCGGGGGCGTTGCCGCGGACGATGAACGTGTGGCTCGATGCGGATCGGCTCGACGCGCTCAACATCCCCGTCACGGCGGTGCGCGACGCGATCGAGCGTCAGAACGCGAGCGTTCCCGGTGGGAATGTCTCCTCCTCCGAGCGGGAGTTCTCGCTGCGGACGGCGGCGCGACTCTCGGACGAGCAGGACTTCTCCGATCTGATCATCGCGAACCGCAACGGGGTGCCGATCCGCGTGCGAGACGTCGGCCACGCGGAAGACGGTGCGGCGGAGCGGCGCACGCTCGCCCGCCTGGACGGTGAGCAGACGGTGACGCTGGAGATCATCCGGCAGACGGGCGAGAACACCGTCGAGGTGATCGAGGACGTCAAGCGGAACCTGGAGGCGCTTCGGGCGGAGCTGCCCGGGGATGTGCGAGCGGAGGTGATCCTCGATCAGTCGCGGTACATCTACGCGGCGCTCCACGAGATCAACGTGCACCTGGTGCTCGGCAGCGTCTTCGCGAGTCTCGTGGTGCTCGCGTTCATGCGATCGTGGCGGTCGACGCTGATCGCCGCGGTGGCGATCCCGACGTCGGTGATCGCGACGTTCGGCGTGATGGTCGCGCTGGACTTCACGCTGAACGCGATCACGATGCTGGCGCTGGTCCTGATGGTCGGCGTGGTGATCGACGATGCGATCGTGGTGCTCGAGAACATCTACCGCTTCGTCGAGGAGAAGAGGATGTCGCCCATGCGGGCGGCGATCGAGGGCACCCGGGAGATCGGGCTGGCGGTGCTGGCGACCACGTTGTCGCTCGTCGTGATCTTCGTCCCGGTCTCGTTCATGTCCTCCGTCGCCGGTCGATTCCTCTACCAGTTCGGCATCACGGCGGCGGTCGCGGTGATGGTCTCGCTCTTCGTCTCCTTCACGCTGACGCCGATGATGGCCTCGCGGATGCTGCGAGCATCCAAGCACGGGCCCGACATCGCGAAGGAGCCCGCGTCCCGTCGCGGTTTCTACGGCGTGATCGACGGCGCGTACACGGGCCTGATCCGCTGGTCGATGCGGCACCGGCTGGTCGTCATGGCCGTGGCGATCGTCGTGTCGCTCTCGACCATCCCGATGCTGGATCGGGTGGGGCGTGAGTTCGTGCCCTCGGACGTCGACGAGGCCGAGTTCACCGTCTCCGTCACGGCGCCGGAGGGGACCAGCGTCCAGGCGATGCACAGCGCGATGCTCGAGGTTGAGCAGACCGTGCGCAACGTGGAGGGTGTCCGGGTGGTCCTCCTGACCTCGGGTGGCTTCACCGGGTCCCAGGTCAACTCCGCCAGCTTCTACGTCCGTATCGCGCCGCACAAGGAGCGTGTGTTCTCGTTCTCCCGCCTCATCCGGTCCACGTTGAGCGGCGATCCCGGCGCCGCGTTCAGGGGCAACTACTCGCAGTCGGACGTGATGGACCGGATCGACGCGGCTTTGAAGCGGTACCCCGAGCTGCGCTGCCAGGTTCGGAACTTCCAGGCGTTCAACCTCGGCGGCGGACCGTTCGATGTCAACTTCATCATCAAGGGCGCGGAGCTGAGCAAGCTCTACGAGTTCGGTGAGGAGCTGAGGCGCCGCGCCAACGAGGCCGGCGGCTTCCGGGGTCTTGACACGTCGCTGCGCCTGAACAAGCCGGAGCTGCGAGTGGCGATCGACCGGGATCGGGCCGCGGATCTGGGCGTGTCGGCGCGCGACATCGGAACGGCGCTGCGCCTGATGGTGGGCGGTGCCGAGGAGGTGACCCGGTATCTGGATCCCGCGACGAACGAGCAGTACGACGTGCGCCTGCGTCTCGTCGAGGAGGATCGGAACCGTCCGGAGATCATCGATCAGCTGAAGCTCCCCGCGGGCGACGGCGGGCTGGTGGAGGTTTCGAGCGTCGCGTCGGTGACGCCGACGCTTGCGCCCTCGCGGATCGACCGCCTCGACCGGCAGCGCGTGATCTCGGTTCGGGGAGGCGTCGCGCCGGGCTACGCGCTCGGCGACCGGCTGGAGGTTCTCACGTCGCTGGCGGAGGATCTGGACATGCCCCCCGGATACTCGACGGCGCTGTCGGGGCGAAGCCGCGAGCTGGAGCGGACATTCACGGAGTTCGGGCTGGCGTTCCTTCTCTCGATCGTTTTCATGTATCTGATCCTTGCCTCGCAGTTCGAGTCGCTGACGCACCCGCTGACGATCCTGCTCTCCCTCCCGCTCTCGGTGCCGTTCGCGCTGGGATCGCTGTACCTGACGGGCGGCACGCTCAACATGTTCAGCGCGCTCGGGATTCTCGTGCTGTTCGGCGTCGTGAAGAAGAACGCGATCCTTCAGATCGATCACATGAACGGGCTGCGCCGGGCGGGCATGCCACGCGCTGACGCCATCCTGCAGGCCAATCGCGATCGGCTCCGCCCGATCCTGATGACCACGCTCTCGCTCGTGGCCGGGATGCTGCCTCTGGCGCTCGGAACCGGTCCCGGCGCGGAGGAGCGGCGCGCCGTCGCGATCGTCGTGATCGGCGGCCAGTCTCTCTGCCTGCTCCTGACCCTCATCGTGACGCCCGTGGCGTACTCGCTGCTGGACGACCTTGGCGTGAAGTGCCGCCGTGGGCGCGGGGTCCCGGCCGCCGAGTGAGTCTCAGGGCCGGACCGGCCCGGCTTGCAGCGCGAGCAGGAGGCCCGCATCGTCCTGCCCGAGCGCGATCGCTTCCCGCGTCCACGCCTCGTGTCGTGCGTCGGCGGCGTCGGCCGCCCAGGCGACCGACGCGAGCGCAAGTCGTGCGACGCCGCTGGAATCGGGCGCGATGAGCGCGTCGGCCACGCGCGCCGCCTCGGCGACGCGGCCCTGCCTGAGGAGTGCCGCGTGGATCCGGCAGGACTCGGTGAGCAGGATCGCACGGCGCAGATCGAGCACGTGCGTCCACTCTTCATCGGTGGCTGTCGGCGGCCGCTTCTGGAGCAGCCCCGAGCGGAGCTTCTCCAGGCGCGCCACGTCATCCGCACCGATGCTCCAGATGTCGAGCCATGGGACTCCCGAGGCGATGAGCGTCAGCCCCGCGCTCTCTGAGCGAGTCAGGAGCGAGCTCTCATCGGGATCGTTGAAGAGATAGTCGAGCTCGAAGAGTGAGTCGTCTTCGCGCCCGACGATCTCGTCCAGAAGGTAGCGATCCAGCCGCTGGTCCAGATCGAGCCACGGCTCTCGAGAGGCCTGCTCATCGCGCATGGCGGTGAAGCGGGCGGCCGAGCCCTCACGCCTGGCGGCGAGATCGCGCATCTCTGCCGCGACGAGCGTGCGACGCAGGGGTGTGGCCCAAGGCCGTCCCTCGTCGAGGCGTTCCCAGAGCCATGTGTAGGTGGCGGTCGCATCGGCTAGCGAGGCGGCAGCGGCCTCTTCCCGGGCGCGAACGAGCATCGAGAGGACGGTCTGCCCTTCGGGAGGTCCGGCGCAGGCCGGGGCGTTTGCGTCGGCGATCGCCGCGAACCGGACACGGTCCGGTGGTGGGGGCGGGGGGTTCTTCCGTGAGTGGCGTTCGAACCAAACCGGGTCGGTGGCTTGCAGCTTGTCGAGGACGAACTGTGCCTGGTGCAGCACCTCGAGCGGCTTGAGTTCGAGGTGATGCAGTTCCGGGTCAGGGACCATTCCCCTCCTGAATCGCGGCGCTCCCTTGCGTGTATCGGCGTGGGGGAACCAGGGGAGGACCCGTTCCAGTTCGTCGCCCCGAAAGACGAGGACGGTGAGGTGCTTGGTCGCGTCCCATCGCTGGTTCTTCCCTGCGCCTTCGAACAGCGGGTCCGCGAGGGCGTAGAAGAGTGCCGGGTCTTCGATGGCTGACACCCTTGAGAGCACGGCGTGCCAGCGAATCCACTGATTCAGAGACCGGTTGCTCCAGAGGCGCTTTTCGGCCTCCGCGAGATCAGGATTCTCGGAGTCGAGGAAAACCAGGTGGAGCCGGTGCGAATCGATGGCGGCTTGGTGCGCGTCCTCATGGGAGCCCGCGAAGTAGTCCGGCTCCTGGAATCCCTGCGCCGACGCGAGGGGGACGTGGAGCAGGACGAACGCGACGGTCACGGCCGCGATGCACGAGACGCGGCATCGAACGACGTGCATCTCCAAGGTTCACCTCCGCGGAATGCTCTTCGCCGCTCCGGCGCGGCGGATGCCCGCGCGGCGCATCTTCGCGGAGAAACCCGGCTCGTACAAGTCGATCGCGGCGCGGGCGGGGGTGAAATCCCCATGGAAGGAGGCGTGACATCGGGCCGGGATCGCCCGGCGTTACACCGGCGTCGCCGACGGCTCGACTGGCGGCTCGAAGACCATGGTGATCTGGGATCCGTAGACGGGGTACTCCACGTCGCAGCGATGGCCCCTGAGCATCGACGGGTCGTAGCTCAGGCGATCGCAGACGAAGCGGAGCATCTCGGCGTAGCGGGGGACCTCGGTGGATCGGAAACGCGAGACCCCGGCGCCAAGCGTCTCGATCGATTCGGCCATGTCCATCGCGTCCACGTCGCGGGCGGGATCGTTGACGCTGGCCACGCCCTCGAACGCGGTGTCGTAGATCCGGAGCCAAGGACGGGACGTGTCGAGCGATTCGTGCACCAGCACGTCGAACTGGAGCCGACACGCCGGCATCGACGCCTCTGCGAAGAAGTAGCGTTTGCGGTTGGAGTGTGCGGGCACCGCACGCGGCAACTCGCCCCGGTTGACCTCGGCGAAGACGATGTCCGACGCAGAGGCCGGGCCGAAGCGATCATCGGCGAGCGAGTAGTGCACAGCGCTTGCGACTCTGCTGGCTCGCATGCTCGGGAGGGGCTCTGAGCAGAACTCGCGGAGCAGCAGGCCCTCGGCGCTGTCCACGGGCACGCCATCGAGGGAGACCGGGAGGCGCTGCTCCGGGCCGCCGCTCATTTTGCGGGTGGAGAGCTTAACCGGCGCGCCGGGTCGGACCCGGTGCATTCCGATCAGGCCGTTGACCCACACGACATCCATCTTGGCGGGATCCGCCGACGGCCAGAGGATCACGGTGGCGAGCAGTGACTCGCACTGCACGCCCTTCAACTGGCTCATCGCTTTGAATGCCGCCTGCTTGCGCCTCAGCTCGAACTCGCGTCGGGCCTCGGGAACCCACGCCGAGACGATCGCGTCCAGCGTGCTGCGGTCGCCCGTCCCCTGTCGGATCAGGAGATCGAACTCATCGATGGCGCGATACGCCTCGGCGATGATCGATGGCTCAACGCCCAGCTGCTCCGCGGCCTTGACGACCCGACGCAGCGGCTCCGGGCCGGGCATTCTGTGCGTCGCTGTGATCGGATCGCGACTTCGGGTCGCCTTGAGGACACGGCTCGCCAGGACCTTGTCCAGCCCGAGCCGGTCCGCAAGGGCCTGGGGTCCGGGGTGTCCACGAGGCACCGCCTCGATCACCCGGCCGATCGTCGACAGGATGTTCTCGCCAACGACGGTGATCCGCGCCTCGAGCGCCTGGGGCTTGAGCGATACTGGCGAATCACCGGCTTCGGCCGCGTGCAGAGGATCGCGATGCTCGTCGAGAGGTCTCATGTTCGTAATCTGATAGGAACTGACCCAGTCGCCTTCTGCGTGTCGGCTTGATCCAGTATGAGCGGTCGGACAGAAATAGGCAACCATTCTCGAAAGTTTCCGGGAAACTTCCTTGAAATATGGAACCTGTGTTGTACATTCTCGAACTGGATCGGGTGGCGTGTCCCTTCGCGCGGGATGGCCACGGCGCGGGGGCGCATCCGACGAACACAAGGAGTCCGAGATATGCAGAGTTCTGCCCGCAGAGTCATGGCCACGCTTTCACTGCTCGCAAGCGCATCCGGCGCGCTGGCCGGTCCGACGCTCCACCAAGAGGATTTTGAGGGCGCGTCGTACCAGGGGTGGCTCGTAAACGGGAACGACATGATCTTCTCCGGGCTGGAGACGGGCCGGTTCATGGGCATTCCGTTCGACACCTTCTGGGGTGTCACGCTCAGCAACACGGACGTCTCGAACCCGCTCATCGGAGATCTCACGCGCCACGGGGGCGACCTGCGGGTGCAGGTGGACGTGAAGGTCACGGCGCTCCGGAACTTCTGGGGCAACCCGATCCCGCCGTCGTACTTTCCCCTGACGCTCCAGCTGGTGGACATCGGCGATCCCAACGACTTCGAGGACGATGCGAGCGTTTTCCTCGTGGGGGGTGGATTGCCGACAGAGGGCGCGGGCTGGCAGACCCGCACCTTCACGATCGCCGACATGACGTCCCTGACGCTGCCGCCCGGATGGGGCGGGGCCGGCGACGAGGATCCTGTGACGTTCGAGCCGATTCTCCCCGCGGGCCGGACGTACGCGGACGTACTGGCGTCGGTCGACGAGGTTCGCCTGACGACGTTCGTTCCGGGCTACTTCTACGGGTTCAACTTCTGGGAAGTCGGCTTTGACAACGTTCGTGTGAGCCGCGTGCCGGCGCCCGCATCGCTTGCGATGCTCGGCGCGGTCGGGCTGTTCGGCGCCCGTCGCCGTCGATTCTGATCGTTCGTCCTCTTGAGACCTCCCTATCGATCCGGCCGTTCCGTCGCATGACGGAGCGGCCGGTTCTCATTTGGATCCGGCCGCACAAGCGTCTTTCATCGGCTCAGACGACGGATCGAGCGCTTGACGTGCTCTGGCGCTCGTAGCCGAATCTCTGGAGGTACCACGAGAACCGCTCCTCGGCCTGGGCCTGGAGGCCGGGCTCGAACTCGTCGAGCGAGCGCCCGCTCGTTCCGGCGTTCATGAAACGGACGCCGTTCTGGGCGCGATCGGGGGAGCCGGCAAAGACGACCGTCGAAACGCCGCGGCTCTTCTCGTCGATCTCAAGCTGCTTCATCCGTTCAAAGGTCGAGTCGGCGATGGCGGCCCGCACCCGCTCGGAGTCCGGCTCGGCGCCGAGGAAGTGCAGCATCCTGGAGAGCTCGACCTCGGGGCGCTCGCGAAGATCCTCGTACCTGACCACAAGCCGGGGGAGCGTCGGATGGGACATCCAGGATCCGGCGTGCTCGAGCATCGATCCGAAGCCGTGCTGGATGTGGAGCGGATCTCCTCCGAGGCGGATGAAGTTCCGCGCGTAGGTGACCGGGTTGATGTGGTCGACGATGGCGGAGGGCGCGATCAGGCGCAGGTAGTTCAGTGACGAGAACAGCACGCTGGCGGGATGCCGGGCGATGTAGATCGCTCCGATCGCGCGATCAGCGTGGGGGAGCATGGCGTTGAGTCTGTGGTGCGTCTTTGCGATCAGCGTCCCGCCCACGGATTGACCGGCCAGCGAGCCGTTTCGAATATGGACATCCGGGATGGACGCGGCAATCTCAGCGCTCGATTCGACGCGTCCGAAGAGGTACTGGGCGATGAGGAATCGGACCCATGTGTTCCCGGACTTCGGATAGGAGGCGAGCCAGCAGATGGGGCCATCGGTCATGAGGATCTCTCGTGCGTCAGTCGCGATTCGCGGATCGGAGTCGGAACTGGTGTCCACGAGAGGGTGGGGCGGTGGAGCGAGTCAGACACGGGAGGGCTGCGAGGCGTTGCCGGATCGCTCGTAGCCCAGCAGCACCAGGTGGCGGTCGAAGCGGGCCTCAAGCTCTGCGTCCATTCCCGGATCGATCTCGTCGAGGGAGCGGCCGAGTGTGCCCGCGTTCATGAAGCGACGGCCCTCGGCGCGAGCTGTCGACCGGGCTGCGAAGACACGGTCGGCCTCTCCCGCCGCGGCGTCGGCCTCCTCGATGGCGAGCATGCGATCGAAGGAGGAGTCTCTGACGGCCCGCTGGATCTCGTCCTCGTTCACGTCGGCGCCGAGGAAGGAGATCATCTCGGCGAGGCCGCGAGCGGCGTCGCGTCGAAGGTCCTCGTACCTGACCAGGAGCATCGGAAACTCCGGCTCGCGAAGCCATGAGTTCGCGTGCTCGATGAGAGATCCATAACCCATCTGAATGAACTGGGGATCGCCGCCGAGATGGATGTAGTTCCGGGCATAGCCCCGAGGCGTGATCCGCGGAGCGACCTCCGGGGCGCACACGAGCTTCGCGTAGTTGAGGCACGACCACATCACGTCCCGCGGGTGGCGTGCGATGTAGATCGCGCGGGCGGAGCGGCCGGCGAAGGGCATCGATGGCGAGCGCCTGTGGTGCGTCTTTGCAAGGGTGAGGGGGCCGGCGCGAGTGTCGATTGAGCGACCGGCCAGCTGACCTGCGTGCCCGTGCACATCCGGGATCGTGGACACGATCTCGAGACTGCGGTCCGCGCGACCGAAAAAATACTGGTGCAACAGAAACCGAACCCACGTGTTGCCCGACTTCGGGTACGACGCCAGCCAGCAGATTGGTGATTGCATGCAACTGCCTCCTCGCGGACGGACGCTGCGCGCACGAATGGGCACGCGCCGGACGCCTCCCCACGAGGGCCGACACCAACAACTCCGACCGAGAGACGGCCGGAACCTCCGTTCGATGATTCGCCCCACTCTCGGGAAGGTTGCGACGCGATGAGGAAAGCACCCCACAATCGCCGTCCGCCGATCCCAATCCGGTGAACTCCCGGATCGGGGCGTGCCGGCATGGGTCCCAGAACCGAACGCGTCTCGCCTGTTCGGATCAGCGGGCGCGATCGGATGGAGCGTGCGGCGGGTCGATCCCTCTGAAGGTCCTGTATAGGAAAGAAACAGGCCCCGAAGATCGGGGCCTGCGCGGGATCGTTGGTGATGGGGATGGGAACGGGGGCCGGATCAGCCGACGAACAGGTCGCCACGCTTCGCGGCGGCGATGAGCACGTCCGCGACCTCGGGGCGGCTGAACTCCGCCGGGGGACGCTCGCCCTTGAAGAGCAGGTCGCGCACGGCGGTGCCCGACAGGTTGATGATGTCGCCCTCGATCTTCGGATAAGACTTGCCGGAGACCATGCCGCCGTACGACTTGCTGTAGCCGGTGTGCTCGAACTTCATGATGCCCATGCCGAAGCCGACGAGATCGATCTCGTCGAAGATCTTCTGGGCGTCATAGGTGCCGTAGTAGGTACCGACGCCGGCGTGGTCGCGCCCGACGATGAAGTGCGAGCAGCCGTAGTTCTTCCGCATCACGGCGTGGTGGATCGCCTCGCGCGGGCCGGCGTAGCGCATCGCCGCCGGGAGCACCGAGACCATCGTGGTCGCGGGGTTGAAGTACTTCTGGACGAGGGCGTCGATCGCCTGCATGCGGACGGACGCCGTGATGTCGCCCTTCTTGGTCTCGCCGACGAGCGGGTGGATGAGAAGGCCGTCGCAGAGTTCCTGGGCGCACTTGCAGACGTACTCGTGGGCACGGTGGATCGGATTGCGGGTCTGGAACGCGACGACCGTCTTCCAGCCGCGCTTCTCGAACTCCGCGCGGACCTGGGCGGGCGTGAGCCGCTGGGTCAGGAATGCCTCGGGGCCGTTCGGATCGACGCAGAGGGTCAGGGCATCAACGGGACCCGCGAGGCAGTGGTCGCCCTCGGCCTGGACCTGCGCGACGCCGGGGTGCGCGGAGTCCTCGGTGCGGAAGACATTGGGAATCTCGAGCTTCTTGTCGTGGAGGAACGACTCCTTCACGGTCATCACACCCTGGAGCACTCCGTTGGGAGCGAACAGCGCGACGCGTGAACCGATCGCCGGGACGTGCTCCTTCGCGACCGAGAGCAGGATCGGGATCGACCAGACCTGACCGTTGGCGAGCTTCATCGAGGTGCAGACGGAGCGGAAGTCGTCCGACCCCATGAACCCTTCCAGCGGCGAGTACCCGCCGTTTGCGATCAGTTCGAGATCGCACGACTGCTTGGCCGTCAGGTTGATCCTCGGAAGCTTGGCCGCTTCCTTCGTCAACTCCGCAGCGCGGCCGGCATCAACAACGCGATTCACCAGTTTGCCGCCATGCGGCTGGATCAGACCAGGCATCGGAACCTCCGTAGGACGTTGGACTTATCTCGCCCTCCCCGGCCGCGAATCCGCGGCAGTTCAGGGGGGACGGGAGGGTAGCGCGTCGCACACCTCCCGACCACTCTTCTCATCCTCCACGCGTCGTGGGCACGCACGCAACATCCGCTCTGGCCGAGTGTTGCCACGCGCCCGGCCGATCTCTACAGTCCCACCCCCCACGCCGCCCACCTGCCCGACCGGGCATGATCCGAGGCAGCGGGCATCAAGGAGGCATCCGTTGGCAGATTACAAGGTCGGCGACGTTGTGTGGCACGAGGGCGATATCTCACGCGAGGAGCGCTGGAAGGCGTTGAAGGCCAAGGGCTGCACCCTCTGGTTCACCGGCCTCTCGGGCTCGGGCAAGTCCACCATCGCGAGCGCGCTGGAGCAGGCCCTCGTCAATCGCGGGGTCTTCTCGTACCGCCTCGACGGCGACAACGTCCGCATGGGCCTCAACGCCGGTCCCAAGATCCTCCAGGAGATCCACGGCAACAGCGAGGCGCAGGCGAAGCGATTCGGCCTGGGCTTCTCCGCCGAGGACCGCGCGGAGAACATCCGGCGCATCGGCGAGGTGACGAAGCTCTTCGCGGACGCCGGGTGCGTCTCGATGACCTCGTTCATCAGCCCCTATCGCAAGGACCGCGACCTGTGCCGCAAGCTCCACGCGACGGCCAAGCCCGCGCCCATCGACTTCATCGAGGTGTTCGTTGACACGCCCGTCGAGGTCTGCGAGAAGCGCGATCCCAAGGGCCTGTACAAGAAGGCCCGCGCGGACATCGCCGCAGGCAAGAACCCCGGCTTCACGGGCCTTGACGATCCCTACGAGGCGCCCGACAAGCCGGAGCTCGTCTTGAAGACCGCCGACCTCTCGATCGAGCAGTCCGTCGCCAAGTGCATGGAGCTGCTGAAGAGCAAGGGCATCATCCGCTGAGAGCGGCTGCGCCGCGAATGGCAAAGCTCAAATGGCAAATCGCAGATCAGAGCGAGGCGGCAGATGGGCAGATTGCCGGATGAGTTCCTTGAGAGAATCGAATCCTTCGCGGATCGCGTTCTTGACGTGATCACCGTGCTTGAGACCACGAAGTGCCCGCGCCGGCTCATCGAACAGATGGCCGCCGCGGGCACTTCCGTTGGCGCGAACGCATTCGAGGCGGACGAAGCGATGAGCCGCCCCGATTTCGTGAAGACCCTCTCGATTGTGAACAAGGAGCTGAATGAAACGCGATTCTGGCTCCGTCTGATTGCCCGCCGCGCCTGGGTTCCCGCGCCGCGACTCTCCGAGCTGCTCGTCGAAGCCGAGACTCTCAAGCGCATTATCGGTGCAATGATTGCACGGACGCGGGAGAACTCCGGCGGCTGACGCCGTCCACGCTCTCGCGCGTCGTGTGTCTTGTGCCTTCCTCTCTCCGCTCTGATTTGCCATTTGCGATCTGCTATTTGCCATTCCTCTCCTCCCGGAGCCCCCGCATGTCTTCCGCGCAGTTCCTCGCCGCCGCCCGCCACGCCGTCACCCAGGCCTCGCTCGTCTGCCGCGTCGTGCAGAAGAACCTCGAGCAGGTGAAGGCCGTCACCAAGGACGACAAGAGCCCGGTGACCGTGGCCGACTTTGCCTCGCAGGCGATCGTCGCGCACGTGCTGACCGAGCAGCTCGGCAAGGTGATCCTCGTCGGCGAAGAAGAGTCAAACTCGCTGCGTGAGGATTCCACGCTGCTCGCCGCGACCCTCGCCGCCGTGCAGGAGGTCTGGCCGGAGTGCACCGAGGAGTCGCTCGTCTCTTCAATCGACGTCGGCCGGGGCGACACGCACCACTCAGGATTCTGGACGCTCGATCCCGTCGACGGGACCAAGGGCTTCCTGCGCAACCAGCAGTACGCAGTCGCGCTCGCGTACATCGAGCGAGGCGTGCCCACCGTCGGCGCGCTCGGCTGTCCCAACCTCCCGATGGACTTCAACGCCAGCATGGATGTGCCCGATCCCAAGGGGTGCATCTATCTCGCGCTCCGCGGCGACGGCGTCTCCGAGGTTCCCGCGAACGATCCGAGCGCGCACCCGCGCCGCATCACGCGCCTCGACCACGCCAAGGGCGAGCCGATCCGCGTCTGCGCCTCGGTCGAGTCCGGCCACTCCAATGTCGACGACACCGACCGCATCCTGGCCCACATCGGCGAGTCCTCCAGCCCGATCCGCCTGGACAGCCAGGCCAAGTACGCCGTCGTCGCGCGCGGGCAGTCGGATGCCTATCTGCGACTGCCGACCAAGAAGGGGTACGTCGAGCGCATCTGGGACCACGCCGCGGGCGCGCTGGTGGCCGTCGAGGCGGGCTGCTTCGTCACCGACATCCACGGCAACCCGCTCGACTTCTCTCACGGGCGAGGCCTGGAGAAGAACAAGGGTGTCGTCTGCGCGCCTCCCCGCGTCCACGGGCTCATGATCGGAGCGATCAGGGAGTTGGGGATCGGGAAGGCGTAACGCGCGGAAACTGCCGCTTGCCCGTGACTTATCACGGTTTCATGGGTGACCGGGATGATCGGCACGCCCAATCAAAGCACGCGTCGCGGCGGGCCGATAATCGGGCATGGACTTTCTGTTTCCCCTGATCACACTCGCCGCCGACGCGATTCCCGTCTGGCAGCCCATCGTCGCGGCGGTCGTGATCATCCTCATGCTGGCGGTGCTCGCCACTGGACGCTTCGGCACCGACCTCGTCATGCTCGGCGTCCTCACGGTCTTCCTCCTGACGGGCATCATCACGCCGACCCAGGCCTTCTCCGGTTTCTCCAACGCCGGTCTCATGACCGTCGCCTTCCTCTACATCGTCGCCACCGGCCTGCAAGAGACCGGCGGCATGCACCTCATCACCGACAAGCTCATCGGCCGCCCCAAGTCCGCGACGCAGGCCCGCGCCCGCATGACCATCCCCGTTGTCGGCCTCTCGGCGTGCATGAACAACACGCCCCTCGTCGCGATGTTCATCCCCGTCGTCCGCGACTTCGCCAAGCGCGCCCGCATCGCCCCCTCTCAGCTCTTCATGCCCCTCTCCTTTGCCGCGATCCTCGGCGGGGCCTGCACGCTCATCGGCACCAGCACCAACCTGGTGGTCTACTCGCTGATCGAGGGGCACAACAAGGACAACCCGGGCGAGCCCGTCGCTTCGATGAGCTTCTGGACCATCTCCGCCGTCGGCGTGCCGGTGGCCATCGTCGGCCTCACCTACATGCTTTTCCTGTCCGGCCGCCTGCTGCCCAAGTCCGGCGTCTCCGCCTCCGAGGCCGAGGCCCAGCGTCACTACACCACCGCCATGCTCGTGCCAGTCGGCTCCCCGATTGCCGGCAAGACCATCGAGCAGGCGGGACTGCGCCACCTGCCGGGCCTCTACCTCAGCCGCATCGATCGCGCCGATGAGAGCGAGGTCGCCGTCGGCCCCGATGAGCCCCTTCGCGAGCAGGACGTGCTCGTCTTCGTCGGCGCGCTCGACTCGGTCGTGGATCTTCAGAAGATCAAGGGCCTCTCACCCGTGCTCTCCGGCGAGGCGCCGTCGCACTATCGCCCCCAGATGCGCCTCATCGAGGCCGTGGTTTCGCGCAGCTCCCCGCTCGTCGGCCGATCCATCCGCGAGAGCGGCATCCGCACGCGCTACGGCGCGGTCGTCGTCGCCGTGAACCGCCTCGGCCATCGTCTTGAAGGCAAGATCGGCGACATCGTCCTCCGCACCGGCGACACGCTCCTCCTCGAGGCCGACAAGGAGTTCGTCGCACGCTTCAAGGACTCGCACGACTTCTACCTGCTGAGCGCCGTCGAGGGCGCTGCCACGCCGCGCCACGACCGCGCCTGGATCGCGCTGGCGATTCTCGCGGGCGTGATCACCCTGATGTCCGTTGGGAGACTTCCCCTGATCGGCGAGGTGCCAGAGGTCATCGCCGCACTCTGCGGTGCGTGCGCCATGATCCTCTTCCGCTGCTGCACGGGGCCGCAGGCCCGCGCCGGCATCGAGTGGCACGTCATCATCGTCATCGGCTGCTCGTTCGGGCTGGGCAAGGCGATGGAGAACACGGGCCTTGCGCTCACGATCGCCAGCCACCTCACCGCGTGGGCAGGCCCCTTCGGACCCTGGGCGATCATCGCCACCGTCTACCTGCTCACGCTCGGCTTCACCACGCTCATCAGCAACAACGCCGCTGCGGCGCTCATGTTCCCCATCGCGCTCTCGATCGCCACCGCCGGCGGCTACAACTTCCTGCCCTTTGCGATCGCGATCTGCCTCGCCGCATCCCTGGAGTTCATGACCCCGCTCGGCTACCAGACCAATCTCATGGTCATGGCCCCCGGCGGCTACAAGTGGTCCGACTTCCTGCGATTCGGAGGGCCTCTGACGCTCCTGACCGCGATCGTCTCGATCGTCCTGATCCCGTTCATCTACGGGCTCTGAGCGCGGCAACGGCCGTTCATGGGGAGGGTCCGGACAGGGTCCTGACCGAGCGGCTCGTGCTATTGTGGGTGGTGTGCGTCGGGGGTGTGTCTTCGGCAGGCGGCGCGGCATCGAAGGGCGAGCAGCCAGGCGAGGTCGGTCTCCGCGGATCGGGCGGACGCGCTTGGGCTTGGGCTTGGGCAGGAGGTCCGGATGCGAACGCTGGTTGCGATCCCCGTCTACAACGAGCAGCGATACGTCCAGCAGGTGCTCGAGCGCGTGCTCGCCCACGCCCCGGACGTTCTGGTCATCGATGACGGTTCGACGGACGCGACCCCGCTGCTGCTGAGCCAGTTCCCGGTCGAGGTGATCCGGCACGCGCGGAACCGCGGATACGGGCGCAGTCTGATGGACGCGTTCCGCTGGGCCGCCACTGACCACTTTGACTGGGTGATCACGATGGACTGCGACGACCAGCACGAGCCGGCTTCCATCCCGGACTTCGTCGACGCGATCACGCGTGGCGACGCCGATCTGATCAGCGGCAGCCGATATCTCGCGCCGTCGATCGACGATGATCGGCCCCCCCCCGAGCGTCGCAAGATCAATGCCGAGATCACGAGCGAGATCAACCGGCGTCTTGGTCTCTCGATCACCGACGCCTTCTGCGGCTTCAAGGCGTATCGGGTGCGGGCGATACGGGATCTGCGCCTGGACGTGGATGGGTATGCCTTTCCGCTCCAGTTCTGGGTGCAGGCGGTTGCAGCGGGCCTTCGGATCCGCGAGATTCCCGTCAAACTGATCTACAACGACCTGAACCGATCGTTCGGAGGACCGCTCGACAACCAGCAGGTGCGCCTCGCGCACTACCGAACGGTCCTGTACAGGGAGTTGCAGCGATGCGCCGATCGGCTGCCCCCCTCGGCCATCGAGGGGCTGGCGAGCATCGGAGCCAAGGGCTGATGGACATGTCCGGCGTCGAGTCGGAGTCTTCGGGCGCTTCCTCGGACGAGGCGTGTCGCGGCGCGCCGGGCCTGGTTGATTCGGTGATGGTGGGGGGGTGGGGGCACGAGATCGCTCGCGATGTGTCGGATCGCGTTCGCTCGCTCTCGCCTTTCCAGGCGGGAGTGCGGACGGAGCTCGGGCTGCCGCTCGACCGCCCGATTGTGATGTCCGGTCACCAGGCGGAGATCTGGCACCCCGGGATCCTCGCCAAGTGGATCGCGGGCGTGGAGATTGCAAGGCGGTTTGGGGGCGTGTTCGTCTGGCTGCATGTCGATCAGGACGTCAACGAACCCGGCGTGATCGAGGCCCCGGCGATCGATGCGCGGGGTTGTCTGGTGAAGCGAGCGTTGACGCTCGTGGAGCCGACCCGTGAAGTGCCGACCGGATCGAGGCCGGCGCAGCGGATCGACCCGGCACGGATCCGCCCGAGAGACGGCGCAACGCCGACGGATCCCGAAGCGCTCCTGCGCCTCGTCGATGCGTTGAACCGGCACGCGAATGAGCCGACGCTCGCCCTTCAGTTTGGACGCGCGGTCCTGGGGCTTGCTTCGAGGATCGCCCCAGGCAACGCATCGGGGCGCGAGATCACGACGAGCGATCTGGCGCGCACTGGCGGGTTCGGGGCGCTCGTCGAACTCCTGCGGGATCATCCGGCACGAGCGATCGCGACGCACAACGAAGCCGCGGCACGCGTGCCCGACGCGGGCGTGAGGGCCCTGGGACTCAAGGGCGAGGGCGCCGGCGTCAGGGGCGAGTTGCCGCTCTGGCGCGTGGCGCGCGGGAGTGTGCGAACGCCAGTGATGGTGTCACAGATCGGGATCATTCCGGCGGCAGAGCTGCGTCCCCGTGCGCTCCTCATGACCGGGCTGGCGCGCCTCGGCGCGTGCGACCTGTTCATTCACGGCGCTGGCGGCGCCGTGTACGACCGGATCACGGATGACTGGTTCGAGCGGTGGCTCGAACCGTCGGATCGTCGTCGGCTCGGCGTGGAAGACGTGTTCCGACTCGCTCCGATCGTCGTGGCGACGGCAACGGCGCGGCTCGCGTTCGGGGTCGGCCACGGCGGTGTCGCGATCAAGGACGCGAGGGCCGCGCGCCATCGTGCGCACGCTGCGCAACACGACCCCGCGCTGCTGGGCGATGAGTTCGCCGCCCGGCAGAAGCGGGACATTGTCGCGAGGATTCGGGCGAGCCCTGATCGCGCCGAGCGTCTGGCGCTCTACCAGCGGATGCACGCCCTGCTGGCGAGCTCTCGCCAGGCGAACGTGCAGAGGTTGACCGAGGTCCAGAGTGACGCGGAGGCCGCCGAACGTCGAGCGGGAGAAGAGGTCTTCGTGCAGGAGCGGACGTGGCCGATCGCGCTGTATCCTGATGCGACGCTCGAGGCCCTCGCGAAGGGCGTCAGGGGATCGCTCGAATGAGAATGACCCGGCGAGAGTTCGCGGCCGCCACAACCGTCGCGGGGATCGCCGGGCTGCTCGGCGCGTGCGGCAGGGGACCCGCGAAGCAGGCGAGCGAAACGGACGGCTCCAGTTCCGGCGCCAAGGGCCTTCGCATCGCGGCGATCAGCCCGGCGCTGGCCATCACGCTCCGGGACCTCGGGCTTGCGGATCGGATCGTGGGCCGCCACGCGTGGGACATGGTGCTTGATCGCCGGGTGCCGATCGTCGGGGACCAGTCGGCGCTCGATTATGAGGCGCTGCTCGCAACAGACCCGACGCACGTGATGATCGAGTGGGGGGCGAGGCCCGTGCCAGATCGGCTCACCGAGATGACAAGGGAGCGCGGGTGGCGCACACGCAGCTGGTCGCTGCTCACGTACGCACAGGTGCGTGCGAGCTTCGAGGAGATTGCGTCGTTCCTCGTCGAGGGACAACCGGAGGATGAGGGACGGCGCCTGATCGCGACGGCGGCGGAGCTCACGACGCGGCTCGACGGTGCCTGCGCGCCGCGAGCGAGCGCCGCCAGAGCGGGCAAGGTGATGCTCCTCCATTCCGTTGCGCCCCCCGCGGCGCTGGGGCCCGGATCGTTCCATCACGAGATCATGGAGCGTCTGGGGGGGCGATCCGCGCTGACGAGCGGCGGGGCGTACGCCCAGTTGCATATGGAAGACGTGCTGCGGCTGGCGCCCGACAGCATCGTGCTGATCGAGCCGCGGGAGTCGGGCGGTGCCGCGGCCCGGAAGGGTGCTCCGGACTGGCCGACGATGGAGCGGAAGCTCGGAGCGATCGCCAGTCTCCAGATCCCCGCGGTCAGAGAGCGGCGTGTCGCGTTGATCGATGACCCGTTGTGCCTGACGCCGAGCAGCGCGATGATCGGATTCGCGAGGGAACTGGGCGAGGTCCTGGAGCGGTGGGCGCTTGGGCGCCAGGGATGAGCGGGGGGCGGGTCATACCATGACGCCCTATGGCGAACGCCTCTCCAAGTCCGGCGCCCTTTGATCCCGTGCAGATCCTGCAGGAGCGATTCGCCATGGCGATAGGTCGGGCGTTCCCGGAGGTTGATCCGGCGGAGCGCGATCCGCTGATCACCGGGAGCAAGATGGCCAAGCTGGCGGACTTTCAGTCCAACGGAGCGATGGCGCTCGGGAAGAAGCTGGGGAAGAACCCGCGCGAGGTGGCGGCGGCGATCGTGAAGCACGTGGATGTCGCGGACATCGCCGAGCCGCTGACCGAGCAGTCGATCGCGGGGCCGGGGTTCATCAACATCAAGCTTCGGTCCGATGCGCTGGCGATGCTCGTCACGCGAATGGATGGAGCGACGCTCGGCGTGCCCGTGCCCGAGGTGAAGGAGACGGCTGTTGTCGATCTCTGCGGCGTGAACCTCGCCAAGCAGATGCACATCGGGCACCTGCGGGCGGTGATCATCGGCGATGCGATCGCGCGGCTCTTCGAGCGGCTGGGGCACAACGCGGTGCGGCAGAACCACGTGGGCGACTGGGGGCTGCCGATCGCGATGGTGACGGCCAAGCTCAAGCAGCTGTCGGACGCGAAGAAGATCGACATGGCGACGCTCTCGCTCGATTCGATGGAGAAGCTCTACAAGCTGTCGCAGCTGGAGTGCGCCGCGGAGGAGCGCGGGCTCGCGATGGCAAGGAAGTACCGGATGGGTCCGAAGGTGATCGCCGAGCTTGAGGCGCAGGTCGAGGGCGCCAAGGAGGCGATGGCCCACGCGAAACAGACGCTGGTGAAGCTGCAGGCGCACGAGCCGGCGGTCTTCGCCATCTGGCAGCGGATCAGCGACATTACGATGAAGGCGTGCCTGGACACGTGCGCAGCGCTCCACTCCAACGTGAAGGCGGAGCACTCGGCAGGCGAGTCGAGTTATGCGCTGGAGCTCGGGCCGGTGGTGGAGGAGCTGACGAAGCGGGGCATCGCGGAGGAGTCCGCGGGCGCGCTGATCGTGCGGGTGGAGGGGCTCGAAGAGCCGTGCATCATCCGCAAGAGCGACGGCGGGTATCTGTACGCGACGACGGACGTGGCGGCGATCAGGCGCCGGGTGCAGAAGCTCGACGGCACGCGGGTCATCTACTGCGTCGACATCCGGCAATCGCTGCACTTCAAGCAGGTCTTCGGCGCGGCGCACCGGGCCGGCTACGACATTAACTTGGCGACCAAGAAGCCGGCGCGGCTCGAGCACGCGGGGTTCGGGATGGTGCTGGGTGATGACGGACGCCCGTTCAAGACACGGTCCGGCGAGAACGTCAAGCTGATGGATGTGATCAACGAGGCGATCCGGCGGGCGGCGGCGGTGGTGAACGAGAGGTCCGCGGAGCTGCCGGAGGCGCAGCGCGCGCGGGTCGCCGAGGCCGTCGGCGTCGCGGCCCTGAAGTACGCGGACCTCTCCAATGACCGCGTGAAGGACTATGTCTTCTCGTTCGACCGGATGCTCGCGTTCGAGGGAAACACGGGGCCGTACCTGCTCTACGCGCTGGTGCGGACGCGGAGCATCCAGCGGAAGGCGACGGCGGAGCGGGCGATCCAGCCGGGCACGTGGACGAATGCTCCGATCGCGATCGGGGAGCCCGCGGAGAAGACGCTGGCCCTCACGCTGCTGCGGTATCCGGGTGTGCTGGCCTCTGCCGCGGAGGCGTTGGAACCGCACCGGATCTGCAACTACATCTATGACCTGGCGGGGACGTTCAGTTCGTTCTTCGACCAGTGCCCGGTGCTCAAGGCCCCGGACGACGCGACGATGCTCTCCCGCCTGCGCCTGTGCGCGCTCACAGAGCGGGTGCTGGCGGATGGCCTGACGACGCTGGGCTTGCCGACGCTGGAGAGGATGTAGCAAGAAGGCAAGAGGCACGAAGGCAACAGGCACAGAGACTGGACTCAATCAGGCAGTCGGCCTCGCTCTCTCCTAACCTTTGATCCCCATGCCCGACCGCCCGACACTCCGTCTCTGGCACAACCTGGCGCGATCCGGTTCGACGCTGATCGGTCGGTGCCTGGGGTCCATGCGATCCGTGTGCCTGCTCTCGGAGATCCACCCGCTCGGAGCCAGGTTCCTCAACCCGTTCAAGCAGGCGCATGGTTGGTTCAAACTCTTCACACCCGAGGACATCCGACGCCTCAACGCCGGGCCGATCCCCTATCCGGAGCTCATGATCCTGATGGACCGTCGCGCCACGGAGCGCGGCAGGCAGCTCGTGATCCGCTCCTGGGAGCACCTTGACTTCTATGGGCCTCCGTTCCTGGCCAAGCCCCCGATGAGGCCGTTGAATCTGGAGGTCCTGTCGCCCGCCGCAAACCTCTTGCGCGTGGCCACGGTCCGTCACCCGATTGATCAGTGGATCAGTCTCGGCACGCTCAAGGTGATGCAGGGGCACCTGTCACTCGAGCAGCATCTCTCGGGGTACAGGAAGTTCGTGGAGACGTGCCTCCCGGAGACGGTGATCCGGTATGAGGACTTCACGAAGAACCCCGATGGCGAGCTGAAGCGGATGTGCCAGGCGATCGGGGTCGAGTTCGACCCGACGTACACGGAGCGATGGCCGGACTACACGACGATCACCGGCGACATCCACAACAGCCGCGGCCTCGGGGCGAGGGAGATCAAGCCGATGCCCCGTCGCGAGGTGAAGCCATCCCTCCTCGCCCAGTTCGACGCCAGCGAGGACTACCACGTCGTGCTCAAGGCCCTTGGCTATGGCCACCCTGAGTAAACGCACCAAGCACCCACAGGACCCGCGACATGCCGACGCCATCGAATGAAGTCATCTCCCGACGCGAGCGGATCGCGAGAGCCATCGATCTGAAGGACGAGATCCTCCTGGTGGGGGCGGGCGAGCCCGTGGGGATCCCGGGCGGCATGGACCAGACGTACCCGTTCCTGTCGCACGCGGAGTACTTCTATCTCGCCGATCGGGAGTGCATCGGGGGTGTGATCGCGTACGACCCCAAGGACGGCTGGCGCGACTTCGAGCCGGAGGTGACCGAGAAGGAGCGCGTGTGGGAGGGGCCTCGCGAGCTCAAGGGTGAGCCGCTGTCCGGGCTGGCGGGCTGGCTCGCGGCACGGCGCGGGAGGCAGGTGGTGAACCTCGGCTCACCGATCGCCGGCGTGCGTCAGGACGCGGTGCGGGCCGAGGCGGTGCGGGAGCAGTTCACGCACGCGCGTCGTCCCAAGTCCGCGGCAGAGATCGAGCGGATCCGCGACGCGGTCCGCGCGAGCGAGGCGGGGTACAGGACGCTCCAGCAGTTCCTGAAGCCCGGCGTGACCGAGCGGCGCATGAAGATCGAGATGGAGGCGGAGTTCTTCCGGAACGGCGCGGACCGCACGTGCTACGGCTCGATCGTCGGCGTCGGGACCAACGCCGCGGTCTTCCACTTCACGCCGGGTGAGAAGGCGGCGAGGGACGGGGACCTGGTGCTCGTGGACGCCGGCGCCGAGCGCGGGCGGTACGGATGCGACATCACGCGGACGTACTGCATCGGGAAGTGGGAGGGTGTGAAGCGGGACTTGTATCTCGCGGTGCTGAACGCCCAGAAAAAGGCCTGCGCCGCGTGCAGGCCCGGCGTGGAGTATCGCGATGTGCACCTGAACTGCGCCCTGGAGATGACGCGTTCGCTGGTGGACATGGGGCTGATGAAGGGGAGCGCGGACTCGCTGGTGGAGCAGGGGGCGCATCTTCTGTTCTTCCCGCATGGGATCGGGCACTTCGTGGGACTGGGCGTGCGTGACGCGAGCGGGCGCCTGCCCGGCCGCCCCGTGCACACGGACAAGCGTGTGTCGACGCTGCGGTGCGACCTGCCGCTCCAGCCGGGGTACGTGCTGACGATCGAGCCGGGTCTCTACATGATTCCCGCGATCATCAACGATCCGGCGCGGCGCGAGAAGCACAGGGACGCGGTCGCGTGGGAGAAGGTCGAGAAACTGCTGGACATCGGCGGGGTGCGGATCGAGGACAACATCCTCGTGACCGATGGCGATCCGGTGAACCTCACGGCGTCGGTCGGCAAAGAGATCTGAACGCGGCGAGCGCCGTCGGCTCGATCACGCGTAGCCGTGCTTCCGAAGGGCCGGACCGAAGCGTTCATCGAAGAGCGCGTCGAGGGCGGGATCGATGTGCGCCAGCGACTGGCCGGTGCGTCCCTTGTTCACGAAGTTCTTCCCCGCCGCGCCCTGGCGCGGGGCGGGGCCCTCCGACGGCTTCAGGAAGATCCCTTCCGCCAATGGCTTGGCGCGGTCGGCCTCCTCGAGTTCGCGCATGCGTTCGAACGAGGCATCCTTGACGGCCTTGGCGAGGCGCTCGGGCGTGGGGGACTCGCCGAGAAGGCGCGTCATCGCGTCGAGGGGGCGCGTCGCGTCGGAGATGAGGTCCTCGTAGCGGATGATCGCGTGCGGCCAGCGTTTCGCGGCGGAGTCGGGCGCCGTGCCCATCCACGCATCGGCGTGGGACTCCCAGAATCCGAAGCCGAAGCGGTGCCAGAGCATGTCCCCGCCTCGTTCGATGAACGATCGGGCGTACGCCTTCTCGTCGATCTGCGCTCCGGAGCGCTTGTGGATGTTGATCCCGCTCAGCAGGACGTCCTTCGGATGTCGGATGATGTAGACGAAGCCCGCGGTCTTCTCGAGAAGCGGGTGCGGCGGCGTGGGCAGCCCGTGGGTCTTGATGAGCAGCCGCTCCCCCGGTTTTGCGGCCTGCATCGCGGGGTTGATCTCGACCGGTCGGTGCAGATTCGGGATCGTGCGGGCAACGTCGATCGACGCGCCGATCGGGCCGTGCAGGTAAGCGTGGAGCAGGAACCTGACCCACGTGTTCCCGGATCGGGGATACGAGCTGACCCAGATGATCTTCACGGGGCGAGTGTACCCGGCGGGGTCCTGCCCCCACAGAGGATCGCCTCCGGGCTCCTTTGGCGTACCGGGAATCGGGTGGATTCTGCGGATTCTTGGAGACAGAACCCGGGGAGAACCCGTACACTGTGGGCACGCGGCGGAGCCGCGAGCGTCGGTGAACGAGAGGGTGCTGACGCGGGCGTTTGTGTCGCACGGAGGATCCCCCTGGGTTGTTCCTGCCGGTCGGTGGCCGGCTCTGGGCAATCCTGGTTCGAGCACGCGGCCGGCGCAGATCGCGCCGCCGCATCGAAGGATGCGACCCATGACACGGACCACGCTCGATGGATCGATGACGCAATCTCACGCTCCGGTGGTTGATGCGGAAGCGCCGACGCTCGATTTCGACGCGATGTATCGCGACGCGCACGGGGACGCCTCGAAGGTCCCGTGGGCGCGGTCGGGGCCGAATCCGTTCGTTGAGGAGTGGCTCAATCGCGACGCGTGTACCGCGCTCCGTCCCGGGGCGAGGGTCGTCGTCACCGGATGCGGGCTTGGCGACGATGTCGCGCTTTTCGCCGATCGCGGCTACGACGTGCTCGGGCTTGACCTCTCGCCGACCGCCATCGAATGGGCCCGCCAGCGATTCCCGGATCATGCAGGCCGGTTCGAGTGCGCCGACCTGACGTCGCTCCCGTCGCGACTCGCACGCCGGTTCGATCTCGTGGTGGAGGCCTACACGCTGCAAGCGGTGCCGTTCGCCGCACGGGGCGCGATCGCGGCTGGCGTCGCGTCGCTCGTCCGGCCCCACGGAGCGCTTCTGACGGTGTGCCGCACGCGGAGCGAGGACGACATCCCAAGCCCGGCCGATCCGCCGCCCTATCCGCTGACGGAGAAGGAGCTCTGCGATCTGATGAGTGCGTACGGGCTTTCGCCCGCGTGCGAGCCGTGGATCGGCCCCTCGTCCGAGGATCCGTCTTTCGTTCGCCTGCGCATGGTGTTCAGGCGATCGGCGGTCTGAGATCGCGCCAGTCGGGCGGGACCGCCGGCGTCATCGTGCCCGGTTTGCTCTGTACCAGTCGATCGTTCGTTTCAGACCCTCTTCGAACGGCATCTGCGCGCGCCAGCCCATCAGTCTGAACGCCCGTTCGGTATCCAGACAGCGCCGGGGCTGGCCGTCGGGCTTGGTTGGGTCCCACCGAAGTTCGCCCTTGAACCCGGTCAGTTTCGCGATCAGCTCGACCAGGTTCTTGATCGTGATCTCGAAGTTGGTCCCGAGGTTGATGGGCGTCGGATCGTCCATCTTCTCCGCGGCCGTGACGATCCCGCTCGCGGCATCGTCGACGTACAGGAACTCGCGCGACGCCGAGCCGGTCCCCCAGCAATCGATGAAACCGGCCCCGGCGTCGATCGCCTCGACCTGCTTCCGGATCAGGGCGGGGATCACGTGGCTGGAGTTCAGATCGAAGTTGTCGTACGGACCAAAGAGATTGACGGGCAGCACGAACGTGGACTTCATGCCGTACTGGAGCTTGTACGCGTCGAGCATCTGCCACGCGGCCTTCTTCGCGACGCCATACGGAGCGTTGGTCACTTCCGGGTACCCATTCCAGAGGTTCTCCTCCTTGAACGGGATCGGCGTCAGATTCGGGTAGGCGCAGATCGTCCCGGTCTGAACGAACTTGCCTCCGCGTTCGATCAGCCCGTCGAGGCGGGCCTGCTCAATCAGATGCAGGGCCATCGCCATGTTGGCATAGAAGTATCGGCCGGGGTTTGCGCGATTGGCGCCGATGCCGCCGACCTCGGCAGCCAGGTGGATCACCATGTCGGCCTTGGCGCCCCTGAAGGCCTCGCGATAGAGCCGCTGGCAGTCGGCCTGCTCCGTGAGGTCAAAGTCCTTGCGCCGGGGCACGAAAATGTTCTGGTCCGGAACACCCCTCGCCTGGAGCTGGGCCAGAACGTGGCGCCCGAGAAAGCCGGCGCCTCCCGTGACGATAATCTTGCTGGTCGGCCAGTTGACCATGGACGGACTCCGCTGCGTGATCCGGCGTCGGGATGGTCGCTGGGAGCGATGGGCGATCCCGTCGCGCGGTATCGGTCGATAGATACAGTCGGGCAAGGACAGTCGGGCAAGGAGAATAGGCCTGAAACTCGATCGCGCCATCACGCACGGGGTCTCGGCGTTCAGCGTCTTGCTCGCCCTCCTCGGTCTGGCCGTTTCGTCGGCGTGGATCCTCGGCCTGGTCCTGAGCGACCGGTGGCTCTGGTCGCAGTATCTGGCGTGGATCCCGACCGTGGTTGCGCTGCCCGTGGCCTTCGTGATTCTGGTCCTCTCCAGCGCTGTAGCGCTCCTGGAGGAGGGGGCGGCGAAGCTCACTCCATACGCCCGAGATCGTCGCCGGCGTCGGCGGCACATCGCCGGCGCTATCCGTGTGCTCGGCTGGATCGGCGTGGCATGGATGGGCTGGACATTGCTCGCCGTCGAACTGAATCTCGGCGCGAGACGCGTCTCGTCGGCGGCCCCCATCGGCCGGGCATCGTCCATCACACTCGTGTACTGGAATCTTGCGAACTGGCCGTCTCCCCGCACGGTGGACCTCGTTCGTGTGCACAAGCCCGACATCGCGGTCATTGCCAACGCCGGGCGCGATCTCGATCAGGAGTTGCTGCGCGAGCGGATCGATCCCGAAGCGGACCTGCTCGAAGCCGGGCCGTTCACGATCGTCTCTCGTCACAGGCTGGTCGCTTGGGGCGTGACGACGCTCGGGTTCGAGGGCAGGAAGTTCCAGTCCGAGGGCGCTCCCGAGGCGCTCCGGATCGATCCGGGTCGAGCGATGTGGGTCGCCCTCGACATCGGGAGCGGTCCCGGGCGAGAGGACGGCCGCCCGCTCGTGATCTGGATCATGGACCTGCCCTCGGATCCCACGCTCTCGCGTTGGCACATCGCGGGTGAGACGTCGCGCCTGCTCGCGTCCTGGCAGGGCACGATCTTCCGACGGGCGCAGGATTCTCCCCCGAGACTCGATGGGGAGCGGCCGCGGACCGAGTGGCGAGCGGATACGTCGCTCGCGTCCTCCGGATTCCCAAAGCCCGACGTCATGGTTGGCGACTTCAACATCCCGCGTGGCAGCCATTCGCTGCGCCTGTTGACACGGGGATTTGACTGGTCGATGCAGAGTGCGTTCGATCAGGCCGGAATCGGCTATGTCGCCACGTGGCCGATCCAGTTTCCGCTCTGGCACATCGACCAGACGTTTATCGCGGACGGTCTTCGGGCGACGTCTTACAAGGTCGTCAATCCCAGGGCCGGGCTGCACTGGCTCCAGGCGGTCACGTTTGGCGGGCGCGACGGCTCGCCCTGATCCAGGCGTCGGCCCGGATTGGCCAACCGCGCGTCGACCGGGATCGTGCGCCCGTCGAACGATGACCGAGTTTCCACCCAAGCGCCGAAAAACGCAACAGATTGCTTGCAATCAGCCGAGTTTGACGTCATCCTTTGACCCATGCCCGGACGGCCGGGGCTGCTCCGCTGTTCGCCGTCCAAAGGAGGGGCATTCAGATGCACATGTGGAATGCGCGGCGCGGGCGAGCAGTCGCCGCCGTGTTCATCGGTGCCTGCGGCGGCCCGGTTGCATTCGCTCAGAATGACGCGGGCACCGGTGCCAGGTGCCTTCCTCTGCCGTGCGGGGGCGTCGACGTCGGCCCCTACCTGCCTCCCTCTGGATGGCAGTTTGTGCCCGATCGTCGCCCGGTGGCCGTCATCACACTCTCCAACGGCGGCTACTCACTCAACGATCTCGGGCAGGTGGCGTGGTGGTACACCGAGGGGGCGTACCAGGACGACGGCTATCCCTGGGGCGCCGCGGGCAACGGCGTCGCAGACGCGTTCGACGAACTGATCGAGCGACTGGACGATCTCTACAACGTCGGCTTCCGGAGAATCCAGCTGCGGCTGCCCGCCGGAAACTTCAGCGAGGACGCGAACTTCGCGGACTCGGCGCAGTGGTGGCCCATGGAGCCGTGGCGCCGGGAGGGATTCCTCACGCACATGAGGCAGTGGATCGACGACAAGTCCGCGTTGGGCGACCCCGTGTCGGTCAGCGTGTACGCGGGCTACAAGCTCGCGGACCCCTGCACGCCGGGCATGCACGACGCCACTCCGCCGGACTTCGCGACGGGCGCCGGCGCTTGCACGATGTACCAGAACATCGAGCCCTGGATCGGCGCGGGAGTCCAGGAGTACTGGTTCGACAACGCCTCGGTCTATTGGAGGGCGATGAAGGACCTGCAGCACAGCGCGGACTATTCGGATCGAGCCGGTCCGTGGCGCGCCATCATCAAAATCGGCGGAGAGGCCGTCCCCGCAACCACCGGCTCGTGCGCCACCGGCGTCGATCGGTTGAAGGTCCCGGAGCCCGCGGCGCTGGCGGCGGGCGCCTGGGTCGCCTCGTACGCCGCGCGCTCAACGGGGAAGGATCGGCTCCCCGCCGCCTCCGCCTTCGCCGCCTCGCCCGCCGCCGCCTTCTCCGCCCCCTTCCACGGGGGGGCCGCT
>JAPKGU010000032.1 GCA_026647565.1 Phycisphaerales bacterium | reverse complement strand
CGCGCATCTCCATCCGATCCCGCACCAACACCCGAGCCAGCACCCGATCCCGCACCAACACCCGAGCCAGCACCCGATCCCGCATCGCCACCCGAACCAGCATCGCCACTCGAATCCAAACCCCAGCGCGACCGGGCGCCCCAGGACCAGCCGTCCTCTGACTCCTCCTCGCCCTCCGCCTTCTCTCCTGCCTCCCCCTCTTCTCCGCCATTGCCCATTGCCCATTCCCCATTGCCTTCTTCCTCGCCCTTGCCCATGGCTCATTCCCCCTTGCCTTCCCCTCCGTGCTCCTCCGCGTCCTCTGCGTTCTCTTCACCCCCGCCCATCTCGTCACGCGCCCGCGACCACCCCTGATTTCCCACTCGACAAACACTCCGCCGCACGCCGATGATGCACTCCGATGTGCGGCATCCTCGGCATCGCTCGTCCCGATCAAGAGCCGGTCACGCTGACCGACGCTCAGGTTGTCGCCATCCGCGACGCCATGATCCATCGCGGGCCGGACGATGCGGGGCTTGAGCGGCTCGGCAACGTTGTCCTCGCCCACCGCCGCCTCAGCGTCATCGACCCGTCGCCCGCCGGGCACCAGCCGATGCGCTTCGAAAGCCCCGCCGGGCGAACCCGGGGCTGGCTCGTCTACAACGGCGAGATCTACAACGATGCCGACCTGCGTCGGGATCTCTCTCGCGAAGGCGTCGCGTTCGCGACCTCGTGCGACACCGAGACGCTCGGGCGATGCTGCGAGCAGTGGGGGCCCGCCGTCGCCGCCGCTCGTGTCCGAGGCATGTTCGCATTCGCGTGGTACGACCCGCACGCAAGGACCCTGACCCTCGCCCGCGACCCGATCGGCATCAAGCCGCTCTACTACACGCTGCTCTCAGCCGCTGGCGTCACCGAGCTCGTGTTTGCAAGCGAGATCGGCGCCATCCTCGCTCACCCCGGCGTCAGCGCCGTGCCCGATCCGGTCACCGTCAGCGCCTATCTCACGACGATCCGAACCACCCTCGGACCGCGAACCCTCTACGAGGCCATCCGCGTCGTCCGACCCGGCCAGGTCCTGACCTTCGACCTCCGCGTCCCGTCCCTCCCGCTCGCGCACGCCGCGATCGACACGCGTCAATGGAGCGCGAGCGCCGACCCCGAAAGCCCCGAGACCGAACGCGTCGTCCGCGAGAGCGTTCGCGTCCACCTTCGCGCGGACGTCCCGACCTGCGCCCTGCTCTCCGGCGGCCTGGACAGCTCCATCGTCGTCTCGACCGCTCGTCGGCACGTTGATGTGCTCCGAACGTACTGCTCCGGCGCACCGGAGGCCGACGGCGCCGGCGGCTCCGAGGACTTCGCCTTCGCGCGGCTCGTCGCCTCCCGGCTCGGCGTCGTCCACACCGAGGCCCCCGTCACACGCCGGATGTTCCAGGAGCGATGGCCCGCGATGGTCGCGCGCACACGCACGCCCCTGGGAACACCAAACGAGGTGGCCATCAACGAGGTCGCCCGAACCCTCCGCGCCGATGGCCACGTCGTCGCGCTCAGCGGCGAAGGCGCCGACGAGTTCTTCGCCGGCTACGACACGCCGCTCTCCATGGCACTCTTCCACGTCGAGCAGGGAGACCACGATCCCGGCCTCTTCCAGCTCAACGCCGCCGCATGGGTCCCGCTCAACGCCAAGCCCGGCCTCCTCAACCCCGGCTGGTGGTCGAGCGCCGGACGCGACGAGGAACTCGTCGCGGCGTACAGGGCCGAGTTCGCCGCCGTGAGCGACGAAGCCGCAGGCGAAGCCGAGTCCAGCGGCCGCGATCTCGACCCCCTCGAACGCCACCTTCGCTTCCAGCAGCGCATCAACCTCGTGGGCCTGCTCCAGCGCCTGGACTCCGCCACGATGCTCGAGTCCGTCGAGGGTCGAACGCCCCTGGCCGACGTCGTCGTCCGCGCCCACGCGTGGTCGCTCCCGATGGCTCGGAAGTTCACCGAGACCCGCGCCGCGCCCGGCGCAAGCCCGCTGACCCGGACCAAGATCGCCCTGCGCGAGGCCTTCGCGGACGCACTGCCCCCGGAGGTCGTGGAGCGAAAGAAGGCCAGCTTCCCGCTCCCGTTCCAGGCGTGGGTCGCGGATCAGTCGCAGGCAATCCGCGCCTCGAGGTTCCTGCGGGAACTCTTCACCGAGGCGACGGTCGCCACCGTCGCCGCCCGCCCCAGCGAGCTGTGGTCGCTGACCTGGCCGATGTCCAACCTCGCGATGTGGGGCGAGAGGTTCGCGTGAGCTCACGCGCCGGCGCGCGAGGGAACCGCGTCGAGCAGCCGACGCGTGTACGGATCGGCGGGTGCCGCGAGCACGGACTCCGTGGGACCGACCTCGACGACACGTCCCTCACGCATCACGGCGATTCGCGAGCAGAGGTGCGCCACGACCGCGATGTCGTGGCTGATGAACAGGTACGCAAGCCCCCTCTCACGCTGCAGCTCCATCAGGAGGTTCAGGATCTGCGCCTGCACCGAGACGTCCAGTGCGCTCGTCGGCTCGTCGCACACGATCAGCGACGGCTCCAGCGCCAGAGCCCGCGCGATCGCCACCCGCTGCCGCTGACCGCCGCTCAGCTCGTGCGGATATCGGCCCGAGGCGTCGCCGGGCATGCCGCAGCGCTCGAGCAGCGACAGCGCCCGCGTGCGTCGCTCCGTACGCGAGCCGACGCCATGGATCTCCAGCGGCTCGGTGACGCAACGCTCCACGCTCATGCGTGGATTGAGCGACCCGCCCGGATCCTGGAAGATCATCTGCGTGTGACGACGGAGCCGCTTGAGCGATCGAGGAGAGGCGCTGAGAAGGTCGGCGCCCCCGATCTCGATCGAGCCCCGCGTCGGGCGCACGAGCCCGACCACCGCCCGCCCGAGCGTTGTCTTGCCGCACCCCGATTCACCGACCAGCCCCATCGCCTCGCCCGGCGCAAGATCCAGAGAGACCGAGTCCACCGCAGGGCGCGACAATGCCCCATGACGACCCGGAAACTCAACCCTCAGGTCACGAACCCGCAGCGCCGCCGGGCGGTTCGGAGCGACGTCCTCGACGCCCGTCCGGACGCGAGCGTCTGCCGGCCACGAGCCGGCTCCGGCCGATCCGGTTGTGGTCTGAGAACCGTCCATGGAGGATCCATCCTAGTGGAATCGCCGCGCCGAGCGACGGATTCGGGAGATGGTGGGGGACAGGTCCTTGACGAGGGGCGGACGTGTGGTATCGTTCCGTCCTGCAAGCGATGCCCCCGAGGCAAGCGCGGCGGGCAGATAGCTCAGTTGGTAGAGCACCGCACTGAAAATGCGGGGGTCGCCGGTTCAAGTCCGGCTCTGCCCATTGGTCCGGATTCCACCGAATCACACCCGATGCCACACCCCACCAAACCCGCAGGATGCTGCGGGTTCTTTGTTGCCACCAGGCCAGTGGAACGGTCAGCCGTCCCGCTCGAGCATGATCTGGGCGGCGCGTGCGGAGTCCATCACGGGCACGACCTCGAACTCAACGAGGTCGCTCCAGTTCTCCATCCACTGGTCGAGCAAAGCGCGATCGTCGCACTCCATGATCTGGAAGCAGGTGGTGATCTCCACATCGACCCAGCTGGCGACGTACCGGAGTCCGTCCGGCGCGAGCCGGCCCCGCTCCCGGAATCGGCGGTAGACATCCGCAGCGCGGCCGGTGCGGAACCTCTCGATGATCATGTAGCGCATGCTGCGACTCGTGCTTGTCCGGCGGAGGCGTCTGATTGGGCCTGAGTGACGATCACGCGGATACGAGGCGAGCCCCGCACCGGTTCGATCGACGCCCGCGGGCAGGCGCTCTGTGTCTGGTGATGCAACAGGCCGATCCGGAACGAGCCGTCACTCGGCAAAGGCCCCGACGAAGTCGAGGAAGTCGAGGATGTCGACGAAGGCGTCGAGATTGAAGTCCGCGTTGGTGTTGTTGTTCAGGCACGGGCCGGGAAGGCCCTCGCACGCCGCGAAGACGTCGAGAAAGTCCAGCAGGTCGAGGATATCGACCATCGTGTCGGCGTTGACGTCGGCGGCGCCGGGGGGCCAGTCATAGGCGTTGACGACGCCGTCGTAGTTTGTGTCGTAGATGGAGAACGAGCGCCCGAAGGAGGGGATGGCGACGGCGCCGTTGGCACTCCCGTCGGCATCGGCCGAGCCGCCGTCGTTGGAGTAGACGTAGGCGTCGCGGGCCGACCGGTCCTCGGTCTTGAGGAGGCCGTCGCCGTCGAAGTCGCCCGACGTGACGTAGATCATGTCGGTCCAGGCGTACAACGCCTCCTGCTCCTCGATGTACGCGGTGGCAAGAGCGGCGGTCGCCCTCCACTTCCGGACTTCGAACCAATCGGACGCGACGGCGTTCTTCCACCCGAGTGAGAGCGTCCGCACCGCGCCGGAGATCGACGAGGACTGGATCGCCAGATCGTTGATCGCTTCCGCCAGACTCGTCTGGTTTGCGACATTGAAGTCGATGGGCTGCGCCGCGACGCCCGCGAGCAGGCCCGCGCCGGTCTGCGTGAGGGGGAAGACCAGCGTGATGGTGGTGGTGTCGCTGGCGACGGCGTGCGAGAAGCGGATGTCAACAAGCGGGTCCCAGAGGCCGAAGTCGCTGCCGCCCCAGAAGCCGCTGGCGCTCTGGAATCCGGCGAAGCGTTCGAAGAAGCGTCCGCGGACGATCCATGTCTCGCCCGGCTCGAACAGCCCGTCGCCGTCACCGCCCTGGGAGACGATGGTCGGTGGGGCGCAGCCGCAGAAGGACATCGAGAAGTCTGCGCCCGAGCGCTCGTACTGTGGCGGTGAGCCGAAGGTGAAGTCGATCTGGCTTCCATGGACAACGTAGCGGTCCATGGGAAAGGTGTCGTCGTCATCGTCGTTGATGGTGGGGAGGGCGCCCATCCTGGCGGCGATCGCGGGATACCGGTGCACGGCGGCGCCGCCGAGTTCGCCACCGGTGTCGGGGTTCTCGTCGACGTCGAACTCGATGAAGCCGAAGACGGGGCTCGGCCCGAAGAGGTAGGGGTCGTAGAAGCCGCCGTCGAGGGCGAGCGTGCCGGGGGGATTGACGCAACCCGCGAGCGTGACGTCGATCCGCATGAAGTGAGCGGCGGGGTCCTCGGAGTACGTGCCCGCGTAGGGGTTCGCGGCGGCGTTGGTCGGCCTCCAGCGTCCGTGGGAGAGTGAGATGAGATCGGGGAGGACGCCAGCGGCGTTGACGGCGCCGACGGCGCCGAGGTCGGTCCTCCGCAGCAGGACGTCGCCGGCGGGGTCCGCGCGGACCGTGGGGTTATCGGCGTGCGAAGCGCACACGAGTCCGGCAACAAAGAGCACGGCTGCGGTGCGCTGGCGGTTCATTGGCTGACCTCGCGAACGAATGACTCCAGGCCGTAGCGCTCGATCCGGTAACGGAAGCTGCTCCGCTGCATCCCGATGAGCTTTGCGGCGCGGGACACATTGCCCCGCGTCCTGGCCAGGGCCTGTTTCATCAGTTCTCTTTCGATGTCGGTGAACGTGCATGGCGCGTTATCGAAGTCGAAAGTGAGGCCGGGGACGTCTGTGGCGCTCGGGGGGGTTCTCTCGTCGTCGTGTGAGACCTCTAACGGGTCCGCGGCGTGCATCAGCCCGAGGTCCTCGGCGCGGATGCTCTCGTTCTCGGACAGCATCGCGACGCGCTGCATCGCGTTGATGACTTCGCGGACGTTGCCTGGCCAGTGGTGCGAGCGGATCGCGTCGATGGCGTCGGGCGCCAGGCGCACGCCGGGGCGGCCGTACTGCCGGGCCAGACGCTCAAGCGTCGCCTGGGCGATCGACGCGGCGTCGTCGTCCCGTTCGCGGAGCGCGGGAATCCGAACGGTGAAGGCGTTGAGGCGGTAGAGGAGGTCGCGTCTGAAGCGTCCCTCGGCCACGGCTCGATCGAGGTCCTGGTTTGTGGCTGCGACCACGCGCAGGCGAACGTTGAGCTCTCGCGAGCCGCCGACGCGCCGGATGATCCCGCGTTCGAGAACGGTCAGGAGCTTGGCCTGGAGTTCGAGGGGCATGTCCCCGATCTCGTCGAGGAAGACGGTGCCGCCGTCGGCCATCTCGAAGAGACCCTCGCGTGCGGTGCGTGCGTCGGTGAAGGCGCCGCGCTCGTGCCCGAACAACTCGGACTCGATGAGCGAGGCGGGGAGCGCCGAGCAGTTGACGTGAACGAATGGTGCGTCGGACTGTCCGTTGAGCCGGCCGGCGCACTCATGGATGTGGCGGGCGAGGACGCCCTTGCCGACTCCGGTTTCCCCGAGGAGCAGGATGGTGGCGAGCGGAGCCGGGCCGTCTGACTTCGGGGCGATCGGGACGCGGGCGAGCCGTTCCGCGAGCGACAGGGTCTCCTTCCACGCGGGGCTGTGGCCGATGATGGTCTCCGCGTCGGCTGAAGATCTCTCGAGTCGCTCGTACAGTCGGAGTCGGCGGCGGTCGCGTCGCGCCTGGAGCGTTCGCTCCAGCAGGAGCGACAGCTCATCGAGGCGGATGGGCTTCTGGAGATAGTCGTCCGCGCCGGACTTCATCGCGTGGACGGCGGACTCGATCGTGCCGTACCCCGTCATCACAATGACGGCGCCGTCGAAGCCGTCGGCTCTGGCGCCGGCGATGAGATCGATGCCGTTGCCCACGCCAAGGTTGACGTCGGTGAGCACGGCCTGGAACGCCTGGCGCGCCATCAGCTCGGCCGCCTGCGAGGCGGACTCGGCCTCGGAGACCTCGTGTCCGGCGGCCCGAAGCGAGCGTGCGATGGTGAAACGGAGATTCGCCTCGTCCTCGATGATCAATACTTTGGCCATCTTGCGCCCGGATCTGGCCACATCTGGCCGCGTGTCAGTCGGTTTCTGTTGGGATAGTGACGACGAAAACGGCACCCGGACCGCCTTGAAGTGCTCTGCCGGGGTCTGCGGGAGGATCGTGGATCGCGATGGTGCCGCGGTGCTGGTGGATGACATGCCTGGCTAATGCAAGGCCTATGCCAGTGCCATCGGGCTTCGTGGTGAAGTATGGCTGGAAGACTCTGGATCGGAGGTCCGAAGGAATGCCGGGGCCATAGTCGCGGACCCTGATGGCGGCGCGGCGTTCCGGGGCCTGCTCCACGTCGATCTCAACGGGCGAGTCCTCTGGGGCTGCCTGGATCGCGTTCGTCACGAGGGCGACGAGTGCGTGCTCAAGGTGCGCGGGGTCGGCGTGCACGATGAGAGGGGTTGGAGGGACTGAGACTCGGATCTCGATGCGTTTGATCTGTGAGAGCGGCCTCAGCGGCTCGACGACGCCGGGGAGCCACGAGGCCAGGTCGAGGGGCACCGTGGCGATCTCGATTGGGCGGGTGGTGCGGATGAGCTGCTTGAGCCACTCCTCGAAGCGATCGACGGTGGCCATGATGCGGGACTGGACATCGCGGAGATCGGAGTCCTTGGGGAGTTCCTCACGGGTGACCTCTGCGAGGGAACGGATTCCGGAGAGCGGGTTCCTCAGGTTGTGTGCGACGCGTTGGACCATCTCGCCCACGGCGGCGAGACGTTCGCGCTCGACGCGTTCATCGGTCATGCGGGCGATCGTCTGGGCCATGCGATTGACATCGCCGCTGAGGGTGGCGAGTTCGTCGGTGCCCCGCGTCGCGATCCTGTGGCTGTAGTCTCCGGCGCCGATGCGTTCCGCGGCGACGCGGAGGTGGCCGATCGGATCGAGGACCCAGCGTCCGAACAGCACGGCGCCGAGCCAGACGGCGAGGACGAGTGCCGCGAAGCAGGCGATGGCGACGATCAGGACGAGGTCGCGCATGCGTTCGGCGTGATCGATCTGGAAGTTCGAGTCGCCGAGGACGTGTCCCTCGATGCGTTCGATGAGATCGCGGACAACAGCCAGAGCGCGGATCGATTCTGCGAGTTGCGCGGGTTCGATGCGCGCGGCATCGGTGGCCTCTGACGCGGTGCGGACGTGGGTGCGGAGGGTGCGTGTGGATCCGAGGCCGCTGCGGATGAGGTAGCTCTCGGACTCGTCGAGCGCATCGAGGCGCCGATTGAGCGTCGCTGCCAGTGCCCGGGCGCGATCAATGTCCGGATCCGGGCTGTCGGCTGCATCGGAGGTCTGTCGGGCGAGGATGTCTTCGAGAGCGAGCGAGAGATCCCGAGCGGCGAGCTTCGTCTGGTGGAGGCCTCGGAGCACCGTCTCCATGGATCGCATGGGCCAGGCGATCTCTCGCTGGAGCGTGAGGATGCCCCAGACCGCTGCGACCTCGACGAGCAGCACGCCCGTGCCGACGATGAGGACGAGCACGGAGAACTTGCGGCGGAGGGTTCTCACGGTTCATGTTTCCGAGCCGCGGGCGCGAACGCCGGACGGTTGGCGCGTCGGTTCGTGTCGGTGGAAGGGGCTGTGCATTGCCGAAGCGGAATGGGTCACTTGAGCGTCGGGGGCGCCCACATCCAACCCTCGGCGCGGAGCGGGTCGAGTGAAGACTCCACGTGTCCATCGATGAACGCGAAGTTCGATGCGCCGTTGTGACGCTTGGAGGGATACCACAGGTCAGGGCCGGACTCGCCCGCGAAGGACGGAGCGCTGAAGACGGGGTTCAGGGATCGCGACGCGGCGAGTGCGCCGTCCACATCCCAGAAGAGCGGGACCATTCCCCACTCGAGGATCGAGGACGTGAGTTGAACTGTTTCGGTCCGCGGGGCGTCGGGCGGTCCCACGCTCCTGCGGTGGAGTCGGGCGTTGAATCCGAAGGAGACGCTCGACGGGGGCGAGACGCCTCCGGAGGCGCAGGGCTTGTCGCGACGGAGACGGATCGGATCGCGAAGCTCGGCGCATCGCATCGGATCGTTGTTCTGATCATCGGGAAGCTCGTGGACGGAGGCCTCGCCGTATCGCCAGAACTCGTCGATGCCGTACTGGCTCTCCTGGAAGGTCTCGAGGCGGAACCGCGTGCCGAGGGCGGCATCGTCGCCGCGATCGGGACCGAGATCGTCGTTCGCGAAGACGGCGAAATCGAATGCGACGCTCCGCTGCGCGATCTGGCAGCGGAATGACCGGGCCGTCGCCATGGCCTTGCCGAGCGTGGGGAGGGCGACGGCGAGGAGGAGGCCGATGATGCCGAGCGACAAAAGAACCTCGACGAGCGTGAACGTCCGTTCGCGGGTCATGGTGTGCCGCGTCTTGTGAAACCCGGCCTGGGTCACGGAGGCCCTCCTCAAGGCAGTGCATCCTAACACGGCGCCCCGCCGAGTACAAGTCGAACACCGACCGGAGGTCGAAAGTTGCAAGCGTCTGGCAATGCGTGATTTATGGGATCCGGCCTGTGGAGAACCGGGCTTGCCGGTCCGTGCTCAGGTGCGACCGGGTCCGAGAAGTTTCTGCGGCTGATCGTCCTCGTCCTTTGAGAGGAGGTCGCTGTAGCCGCAGCCGATGGGCTCGCCGAGGGTGGGGGAGAGGGCGGCACGGAGGTCGGTGAGCTGCTTCTGGCAGTGGTCGACGGTGACGGCGTTCGTGACCATGGCCTCGAACTCGAGGAAGGTGCCGAGCCGGGAGACCTGGTCGAGGTGGATGCGCACGTTTCCGAGAAGGAAAAGCTCTCGCACCTTTCGCACGACGACCCATGTGGGGAGGGGCGTCGCGCCGAAACGCTCGACGGCCTGTGGCTCGGAGAAGATGGTGAACTGGCTGATCTTGGGGCTGAGCCGGTCGGGGCGGTGATAGAAGATGTACTCGGTCGGCTCGCCGACGGTCTCGCGTTTCTTGAGGCGGCCGCTGGGGACGCGGTAGTAGGTGTCGGTCTGCTCGAGCGTGCCGGCGTGGACGGCGCCAAGGCGGAGGATGATGGATCGCGCCAGGGCGAGGTCGCGGAGTTCGCACTTGAACTCGAGGTTCTGCATGAGGGGACCGGGGGCAGAGGGTGCTTGGTGCTGGGTGCGAACGCGGAGGCATTCGGCATTCGTGATTCGACATTCGCAGAACGGAAGCGCGTGATGGGTGGTGGAAGGCGTGAGACCGATAACAGCGCGACGGCTGCGAGCGGGTGGGAGTAGATCGTCAGGATCGGCCGAGCGCTTGAAGGAGGCGGGTCACGCTTTGCGTGCAAGCATGTCCATAGACGGGTATCTTTGCGTTGCGGGAGGTCAAACTCATGGCTGCTGAAGATCCTTGCCGTGACCCAATTGCCGAGCTTATTCGAGTGGTGCGTCTCGGCGTCTGTGCGCGAATCTGGTACGCAAAAGGCCCCAAAGCCAGCAACCTCACCGAACGAGTGATCATTCCGATCAGACTCGCTGACGGGGCTGATGGCCTCATGGTCCGAGCGATACAAGTGTCGCCAGAGAATGGACCAAAGTGCTTCAAGGTTGATCGAATCGTGCGGGTAGAGGCATCAGACGTGCCGCTTGGGCCCGCTTCGAAGAAGGCCGAGCAGTTCGCTTCTGGCGAGGTGGAAGAGCGGAAGCAGCCCCCGAAACCAGCCAAGGAACCTCGGCTGGCTGGTGGCCTGTCAGTCTCATTCTCGATCTCGATGACACGAAACGCATGGATGGAATCGTGGTTCGTGGAGTACTTGGGAGTGCTTCGTGGTGCAATGGTTGACGGGGTGCTTGAGCACGAAGAAGTGTCGGATTTGCTTCGCATACAGAATGAGCTCGGATTGACCTATGAGCAGGTGTGCGCTGTCCATGCTTACCTGCTCGGACAAGAACTGCTCAGCATCAGCATCGATGGAGGAGTCTGCGACGAAGAAAGGACATACTTCGATCAACTGCTTGCTGGGCTTTCGCGCCTTGGGTGGCCGATTCAGGGATGAGCTCAGTCAGGTTGGACCGCTTTCAGGAGCATCGCCTCGTTCCAAACTTCGATCCCCAGCTTATTGGCATCGTCCAGCTTTGATCCCGCTGAAGCACCCGCGATGACCAAAGTCGTGCGTGAGGAGACTGAGCCCGCCACTCTTGCACCTCGCGACTCCAAAACAGATTTGAGCTCTTCACGGTCGAAGTTTTCAAAAGTACCGGTCAGCACGATTGTCTTGCCAGCGAATGGACCAGCATTGGGTGCCGTGGCCTCCGGCGGTCTGTAGTCCTTAGACGACAGATCAACGCCGACAGAACGAAGTGCAGCAAATGTCCGTGCCGCTGTGGAGCTGTGTAAATAGCGATAAACTACTGGGGCAGTATCCGAACCCAATCCTGTCTCGGGTCGTGCCTTTGCTTCTTTTGAGTATCCCAATGCTTGAGCCTGCTTGGTCGCGAGGGCTTTGGGCATCAACTGCTCGACACCTGCGGCAAGGAGATCGTCGAGACCCTTGAAGCGCCGCGCCAGCAGCTTCGCCGTGGTGTCACCGACGTGGCGAATCCCCATCCCCGCCAGCACGCGGGCCAGCCCGCGCGATTTCGCTGTCTCGATGCCCGCGAGGAGGTTGTCAACCTTCTTCTCGCCCATGCGGTCGATTTCGAGGAGCGTGTCGCGATGGTCCTTAAGGTGGAAGATGTCGGCGAAGGTGTTGAGGGGGATGCGGCCGTCGGCGCGGATCTGGGAGATGGTTTTCTCGCCGAGGCCCTCGATGTCCATCTGCTTGCGCCCGCAGAACCAGACGAGTTTCTCGTAGATCTGTGCCGGGCACTCTGGGTTAAGGCAGATTCTGCCAGATTCATCGCGTGAGTTGATTGGATCGGTTGTCTTCCGCGACGCGATCAGTTCGCGAAGCTCTTGAACGGTTGCTTCAATGTCTTCGAGTTTTCTGCTCGACTTCTTTCTCGCTGCTCGAACGTCGACGAGCAGCTTCTCTTCTTTGGCCAGTTTTTCGGGCGCCGCGTCGATCCTGGCCCACAGATCCAATCGTCTCTGGTCAAACACGATCTCCACCGTTCCCCCGCATTCAGGGCACGAATCCGGCGCATGGATCTCCCTCGCATCCCGGGGCCGCCGGTCCAACACGACGCCGACGACGTACGGGATGATCTCGCCGGCTTTCTCGATCTCGACGGTGTCGCCGATGCGGATGTCCTTCTGGCGGACCTGTCCGTAGTTGTGGAGCGTGGCGTGCTGCACGACCGAGCCGGCGACGAGGACGGGCTCCATCACGGCGCGGGGCGTGATCTTGCCGGTCTTGCCGACCTGGTGGAGAACATCGAGCAGCTTCGTCATCACGCGATCGGGCGGGTACTTGAAGGCGACGATCCAGCGCGGGGACTTTGAGGTTGTTCCGAGCTTGGTCTGCTGCTCGAAGGAGTCGACGCGGACGACCATGCCGTCGGTGGCGTATTGGAGCGTGCGGCGTTTGGCGTCGAAGTCGGCGATCGCGGCGAGGATCTCTTCGACGCCCGCGCACGGGTACAGGTGTGGCGTGACGGGGATGCCGAGGGACTTGATGCGAGCGAGAAACTCGGAGTGGGACGCTGCGAAGCCGGGATCGGAGATCTCGCCTCGGCCGTGGGCGCAGAAGGAGAGGTTTCGCGCGGCGACGAGCTTGGGATCGAGGTTCTTGAGGGTTCCGGCCGTGGTGTTTCGCGGGTTCAGGAAGAGATCCTCGCCCTCTTCCTCGCGCTGCTTGTTGAGCTTCTCGAACTCCTTCAGGGTCATGTAGACCTCGCCACGGACTTCGAGAACGTCGGGGATGGGCGGGGCCTTCTTCTGGGTTGCGGAGAGGACGACGGGGATCGCGCGGATGGCGCGGGCGGCGTGGGTCACGTCGTCGCCCTTCTCGCCGTCGCCCCGCGTCACGGCGCGGACGAGGCGGCCGCGCTCGTAGCGGAGGGAGAGGGCGACGCCGTCGATCTTGGGGTCGCAGGAGTACAGAGGGGACGGAGGGGCAGAGGGACTGAGGGATGAAGGGGAAGGGAAAAGAGATGGGGAGCCGTCGGACTTAGGTTGCTTCTTGCCGGGATCGAGGCCGCGGGAGACTCGATCGGCCCAGTCGCGGACGCCCTGCTCGTCATAGGTGTTGTCGATGCTGAGCATCGGGAGGGCGTGCCTGACGGTGGTGAAGCCCTTGATGGGCTCGCCTCCGACGCGGGCGGTGGGGCTGTCGGGGTCGGCGAGGTCGGGGTGCTTTGCTTCGAGTGAGGCAAGCTCTGCGAGGAGCTTGTCGAACTCGGGGTCGGACATGATGGGGTGGGCGTCGGCGTAGTACGCGCGATTGGCGCGTGTGAGGAGTTCGCGGAGCTCGTGGATGCGGTTGGTCTCTGAGGGCACGGGAGGATGTTACAGGGAAACGGCACTCGGCATTCGCCACTCGGCATTCGAAGGGGCGGGGAACAACGCCACCGGAACAAGAGGCAGTCCCGTGAAGGGATGGCGGAGCGGCCGGGCGAAGAACCAAGCGAGGTGGGAGAACACCGCTCTGGAGAGCGGTGCCACGGGGAAGGAGCCGATCGCTTACGATGGGGGTAATGGCGGCACAGATCATCGATGGCGTGGCATTGGCGAGGTCGCACCGGGAACGGGTGGCGGAGCGGGTGCGCGCGCTGACGGAGCGGGCCGGGCCGGGGGCCGTGCGTCTGGATGCGGTGCTGGTGGATTCGGGTGACTCGTCGGCGCGGCTGTACTCGGAGAACCAGGCGAAGGCGTGCCAGGCGCTCGGGATCGATTACCGGCTGCATCTCCTGTCGGGGACGGCGACGTTCGACGACATCGCGGGGCGGGTGCTGCTCTTGAGCGCGGACGAGACGGTGAGCGCGATCATGCTGCACGTGCCGTTGCCGCCGACGGTGGACCCGTATCGGGTGCAGCGTCTGATCGCGCCGGACAAGGACGTTGAGGGTGTGAACCCGGCGAACATCGGGAACGTGGTGTACGGGAGGTCGTCGCTGGCGCCGTGCACGGGTCTGGCGACGGTGAAGATGATCGAGTCGACGGGTGTGGACCTTCGTGGGAAGCGGTGCGTGGTGGTGGGGGCTTCGGACGTGGTGGGGAAGCCGATTGCGGTGCTTCTGATGAGGCAGGACGCGACGGTGGTGTCGTGCAACAAGTGGACGTGGGGGATCGAGGAGATGTGCCGCGGGGCGGATGTGCTGGTGGCGGCGGCGGGGGTTCCTGGGCTTGTGACGGCGTCGATGGTGAAGCCGGGGGCGATCGTGGTGGATGTGGGCGTGAACCGGGTTGCGGGTCCAGACGGGAAGATGAGGACGGTGGGGGATGTGGCGTTTGAAGAGGTGAGGGGCGTTGCGGGGTGGGTTTCGCCGGTACCGGGAGGCGTGGGTCCGATGACGGTGGCGATGCTGCTGGTCAATGTGGTGGAGGCGTGCGAGCGGCGATTCGCGGCGCGGGTGGGGGGCACGGGGGCGAGCGGCGGCTGGTGAACCTTCGAGCGGATCCGGCGATACAATGGGACATGTCGCGGAAGGGCATCGACGCCACGCGACCGGCATCGGAGACGCGATGAACACGCTTGCAATCGGATTCGGCCCCATCGGCACCTGGGAACTGGTGATCATTCTGGCGATCGGACTGCTGCTGTTCGGCAAGCGGCTGCCCGAGGTCGGCAAGAGTCTGGGCAAGGGGATCGTGGAGTTCAAGAAGGGACTGAAGGGGGTTGAAGAGGACATCGATCGCGAGTCGAGCAAGCCGTCGACCGTGGCGAGGCCGCCGCTGACGTCGGGAGGCGTTGACGCGCGAGTGAGCACGGCGGAACAGATCGAGCAGCCGGTTCAGAGCGAGTCGAAGCACGCGTGAAGCCGGCCGAGTGTCGGGGATGGGTTGGGGTGCCTCGCGGGGAACGCACGAGGAAGTCCGAGCCATGTTGATGACCAGCGTCGCGGCCCTGTCGTCCATCGTCGGGGCCGTTTGTGCGTTCGGAGGTTCGGGCGAGAGCCCGCTGCCGGTGATCGAGGTGATCGCGGACGACACGATCGTGGATCGATCGTGCGTGCTGCGGATTGCGCCGGGGGCCGTGATCGCAGACGCGAACGGGAATGGCGTGGTGAGGATCGCGGCTTCGGACGTCACGATCCGATTCGAGCCGGGATCGGTGCTGCGCGGCGCGCCCGCGGGGACGCCGGGGGATGTGATGGCGGGCGTGGGGCTCGTGGTCGATGGGCAGAAGAATGTGCGTGTGGAGGGGGCGGCGATCGAGGGGTTCAAGGTCGGGCTGCTGGCGCGGGGCGCGGATGGGCTTGTGATCGATGGGGCGGTGCTGCGCGACAACTTCCGGCAGAGGTTGAGGTCGACGCCCGCTGCGGAGGATTCGGGGGATTGGCTGTGGCCGCACGCGAACGACCAGCGCGAGTGGGCGACGAACTACGGCGCCGCAATGCTGATCGAGCGTTCGAGCGGCGTCGAGGTGCGGAACGTCCGCGTGCGTGAGGGTCAGAACGGGATCGTGCTCGATCGCGTGAACGATTCGAAGGTGTTCGACAACGACTGCTCGTTCCTGTCGGGGTGGGGGATCGCGATGTGGCGATCGAGCCGCAACACGGTGACGCGGAACGCGCTTGATTTCTGCGTGCGCGGATACTCGCACGGGGTGTACAACCGTGGCCAGGATTCTGCCGGCCTGCTGATGTTCGAGCAGTGCAGCAACAACGTGATCGGGGAGAACTCGATCACGCACGGGGGCGACGGGGTCTTCGGGTTCGGCGGGAAGGAGGCGCTCGGTGAGGCGCCCGGCCCCGAGGGCTTTGATCACGCGCGGAAGGGGTGCAACGACAACCTCTTCATCGCCAACGACCTCTCGTATGCGCCCGCCCATGGGCTCGAGATGACCTTCTCGTTCGGGAATCGGATCATCGCCAACCAGTTCGTCGAGAACGCGATCTGCGGGATCTGGGGCGGATACTCGCAGGAGACGCTGGTCGCGCTCAATGTGTTCCGGAGGAACGGAACGAGCGGATACGGGCTGGAACGGGGTGGAGTGAACATCGAGCACGGGAGCGGGAACGCGATCCGCGAGAATGAGTTCGAGGGGAATGCCGCGGGGGTGCACCTCTGGACCGACGACGACGCGGCGTTGATGAAGACGCCGTGGGCCAAGCGGAACCACCGGGGCTCGACGGACAACGTGATCGCGTCGAACCAGTTTGCCGGCGATCGGGTGGGGATCCATCTGCGTGCCACCGGCAAGACGGTTGGTGGTCTCAACTCGTTCCAGGACGTCGGCGAGCCGGCGCGGGTCGAGGGCGGCGAAGGGATGAGTGAGGGAGACGCCGGTCTGCCGGTGCACGTTCCTTCGTACCCGGTGTTCGGACGCTCGAAGCCGGTGGGCGCGCGGGGTGCGCTGGCCGGGCGTCAGAACATCATCATGGGTGAGTGGGGGCCTTGGGACCACGAGTCGGTGATGGTGAGGCAGCTGGATCGCGCGGGGGGCGTGCACCGGTACGAGGTGTGGGGCGCGCCGGCGGAGATCGCTGCGGAGTGTGAATCCGAGGGCGTGAGCGTGACGGTGGAGAGACCGGAGGGTGAGGCGGGGGCTGAGCCGCGGCCGGTCGTGGTGCGCGTCGCGGCGGGGCCGGGCGTTCACGCGTACAGGGTTTCGCTGAAGGGTGAGGGACTGGATCGGGTGCTGGAGGGGACGCTGCTGGGGGCGACCTGGACGGCGCGGTTCTTCCCTTGGACGGCCGACCCGCGGGAGAATCTGGAGGGGTGGCGGGCGGAGGCGGCGGGCCCGCATTCGCGGAGCGTCTCGATGGAGGGCGTGCGGCTGGCGTACCGGCATGGTGGGCCGCGCGAGCTTGGGGTGTCGCCGGATCTCGAGGGAGCGGAGATCGGACGCGACCGGTTCGGGACGATCGTGACGACGTCGATTCCGCTGGGACCTGGGACGTGGCGCATCAGGACGCTGTCGGACGACGGCGTGCGGGTGCTGGTGGACGGTGTGGCGGTGATCGAGAACTGGACGTGGCACGCCCCGACGCGGGATGTGGGGACGTTCACGCTTGAACAAGGCCGAACCGTCGAGATCATGGTGGAGCACTTCGAACTCGACGGATACGCGGTGCTGGAGGTCGAGATCGAGCGGGCGGAGTAGGGGAGACGGAAGAAGGGACGGAGGGATAGAGGGACGGAGGATGATGGGAAAGCTGGGGTGAGGGCGGCGTATACTCTGGGACTGACGCCGAGGTAGCTCAGCTGGTTTAGAGCGCTGGATTCATAACCCGGAGGTCGGCGGTTCGAGTCCGCCCCTCGGCATTCCCTCTCCCTCTCGCATTCGGTTGCACTGGCTCGCCCAAGTCCGCAAGTGACAAGGGCTTGTGCCGATGCGCGCCGGCGCGATCATCCGAGCCGCTCTCGCAACCGATCGCACCCGCCCGAGCCGAATCGTGCGGGGATTGCGGGCTTGGGCGCGGGCGGGGCCGCGAGCGGGGAAGCGAGCGGGGAAGCGGATCAGACTTCGACGGCGATCTCGGAGAGGTTCTCGACGGCCCACGTCGATCCCGGTCCGGGCTGCCACGCGAGTCGGAGCAGGTCGCCCGAGGCGTTGGTGCCGAAGACGTTGAGCGTGCCCGCGCCGGAGGCGTGGCTGGTGAGGCGGCCGGTCGGCACGCTCTCATCCGGCGTTGAAGAGGGCAGCAAGCGCGAGATCGCCCAGGTGCCGCCGAAGGACGGGACCCACCAATAGACGCGGACATCGCCAGCGCTGTCGAGGCCGACGTAGTTGATGCCTCCCCAGGGCGTGGTGTACGCGGTGAGGTTGCCGCCGACGAGCTGTGGTCCGCTGTAGCGGGTGGTGAGGTTGCTGACGGCCCACTGGCCTCCGAAGCGTGGGACCCACCAGGTGGTGAGCATGTTGCCGGAGCTGTCGAGGCCGGTGAGATTGATGCCGCCCCAGGCGGTGAGTGTGACGGCGAGCTGGCCGGAGAGGGCGGGTGCGCCGGTGATGTTGCTGAGATTGTCGGTGCGCCACTTGGTGAAGGCGGGGTTGTTGGTGTTGATCCAGATGGACTGGATGCGGCCCATGGTGTCGACGCCGGCGAGGTGCCAGGTGTCCCACTTGGGGACGTAGCTCGTCAGTCCTGTGAGCGCAGGAGTCGTCTGGCCTTGTGACTCGAGATCGGCGGAGATGTCGATGAAGGAATAGGCGTGCACGCCGGGCGAGGATGGTGTGAGGGCCTGGCGGAAGGCGACGACGCGGCCAGTGTCGGTGATGCCGGCGATGACGACGATCCGCTGACGCTTCGAGATGAAGTGCGTGAGGTTGCCCGATGGCGAGCTGGTTGCGCCCGTTTCGGTCGAGAGGTTTCGGAACGACCACGTGCCCGAGGCGGAGCGCGTGAAGAGGAGGAGGCCCGACGCCGACGTCGCGGCCACAAAGGCCAGCCCGTTCTTCGGGTCGACCCACGTGATCGCGGGCGAGGTGGCGACGGGGGCGCCGGTCTTCTCGGTCAGGTCCTCGTAGGTCCAGCCCTGGCGATAGACGAGCACGTGGCCGATGGTGTTCACGGAGGCGACGCGATGGACGTTGACGGAGTTTGCCGCGCCAACTGGTGAGCCGATGGAGACCGGATCGGTAACGGCGACGGTGGCGAGTTGGGCGGCGCCGGTGGTGCCGTCCTCGTCGTAGCCGACGGCGAGGAACCGCTTGGATCCGACGGAGTCGCCGGAGTCGGTCTCGTAGAGGTACTTGAAGCCGTCGGCGGCATTGGTGTCGTTGAAAAGGAGCTCGCCCGGTTCGCCGATGCCGTTCGCGTTGGCGTCGAGATAGAAGCGCACGCCCGCGACGGAGCCGTCGGGATCGGCGACGCCGCCGGCGGTGAGCAGGACGCTGAGTCCGAGGGGGAGTGAGGAGGTCGGGGGCGTGAAGGAGGCGATGGAGGGGCCACCGATGAACTCGACGGCGCCGATGTCGATGGCGGTTCCGCGGACGCGCTGGAAGCCGCGCTGATCGGTGGTGAGGGCCTCGGGGTTGGCGCCGGTGTTGATGGCCGGGCTTCCGGCGAGGAGCCGGTGGGTGCGCGTGGGGCCGCCGTTGTTGGCGAGCGGTCCGAGGAGGGGATCGACGCCGACGAGGTTCCCATCGACGCCGTTGGTGAGGCCGCCGGCTGTGGCGGCATCGCCGATGAGGTTGTTGACGGAGCCGGAGGCGAGCGAGCCGCTGATGTCCGCCAGCGCGTGACCCGAAACGATGGTGCTGCGGAGCGTTGCGGACCTGAGAGAACTAATGCCGATCCCGATCCCCGCGTTCGACGCGGACGTGTTGTCTGCGATGGTCGAGTTCGACACTGTCAGCGCGCCGACCGCCTGCTGATAGATGCCTCCGGCCCGGAATCCGCTGTTTCCAGAGATGGTCGAGCCGGAGATGGAGGAAGTGTCTCCGCTGTTCAGGAAGATACCGCCGGCGTAGCTATTCACATCCGTGGCGGTGTTGTCGGAGACTGTCGAGTCGACGAGAGTGAGTGTGCCGCCAACGGACGAGATGCCACCCGCAGAACGCGCGACGTTGTCGGCGATGGTGCTACGAGTGATGGTGAGCGGCCCCTCGCTGAGGATACCGCCGGCGCTTCCGTTGGTGGCGGTGTTCTGTCGAATGGTCGAATCGGTGATCGTGAGCGTGCCTGTGTTCTCTATGCCGCCAGCGCCGCTGCTGCACGAGTTCGAGGCCACAACGGATTCGTCGATCGAGACCGTGGACGCGGAGTGATTGATGGCCATTCCGCCGTTTCTGCGGGACGCGGTGTTCAGTTCAATGGTGGACGATGTGATCGTGACAGCCGTATCCGCGAAGATCGAGAGTCCGGCATCGTCCTTGGCGCTGTTTCCGGTCACCGTCGAATCATGCATTACAATGGTGCTCGATGACGCATAGATGCCGCCTCCGTTGTCCGCCGCGACGTTTGATGAGAACGTGGTGCCGGAGATGTTCGCCGTGACGTAGTTCAGGTATAGGCCCGCACCATCGTCACTTGACGAGTTTTCATGGATCGTGCAATCCGTCATCGTCAACGTGGAGTTATTACGGGCGTGGATCGCGCCGCCGTCCGCTCCCGCCGCATTGTTCGAGAGCGTCGAACCTGTGATAGACAGTGATGCCGCGTTGTTGGAGATGGCACCACCGTCCATGTTTGCGTTGCTCCCGGTGATGGTCGATCCGGAGATCGTCATCGAGCCGAGGTTTAAGACGGCACCGCCCTCCCCGATTGCGTTGCTTCCGGTGATGGTCGAGTCGGAGATGGTCATCGAGCCGATGTTGACGATCGCTCCACCGTTGTCCGCGGCGGAAGAGCCGGTGAACTGTGAGCCTGAGATGGTGACTGCGGTTTCGATCTGGCTGTAGATCGTTCCTCCGTCGTCGCCGGCGGAGTTGCCCGTGAACTGCGTGTTTGTGATTGTGAGCGTGGCTCGTTCCACCAAATAGATTGCCCCTCCGTCGTTCATCGCGGAGTTGCCGGTGAACTGCGAGTTCGAGACGGTAAGCGCTCCCTCGTTTTGGATTGCGCCGCCTGTGTCCGTCGCGGAGTTGTCGGTGAACTGCGAGTTCGAGATCGTGATCGAGCCGCGCACATCGTTGTAGATGGCACCGCCGCGGGCTTTCGTGTCATTCGCGCGATTGTTGTTGAAGATCGCGTTCGAGATAGTCAGCGTTCCGCGATTCTCGATGGCCGCTCCGTCATTGTAATCCACGATTCCATCGCGAATCGTGAGGCCAGCGATGGTCACGACCAAGTCGTAATCGATGAAGAAGCCACCGTCGCTGCCCGGCGTGATCGCGAGGTTCGCGGCGCCAGGACCTGTGATTGAGACGTTGTCGGTGATCGAGAGTCGAACATCATCGAGCTGGATCGTGCCGCTGTTCAGCGCGGGGGCGAAGGTGATGCTGTCCGCGCCGGGGTTGCCGTTCGTCGCGGCGATGGCTTCGCGCAGGGTCACGTTGCCGGGGCCGACGTTTCCGTCCTCGGCGTCGCCGAGCGAGTCAACGACCACGGCGAGGGTGAGGATTTCGTACGCGCCGATGTCGGGTGCGCCGGTGCGCACAAAGAGCGGGCCGCGCTGATCGGTCGTGGCCTGGCCGGACGCGTTGGTTCCGGCGTTGATCGCGGGGCTTCCTGCGAGGAGGGCGTGGGTCTGTGTCGGGCCGCCGTTGTCGGCCAGAGCGCCGAGGAGGGGATCGACACCGACGAGGTTGGCGTTGACGCCGTTGGTGAGGCCGCCGTTCTCGGTGTCGTCCTGGACGAGGTTGTTGGTCGATCCGGAAGCGAGGGTGCCGGCGATGTCGGCCGTGCCGTTTGCGGCGACGATCGAGCTTGTCAGGAGGAGCGAGGCCGTGGGGTCGATGTAGAGTCCGTCACCGAGGTCGACGGCGTTGTTGGCGGTGATGGTGGAGTTGTGGATCTCGGCGGCGCTGCCAAGACTGAGGTGGATCGCGCCGCCGTCTTCGTCGGTGCCGTTGCCGGAGAGGGTTGAGTTGATGATCTGGAGCTCGCCACCGAGATCCATGATCGCGCCACCGCCGGTGTTGTACGCGAGGTTGTTGGAGAGCGTCGAGCCGATGATCGTGGCGGTTCCGGTGTTGAGGATGCCGCCACCCCGGTTGATGGCGGTGTTGTTGCGGATGGTGGAGTTGGTGACGGTGAGCGTGCCGGAGTTCGAGATGCCGGCGCCGTTGCCGCTGCTCGTTCCGGTGGCGAAGTTCCCGGTGACGAGGCAGTTTGTCAGGGCGAGGGTGCCTGTGCTGGTGTTGAGGATGGCGCCGCCCGCGCCGGTCCCGAGACTGCTTGCCGTGTTGTTCGAGAGCGTGACGCGGGTGAGGGTGAGTGAGCCGGCGTTCTGGATGCCCGCGGCACTGGTGGACCTGCCGTTGCGGATGGTCAGGTCGGACATGGAAGCGGTTGTGGTGCTTGCGATGTCGAAGACGCGCGTGGTGTCGCCGCCGCTGATCTCAACACCGGTGCGTCCGGTGATGGTCAGACTTCCGGTGATGCTGAGCTGTGAGGTGAGTGTGATGACACCGACCGCGGCGTCGGCGAACTGGATGACGTCCGCGCCAGCGAGGGCGTTGGCGTCGAGGATGGCCTGTCGGAGGGAGCCGGCGCCGGCGTCGTTGGTGTTCAGCACCGTGAAGGTGGCGAGGAGCTGCCTGGACTCAAGGGCTTCGAACACACCGGCCATCTCTATACCTCCCATTCGAGTGAGGACATCAGGCCCGCGTTCCTGGGGCGGGGCCTGGGGAACGACTGGGTCGAGTTGGGGACGTGGCGGATCAGACTACCGTGGGATGACGGTTCGCACAATGTCCGCCCAGTCAAGGAAGCGGGTCGGAGCGTGTTTCGGCGCCGCATTCACGCGCCACCTCGCGGTCGGTGGTGTGGGGCGGGTGCGGTCGGTCTTTGTCAAGGAAGTTCAACAGGTCAGTGGTCAGCCGCGATCGTCGGGTGTGCGGGCTTTCGAGCGGCTCTCTGACTCGAAGCGCCAACGTCGGCGGGTCTCGAACGCGGCGATGTCCGCGATCGTGGTCTTGTGAAGGAACTGGTGGTATTCGGAGCGGTGTGCGGTCCAGAAGGTGTGGCACGGGCAGGCGCGATCGTCGGAGCACGCGGACACGCCGAGCATGCAGCGCGATTCGACGGATGGGTCGTTGAGCGCCTCGCAGATCTCGAAGAGGGTGATCTGTGAGGGCTCGCGGGAGAGGGTGACGCCTCCGCCGACGCCGCGCTGGGTGGCGACGAGTCCCTTGCGCGCGAGTGACTGGACGATTTTGGCGAGGAAGGCGGGGGGGATGCCGGCGGCGTCGGCGATCTCTTTGACGAGAACGGGCTTGCCGCCGGCGGCGGCGATGTGCCCCATGGCGCTGGCGGCGTAGCCGGTTGCCTGGCTCAACATGGGCGCACCCTCTGCTGCATGGTGCCATATTACGGACAAAAGGAGTATCAAGTCCAGCGAATCGCTGAAATTTGGCTTTGCGGGCACTTGAGGGTCGGTCGGGGCTCTGGATTCGGGGTGTCTGTGGCGGTTCTGCGGTGAAGTTTGCAGGATTCGCTCGGCGGGCTTGACTTGGGCGGTGGATTGACGATAAAAAGAGCAGTAGATCCGATTGTCCGAAGTCTTGCCGCACCCTTTGAGGGTTTCGGCGTTGGGAGCGCGACCGATGAGCGAGCATGTTGCGAACGCGTCCGGGGTCGAGGCGGGTGGGGGCGCGGTGATGGAGCGGTTCAGCTACGACGACCGGATCGTCCGGATGTTCGTGGGTGCGACGATCCTGTGGGGCGTTGTGGCGATGCTGGTCGGGGTGATCGTGGCCCTGCAGTTGGCGGTGCCCCAGTTGCTGACCAAGTCGGGATTCGGGTGGCTGTCGCTGATCGTCAACACGGAGTGGATCAGTTTCGGGCGTCTGCGTCCCCTGCACACGAACGCGGCGATCTTCGCGTTTGCGGGGAACGCGATCTTCGCGGCGATCTATTACTCGACGCAGCGTCTGTGCAGGGCGCGGATGTTCAGCGACGTGCTGAGCCAGCTGCACTTCTGGGGCTGGCAGGCGATCATCGTCTCGGCGGCGCTGACGCTTCCACTGGGGATCACCCAGGGGAAGGAGTACGCGGAGCTGGAGTGGCCGATCGACCTTGCGATCGCGGTGGTGTGGGTGGGGTTCTTCGGCGTGAACTTCTTCGGGACGCTCATCAAGCGTCGTGAGCGGCACATGTACGTGGCGCTGTGGTTCTACATCGCGACGATCGTGACGGTGGCGATGCTGCACGTGTTCAACAACCTGACGCTGCCGCTGGTGATCGCGGGCGCGATCAAGGGGCAGGCGGTGACGGGCGCGGACATCGCCAAGTCCTGGCCGGTGTACGCGGGCGTGCAGGACGCGTTCATGCAGTGGTGGTACGGGCACAACGCGGTGGCGTTCTTCCTGACGACGCCGTTCCTCGGCTTGATGTACTACTTCCTTCCGAAGGCGGCGGAGAAGCCGGTGTACTCGTACCGGCTGTCGATCGTCCACTTCTGGTCGCTGGTGTTCATGTACATCTGGGCGGGGCCGCACCACCTGCACTACACGGCGCTTCCGTCGTGGGCGAGCACGCTGGGGATGCTGTTCTCCCTGATGCTCTGGATGCCGTCGTGGGGCGGGATGATCAACGGCCTGCTGACGCTTCGGGGGGCGTGGAACAAGGTCGCGAGCGATCCCATTCTCAAGTTCTTCGTGGTGGGGATCACGTTCTACGGGATGTCGACCTTCGAGGGCCCGATGCTCTCGATCAAGAGCGTGAACGCGCTCTCGCACTACACGGATTGGACGATCGCGCACGTGCACGGCGGTGCGCTCGGGTGGAACGGGTTCATGACGTTCGGCATGCTGTACTGGCTGGCGCCGCGTCTGTTCCAGACCCCGCTCTGGAGCCGCAGGATGATGTCCACGCATTTCTGGCTGGGCACGATCGGCATTCTGCTCTACGTGCTCTCGATCTACACGGCCGGCCTGACGCAGGGGCTGATGTGGCGGGCGTTCGATGAGTCGGGTCGGCTCGCGTACCCGGACTTCGTCGAGACGGTGACGGCGCTTGTTCCGATGTACTGGGTCCGCGTGGTGGGCGGCAGCATGTACCTGGTGGGCATGATCCTGTGCGGCGTGAACATCGGGATGACGTGGCTGAAGCGTCCGAAGGTGTACGAGGTGGCGGAGCACGAGGCGCCGGCGCTGGCCCGGGTGTATGTGGACCCGCCGCGTCCGGGATCACGCCTCGGCGCGAACGTTGGCGTGGGGCACAAGGCCGACGTGTTCATCCAGGGGTGGTGGCACCGCGTGTGGGAGCGGCGTCCGTTGAAGTTCTCGCTGTTCGTGCTGGTGGCGGTGGCGATCGCGTCGCTGTTCGAGATCATCCCGACGTTCCTGATCCGGTCGAACGTGCCGACGATCGCGTCGGTGAAGCCGTACACGCCGCTGGAGCTGGCGGGGCGAGACATCTACATCGCCGAGGGCTGCTACAACTGCCACTCGCAGATGGTCCGGCCGATCTGGGCCGAGACGAAGCGATACGGCGAGTACAGCAAGCCGGGCGAGTTCGTGTACGACCATCCGTTCCAGTGGGGAAGCCGGCGCATCGGTCCGGACCTTGCGCGTGTGGGCGGGAAGCAGTCGCACGACTGGCAGGTGCGGCACCTGGAGGACCCGCGTCAGCTGATCCCCCAGTCGCTGATGCCTGGCTATCCGCATCTGCTCGAGCAGGACCTGAGGTTCGAGTCGATCCAGGCGCGGGTGGACGCGATGGCGATGCTGGGCGTGCCGTACTCCTCGGCGGTCCGCGAGGGCGGGGCGGAGAAGGCGGCGCGTGAGCAGGCGGAGCGGATCGCGACGGAGCTGGTCGCGCAGGGCGGCTACCCGGATATGCAGGGAAAGAAGGTCGTGGCGCTGGTGGCGTATCTGCAGCGACTGGGAACGGACATCCACGCGCCGGCGGAGCCGGCGGCGGAGGCGACGACCCAGGCGGAGGCCGGCGAGCACGAGGCGAAGGAGGAGAAGCGATGAGTCTCTCCGACATCATGGGGCACATGGATCTGTCGGTGTACCCGCAGATCGGGCTGGTGATATTCCTGGCGGTGTTCGCGATGGTGGTGTCGAGATTGCTGGGGCGGCGCACGGGCGAGGCGTCCCGGGCGCACGCGATGATCCCGCTCGACGACGGGCCGGCGCCGGTGCGCAGGCCGGGCGCGGCGCGTGAGAACGAGGAGGTGGCGTCATGACGGTTGCACCCGGAAGCGGTCCGAAGGGCGAGTCGCTGCTCGACCACGAGTACGACGGGATCAGGGAGTACGACAATCCGACGCCGGGGTGGTGGCACGCCATCTTCCTCGGGTCGGTGCTGTTCTCCGTCGGCTACATCGCGTGGTACCACTGGAGCCCGATGTCGTACTCGATCTGGGACAAGTGGAATCGCGCCCAGGTCGCGGAGTATGAGCGGATCTTCGGCGAGATCGGGGATCTCGAGCCCGACGAGGCGACCATCGTGAAGATGATGGGCGACTCGCGGATGATGGCGATCGCGCAGGGGACGTTCATCGGCAACTGCGCGCCGTGCCACGCGAAGGACGGCGGCGGGATCAACGGCGTGAACCTGACGGACGAGCAGTACAAGAACGTCAAGCAGGTCACGGACATCTTCGGGGTGATCACGGCGGGAGCCGCGAACGGGGCGATGCCGGCGTGGCAGAACACGATCTCACAGAACGAGCGTGTGATCCTGGCGGCGTACGTGGCCTCGCTGCGGGGGACGACGCCGGCGGCTCCGCGGGCGCCCGAGGGCGAGGCGATTGCCCCGTGGCCGGGCGCCAAGCAAGGGTCGGAGTAAGGGAGGGCGAGCCCTCCAGGATGTGGTGCGAGCGTGGCAACAGGGGTCGAGACAACGGGCGCTTCTGAGGTGCTCTCAACGCTGACGCGCGAGGGGAAGCGTCGCTGGATCTGTCCGAAGGTCTCGGATGGGCGGTTCCTGCGGGCGCGCCGGTGGGTCGCGTGGGGGCTGATCGCCGTCTTCACGCTCGTTCCTTACGTGCGTCTGAACGACAGGCCGCTGGTGCTGCTGGACGTCGCGGCCCGGCGGTTCACGCTGTTCGGCACGACGTTCCTGCCGACGGACACCGTGCTGCTGGCGCTGCTGATGGTGTCGATCTTCGTTCTGGTGTTCCTGATGTCGGCGCTGTTCGGCAGGGTCTGGTGCGGCTGGGCGTGCCCGCAGACGGTGTACATGGAGTTCGTGTACAGGCCGATCGAGAGGTTGCTCGGGCTGGGGAGGCCGGGTTCGAAGGGAACCCCGCTTGCGCGGGGCGTGAAGTTCGTCGTGTACCTGCTGGTGTCGATGTACCTGGCGCACACGTTTCTGGCGTACTTCGTCGGGGTGGAGCGGCTGGCGCAGTGGGTGCGTCAGTCCCCGGCGCAGCATCCGGCTCCGTTCTTCGTGATGCTGGCGACGACGGCGGCGATGATGTTCGACTTCGGGTACTTCCGCGAGCAGACGTGCATCGTGGCCTGCCCGTACGGTCGGTTCCAGAGCGTCATGCTTGATCGCGACTCGACGATCGTGGCGTACGACCGGACGCGCGGGGAGCCGCGCGGCAAGAAGAGAGCGGCGACCGGCGACGTGGCGCTCCCGGTGCTGGGCGAGGACGAGGCCCGGATCGGCGACTGCATCGATTGCCGGTTGTGCGTGACGACGTGCCCGACGGGGATCGACATCCGGAACGGTCTTCAGATGGAGTGCGTGAACTGCGCACAGTGCATCGACGCGTGCGACGCGGTGATGGCGAAGATCGGGCGGGATCCGGGGCTGATCCGGTACGCGTCGCAGCGGGAGCTGGCGGGTGAGAGCCGTCGGCGCGTGAGGCCTCGCGTGGCGATCTACGCGACGCTGCTGGCGGTGCTCGGGTCGTTGTTCCTGTTTGCGCTTGCGACGAAGTCGCTGGCGACCGTGATCATCGTGCGAGGGCGCGGAGCGCCGTTCACGGTGATGCCGGACGGCACCGTGATGAATCGGGTGAACGTGAAGGTGACGAATCGGACGGACAGGCCCGTCTCGTACACGGTCGAGGTGGTTGGAGTGCCCGGAGCGAGCGCGAGGCACGAGGAGGGGATGGACCTCGGGCCTGAGGAGGCGCGGGTGATTCCGACCAGCATCGTCGCGCCGTTCGATGCCTTCTCACGTGGCAAGGCGAGCGCCGTGATCCGAGTCTCGGACACGGAGGGACGGTTCACCAAGGACGTGAAGTACACGCTGATGGGGCCGGGCACCATGGTCGAGCACTCCAAGTCCCAGAAGGAGGATGACGATGAAGAGCAATGATCGGCGGCGGCGTCGGATACCGGGACCGCTGTGGCTCGTCGGGGGGTTGCTCTGTACGAACTTCACGGTGGTCGGGGTGACGCTCTATCTCGCCCACAGCGATCCGACGTTCGCGGTCGAGCCGGACTACTACGGAAAGGCGATCCGCTGGGAGCAGGACGAGGCGGCGCGGGAGCGTGCCCGTGTGCTCGGGTGGTCGCTCGAGATCGATGCGGCCGGGGCGATGTCGGCGACGGGCATGCGGACGCTGACCATGAGACTGCGTGACGCGGAGGGCGAGGCGGTCTCGGGCGGGCGGGTCGAGGTCGAGTGCTTCAGCCACCTCGACGCGTCGCATCGCTTCAGCGGGGTGTGCGCGGAGCGGGGGCCGGGGATCTACCAGGTCGACGTGCCGCTTCTCGGCGAGGGGTTGCACGAGATCAGGGCGACAGTCCGTGCCCGGGGCGAGTCGGTGGCGATCGTCAGCGCGGAGACGTGGGTGGGTGTCAAATGACGAGCGGAAGCGAGCATGCGATCGTGCCTCTTGTGGCGGCGGTGCTCGGGGCCTCGCTTGTCGGGAGCATGCACTGCGCCGGCATGTGCGGGGCGTTCCTTGCCATGGCGGTGGCGCCCGGGGAGCGTGCGGCGTCGATGGTGACGCTCCAGAGTGCGTACCACGGCGGACGCCTTGCGACGTACACGCTGCTCGGCGCGATCTCCGGTTCGATCGGGGCGGCGCTCGACATGGCGGGGCGTGGCGCGGGCGTGGCGCGGGTTGCGGCCATGGTGGCCGGCGGGATGATGATCGTGTTCGGCGTGCTCGCGGTGCTGCGGGTGCTCGGCGTGCGCACGGGACGCGTCTCG
>JAPKGU010000031.1 GCA_026647565.1 Phycisphaerales bacterium | reverse complement strand
GGGGGCGTGCGTTTCATATTCTTCTTCTTTGAGAAGAATACTACACGGGCGCGGGGATGCCAGTCGCCCGGGGCCAGATTGCGCGAGATCGTGGACTCGCGGAGGGGGCGCGGCGGGGGCGCGGTGGGGGCGATGTGAGGGAGCAGCGGGGGCGCGGGGGGGGGTGGCAGATCAGTCGGGGCGGGTGAGTTCGTGCCAGACGTCGGAGGCGGAGAGGCGCGAGGCCTTCTCGGTCGCTTCGGCGTGGATCTGCTGGTAGTCCTTGATCTGGGGTCGGGCGACGAGGCGCGGCTCGGCGCCGGGTTCGAGGCGGGAGAGCCCGAGGGAGCCGTCGCCGGAGACGGTGACGATCCAGGTGCCGTCGGAGAGGGCGCGGTAGACGGCCTTGCCGACGGAGGCGACGGGAGTTCCGGCGGGCGGCTGGGCGTCGGCGGAGGTCCACTGGACGTCGGCGAGCGAGGGGTCGATGAGGAGGCCCTGGCCTGGGGGCGTGTTGGCGTCGAAGATGCGCCGGATCCAGAGTCGGCCCTCGAGGACGACGAAGTCGACGTAGATCTCGCCCTTGGGGTCGAAGGGTGTGGGGAAGACGCGGGTGGGGCCTTCGATGGTGCGGACGCGGACGGAGAGGGTGTCGCCCTTGACGATGAGCTCGGTGACGGCGGTGCGGCGGACGGCGTCGTTGTAGGTCTGGGCGAGCTGCTGGTAGTCCAGCGCGAGGTCCTCGAGGCGCTGCTCGTAGATGCGCGAGGCGACGTCGGCGCGGAGGAAGCGATAGCCGAAGAAGGCGGCGACGGCGCTGACGGCCAGGAAGGCGGTGAGTTTCAGCGTCGAGATGATGGATTGGAGCTTCATGGGTGAGACTACGCGGGGGTCGTTCCTGAAGATCGGCGCGCGGCGCGGCGGAGGGGTAGAAAGGGGCAATGGCGGTGATGATGTTGGGGGGAGTTGGTGTCACGTAGGATGGGGGCGTGACGAGGGCGGGATCAGTTCGTCGGGCGCGTCGGCTTCGCCGCTGGGCGGTGGGGGTGGGTCTTGGTCTTGCGTTGGCGGTGACGGCGGGGTGGCTGGTTGTGGGTTCGCTGGTGAGGGCCGCGCCACCGTGGTGGCGATCGGTGCGTGTGGGGGAGGCGCAGACGCAGCGGATTGCGCAGGAGGTTGAGAACAGCGTGGCGACGCTGTTGCACATGGCGCGTGAGGGTGGCGGTGCGAGCGGTGGCGGGGGGGCGTGGCGGAGCGAGCCGTGGGGCGTGTCGATTCCGGCGTCGGACGCGAACGCGTGGATCAACGCGAGGTTGCCGCGGTGGCTGGAGACTTCCGGCTCGGACCTGCGTCTGCCCTCGGAGATTGGTGAAGTGCAGGTGGAGTTCGGTGAGGGGCGTGTGTGGGTGGGTGTGGCGTACCGGGGCGAGGGGGAGGGCGGCGCGGTGCGCGTGTTGTCGGCGGCGTTTGTGGCGCGGATCGACGGGGACGGGATGCTTGGTGTGGAGCTTGGTGGAGTGCGGGTGGGTCGGCTGGCGATCTCGCGGGGGATGTTGTCGGGGGTGGTGGAGCGGCTTGGGGTCTCGGGGGATGCGGAGGCGATGGAGGCGGTTCGGGTGCTGCTCTCGGGCGGGCGCGTGGGCGTGGAGCCGGTGATCGATCTTGAGGATGGGAGGCGTGTGCGTGTGACGGGGATGAGGGCGCGGGGCGGGAGATTGGAGGTGACGTGCGTGACGGAGCACGGGGGGTGAGGGCGGCGATCAGTCGTCGGTGGGGCGGCGCGAGCGTTTGACGTCGCTCCGGCGTTTCTTGTCGTCGAGGCGTCGGCGTTTGGCGCCCTTGCTGACCCTGGTGGGCTTGCGGGCCTTGGGGCGGGTGAGGGCGGCGCGGATGAGGCGTTCGAGGCGGTCGAGGGCCTCGTCCTTGTTGCGTCCCTGGGAGCGGTGCTCGTCGCACTCGATGATGAGTTCGCCGGCGTCGGTGACGAATCCGGCGCCGGTGGGGCCGGCGAGGGCGGCGAGGCGGGCGGTTGCTTCGGGGGTGAGGGCGAGGTCGGCGAGGCGGACGCGGAGTTCGGCGCGGGTGCGGCGCTTGTTGACGTTCTGGCCTCCGGGGCCGGAGCTGGCGACGAAGGAGAAGCGGAGGGCGGCGGCTGGGATGTCGCTGCCGCCGAGGCGGAGGGCGCCGGCGCGGGGCGTGTCCGCGTCGGGGCGATCGGCGTGGGGGGCGTGCGAGGGATCGGTGGGCTTGCCCGGCTTCCCGTACGGTTGGCCGGACGGTTGGCCGGGTGACTGGCCGGGTGACTGGCCGGGTGTCGGCTTGCTTGCGGGTCGGATGGGATGTTTCGCAGGGTCGTTCACGCGCGGGCTCCGCTTCCACCTTATCCTTCGCGTCCACATCCGTCGGGAGGATCCATGATGCAGCGATTCCAGATGTTCCGACTCGGTGTCGCGGCGGTGCCGCTCATGTTTGCGGCGGGGGGCGCGAGCGCGCAATCCGGCGCGCCGGTGTCGCACGAGCCGGCGCCGATGCCGGAAGACTCCATCATGGAGGGCTGGACGCTGCAGATCGAGCCGTTGGCGCACTACATTGCGCCGGCGGGCGACTTCAAGCTTCCGCGGAGCTCGGGGGGTTCTTCGGACGAGGTGTCGGTGGATGACCTGAACGTCGACGACACGCGGATCTCGCCGTACGTGGATCTGCACCTGCGGCGCGACAAGTGGCGGATCTCGGTGTCGGGGTTCTGGTTCTCGCTGGACGATCGCGGGGAGACAGCGGAGGAGTCGTTCCAGTTCGGGGACCTGTCGATCGCGCCGGGTGATGAGATCGAGTCTTCGCTGGACTTCTGGACGCTGGAGGCGGTGGGTTCGTATCGCGTGTTCGAGGATCAGACGGAGCGGAACAGCAAGGGGAAGATCGGCGCGGGGATCGGGATCGATCTGCTGGCGGGCGTGCGGATGTTCGATGTGGATCTTGATGTGTCGGCGGCGTCGGGTTCGCAGGGCGCGGAGCACTTCTGGGCGCAGCCGGTGGCGGGCGCGCGGATGGAGGTGGCGATCTGGGAGCGCTTCGGGTTCGATGTGACGAGCGCGTTCGGGTACCTGCCGGCGGGCGAGAGCACGTCGTTCTCTTGGGACATCGTGGCGGCGTTCCACTGGCGTCCGATCGAGAACGTGGGCGTGCAGATCGGGTATCAGCAGCTGAGGATGACGCTGGAGGATGGGGAGGACGACGACGAGTTCCGGTGGGAGGGTGGGATGGCGGGGCTGTTCGGGGGGTTGCTGATCCGGTTCTGAGGCGGGGGCGGGGCGGGGTGCGTAGGCGTGCGGCGGCCCGTGTCAACCCCCTTTCGGACCGATTTCGGATTGATTTTTCAACCGTGAATCCCCTTCCAAGTTTGGCGTTGACCGGCACTTGCAAGTGTGGGATACTTGCTCGGTCCGGCGCGGGAGGACCCGTCGGATCCGTGTGGGTTGTCTGACCACCGGCGCGTGTTGCGGTGCCCCTGGGATCTGGTCGTTGGTGTCGGGCTTGGGTTTGGATTCGGGTTTGGGTTGAGGGGTTCCCGCACGGACGGCATGGATGGCCGCCGCACTCTGGATGGCCCGGCGTCGCGTGACGCATCTGGGTGGCTTGGCTCTTTGGGTGGCTTGGTTCTTTGGGTGGCTTGGTTCTTTGGGTGGCGTGGTCTTCGGGTTCTCGGTCGGTTCTCGGCGTGTCTGGTGTCCTTCGTCTCCGGCGTTTTTCGGCATATTCGCACCCCTCTCCACGGGATCCTCTGGCATGGCCACGATCACGAAAAAAGACCTGATCGATCGCATCTCTGAGAAGGCGAAGATCAAGCGATCGGTTGTGAAGGACGTGGTCCAGATGCTTCTGGACCAGATCACGGACGAGCTGGCCGATGGGAATCGGCTGGAGTTCCGTGATTTCGGCGTCTTCGAGGTGAAGGCGCGGGCGGCGCGGACGGCGCAGAATCCGAAGACGCTGCAGCGCGTGAGCGTTCCGGCGAAGCGGAGCGTGAAGTTCAAGGGCGGTCGTCTGATGCGCGAGCGTCTGGAGTCCGACGGTCCGGCGCCGGTCGTGATGACGGGCAAGGGGCTGGCTGGGAAGGGCCTGGCGGGCGCGGTTGGCGCCATGAGTGGGGCATCGGGCGAGCGGGTCGGGCGCTGAGCGTCGGCGCGAGTTGTTCGAACGCGAGGGGCGTTCAGTCCGCCCTTGCTACTGGCGTCGAGAGCGACAGCATGCGCTCCACGGCCTGGAGGGCGGCGGCGCGGACCTCGGGGTGGACGCGGACGGCGTTGACGACCTTTGGTTCGCCTTGCCTGGCGCCGTTCCTGATCGAGTGTCCCGCGAGTTGATCGAGCACCCAGAGCAGGTGCGGCTGGTCGATCCTGAACATGGTGGTGCAGAGGCACTGGCAGTCGGAGAGGATGCGGGCCTCGACGCCTCGCTGGGCGGCTTCCTTGACGAGGCGGGCGACGAGGTGGACCTCGGTGCCGATGGCCCAGCGGGAGCCGGCGGGCGCGGCGCGGATGGTCTTGATGATGAACTCGGTGGAGCCGGCCAGGTCGGACTTGTCGACGACCTCTTTGCAGCACTCGGGGTGGACGAGGATCTTCATCGGCTCCTGGCCGGGGGCGAGGGCGTCGTTGGCTTTCCTGATCTCGTCGCAGTGCTCAGGGCGGAAGAGCTTGTGGACGGAGCAGTGTCCGGCCCAGAGGATGACCTTGGCGCGGGCGATCTGGTCGGCGGTCGAGCCGCCGAGGGGATCTCCGCGGCGGACGAGGCGCGGGTCGTAGAGGCAGGTCTCGGTGGCGACATCGAGGCCATAGGAGGCGGCGGTGTTGCGTCCGAGGTGCTGGTCGGGGAGGAAGAGGACCTTGATCTCTTCGCCGGGGAGGGCGGGCGTGGTGCCGCCCGACATGGCCCAATCGAAGACCTGCCTGGCGTTGCTGCTGGTGCAGCATGCGCCGCCGTTGGCGCCGACGAAGGCCTTCACGGCGGCGGTGGAGTTGACGTAGGTGATGGGGATGATGCGGCCCTTCCAGGCGCCGGCGTGGCGCTGGTTGAGGGCCTTGTGGAGGGTGTCCCAGCAGTCGACGGCGTCTTCGTAGGCGGCCATGTCGGCCATGGAGCAGCCGGCGGAGAGGTCCGGGAGGATGACGTCGACATGATCGGGTGTGAGCATGTCGGCGGTTTCGGCCATGAAATGGACGCCGCAGAAGATGACCCACTTGACGGGGCGTTCTGTGGCGACCTTGGCGGCGAGTTGTGAGAGCTTGAGGGAGTCGCCGGTGTAGTCGGCGTGTCGGATGATCTCGTCGGTCTGGTAGTGGTGTCCGAGGATGACGAGGGACTCGCCGAGGTGTGCGCGGCGTTCGGTGATGAGGCGCGCGGCCTCATCGGGCTTCATCTTCGTGTAGTGATCGGGGAGTGAGGGTTGCCAGAGCACGCGCGGTCTCCGCCGGGCGCGGGCGTTGAGCGCGCGTCCGACACTTGGATGCCGGATCGTAGGAAACCGGCACGGAGATGCGGTCTTTGGCGGCGATCATGCGGCCTTGCGGGCCTGCTCCGCGGGGGCGGCGATGCGTCGGATGGCGACGGTCTGCTGTCCGTTGTAGGAGGGGAGCGTGCGGACGACCTCGGCGTCGGAGAGGGCGGCGACATCGAGGACGGCCTGGCCCCTCCAGGCGACGCCGATGCGGATGCGGTCGCCGGGGACGAGGTCGGTGGGGGTGCGGAGCGCAACGAGGAGGCCGCCGAGCGAGACGTCGCGGGTGACGCCGGCGAGGGTTCTGCCGGTCTTGGCCTCGACGATCTTGCAGGGGGACTCGACGCGGTGGCGGACGTGGCGGCGACGGTCCTGGGGGTTCTTTGCGTTGGTGTGCGAGTGGGGCTGCTGGCTCATGGCCTGGTTCCTTTGGGCTGGTCGCTCGCCTCCAGCGGGACGTTCCAGGTGGAGTGGTTATCGGGGTGGCGCGGGCGGCACTTTCGTCAGAATCGGAAAGTGCCGATAGGTTCACCGGGTCCGATCATGCCCGAGATCTCTGTGATCATCCCGACGCACGCGAGGCCGGGGCGGCTGCGCGCGCTGGCTTCGGCGCTTGCGGGGCAGGGGCTTGACGCGTCGGCGTATGAGGTGCTGGTGGGTGTGGACGGGGCGGACGAGGTTTCGGAGCGTGCGGCTCGCGAGGGGTGGGCGCGGGGGGGCGGCCTTGTGGTGCGATCGTTCTCGAAGCGCGGGCAGGCGGCGGTGCGGAACGAGTTGATCCGCGAGGCGCGGGGCGGGCTGCTGGTGTTTCTGAATGACGACATGGTGCCCGAGCGTGGCTTTCTCGCGGCGCACGCGCGGGCGCACGAGGAAGCGCGGGCGCATCCGGCACTGGGGTCGCGGCCGGTTGTGGTGGTGGGGGCGTCGCCGTGGGTGGTGGGCGAGCGGGATCGGCTGTTCGATCGGCTGGTGCGCGAGACGTCGATGGTGTTCTTCCACGATCAGATGAGCGGGGCCGATCCGTGGCGGGACTGGGGGTTCCGGCACGCGTGGCTGCTGAACCTTTCGGCGCCGGCGGCGGCGGTGCGCGAGGCGGGCGGGTTGACGGTGTTCCCGTCGACGTACGGGTACGAGGACGACGAGCTGGCGTATCGGCTGAGGGAGCGGTTCGGGTCGCCGGTGCTGTATCGGGCGGGGGCGGTTGCGGGGCACGACCATCGGTATGAGCCGCGGGAGTATCTGGAGCGCGAGTTTCGTCTCGGGTACGCGGCGCTGGGGTTTGCGAGGACGGCGCCCGCGTGCGCGCGCGAGATGTTCAAGCGTGACGTGGGGTCGGAGGAGGAGCGGGCGTACTCGGCGTCGTACGTGGAGCGTGAGCGTGCGGGCGCGGCCCGCGCGATGGGGCCCTTCGAGTCGCTGGCGGGGATGCCGGCGGATGCGATCCCGGCGTCGGGCTCGGCGCACGGGCGGGAGCTTGTGGGCCTGCTGTATCAGCAGCACCTTGGGCTGAAGCGCTGGATGTGGCGGGCGGGGCTGCTTGCGGCGCACGCGGGTGAGGCGATCACGCAGACGCGCTGGCCGGATGTGTGAGCGCCTGTGGCGGGTGGCTGTAGAGACGATGGACGCGCAGGCCTCGCGACTCGTAGACGGCGCGTCTGGCCCAGAGGTCTCTCTCGTGCATCCATGATGAGAGGATGATGTCGGTGGCGCCGAGTCCTGCGGGGGGCGGCGATCCGGCGGCGGCGGGGGAGAGGATGGGGAGGTTCCAGAGGGAGGCGCCGTGGCGTGCGGGGTCGTCGTCGGTGAAGCCGACGATCTCGGGGCGGTTTCGGATGACGTGCTCGAGCGCGAGGGTGTGTGCGCCGACGCCGTGGACGGCGACGCGTCGTCCCTTGAGGGCGCGGAGGGCGTGGTCCATGCGCTGGGCGGCGTCGCGCGGGACGGAGCCGCAACCTCTGGCGCCGGAGTAGGCGCAGGGCTCGTCGGCGGGCCAGGGGCGGGGTGGTGAGTCGGCGGCGTGGCGTGCGATGCGCGCGAGGGCGCGGGCCTGTCGCTCGAGGGTGTATCGCTGCTGGATGAGCGACCAGGCGCGCTCGGCGAGTGCGGGGATGGAGCGGTCGGGCGGGGCGTGGAGGAGGCGTTCGATCGCGTCGGCGAGCGCGTGGGCGACTTCTTCGTCGGTGGCGGCCTCGGGGTCCGGGATGGAGGCGAGTTCGCCGGTGATGCCGGGGGTGATGAGCTGGGAGGCGCCGGAGCGTGTCGGGGTGCAGACGGGGACGCAGCCCTGGGCCATGGCCTCGAGCATGGAGACGCTGAGTCCCTCGACGCGCGAGGCGAGAACGAAGAGATCGGCCTCGCGGAGGATGGCGGGGATGCGCGAGGGCGAGACGGCGGGGGAGCGGGTGGCGCTGGGCGCGTGCTCGAGGAGCGCGTCGATGTCGCGCGAGGCGGGGCCGTCGCCGACGAGGACGAGCTGGTGGTCGATGCGGCGGCGGTCGAGTTCGGCGGAGAGGTGGACGAGGGCGGCGACGCGCTTCAGGCCGTGCTCGATGCGTCCGGTGTAGACGAGGCGAAGGGGGCGCGTGGAGCCGGGGCCGGGCTTGCGCCTGGGCGGGGCGTCGGGAGACTCGACGCCGTGCGGGAGGTTGATGATGTCGCCGGCGCGGCGGGGGAGCGCGGCGCGGAGGGAGCGTTCGATCTCGTCGCTGACGGCGATGATGGCGCTCAGCGAGCGTTCGTAGCGGGAGATGACGACGCGGTCGTAGGGGATCGAGGAGTGGCAGACGCCGAGGAGGCGGACGCGATCGGCCATGGTGCGCGCCAGCTCGGCGGCGCAGCCGAAGCAGTCGCCGTGGAGGGAGGGGATGAGGAGGGCGGGGCGTCCGGTGAGTCGGACGAGTCGCTCGGCCTCGGCGCGGTAGGTGGGGAGGTAGGCGCTGAGGTCGCCGTTGCAGTCATCGATGCGCGGGGCGGTGTCGGTGAGCCGGACGATGCGGAGGCCGGGCCAGAGCCATGCGTCCATGGGGGCGTGGTCCGGCTCTTCGGGATGGGCGAGGATGGTGACGGGGCGCGGCGGGAGGCCGGGGGAGGGGCGGGTGAGCTGGCGGGCGAGTCGCATGGCCCAGACGTTGACGCCGCCGACGCCGAGGCCGCGGGGGAGGGCGAAGAGGATGCCGGGTTCGGGTGGTTGGGGCATGGTGTGAGGGGCGGGGTGCGGATGGCGGCGAGGCGTGGTGAGAAGGAGGGGTATCGGCGAGTGTGGGCGGCGGGCTGGAGGGAAGGGGGGTCAGGGGTTGGGCGTGATGAGGAGTTGGATCTCGACGGCGGCGTGGTCGGAGCCGGGGCATTCGAGGGTGCGCCAGGCGTGGAGGAGGATGTTGTCTGAGAGGAGTGCGTCGTCGATGGCGACGCTGAGGGGCCATGGGAGGAAGGCGGGGTAGGTGCCTCGGGGAGAGGCGAGGGGCTTTGCGCGTCGGAGGCCGGCGTCGCGTGCGAGTCTGCGTGAGCGGGCGCCGAGGGGCGTGGCGTTGAGGTCGCCGACGACGATGACGGGGATGCCTGTCTGTCGCATGCGGTGGGCGATGGAGGCGGCGCGTCGTGCGACGATGTTCCCGATGCGCCAGCGTGTGGGTGACCAGGGGCTTGGTGCGTGGATGGCGACGATGCCGAGGGGGCCGTGCGGGGTGTGGGCGATGGCGCACATGGTTCCGGTGCGATCGTCGGGGGAATCGGGGTCCCAGCGTTCGAGGGGCCATCGCGAGAGGATGGTGACCCAGCCGGCGAGGCCCTTCATGGGGGCGCTGGTGAGCATGTGCGGGTAGGGATTGGGGGCGGCGCCGGCGCGGAGGGCGCGGCCGATGTCCCTTGGGAGCTCCATCAGGGTGAGGATGTCGTGGTTTCCGGAGAGGAGGAGGCGCTCGGCCTCGTCGATGCGCGGGTTGGAGGCGAGGACATTGGCGTGGAGGAGGGAGAGGGCGGCGCGGTCTGATGGTGTGTGGGGTTGGGTGTGGGTGGCGCGGGGAGCGAGGAGGAGGGCGAGGGTGAGGGAGGCGGCCAGGGCGGAGAGGAGGGCGGGAATGTAGAGGCGGCGGCGTGCGGCGAGGAGGGCGCAGGGGACGCAGAGGGCGGCGGTCTGCGGGGCGAGGTTGGCGATGAGGTCGGCGAGCCAGATGTGGTCCGCGAGCGCGAGGGAGGCGAGGAGTGTGAGGCCTGGGGCTGCGAGGAGGAGGGCGCGTTGGGTTCTCTTTCCGGGTCCGATCACGCGGGTGCTCCGGTGTGTGGGGGGTTGGTCATGAAGAAGCATCGGATGATGGGACGCGCGGGGTGCATGTTGCGGGGCCGGGGGCGATAACGGGCGCGGGTTCGATCGGCGCGGTTCCTGCGGGGTGAGAGGGTCCGATCGCGTGGTGCGTGGGTGAAGGTGGGGAGGATGGCGTGCTTCGGGGCCGAACATATTGGAAGTCACGAGGTGACGAGAGTCCGGCGGCGGTTGCCGCGGCTCATTTGAAGCGAGGGATTGCCATGCTGTTTCGATCACGCCCCCGACTGCGCGGATGGACGGCCCTGATGGTTGCGGCGGTCGCGTTCTCGTCGCCCGGACTTGTGGCGACGGCCCAGGACGATTTCGGCGTGATGGCCGGAATGGAGTCGGGCAAGATCGCGGTCCGAGACGGCGCGACGGCGGCGCCGATCGTGATGCAGCGGAACCTGCCTCTGTGGGAGGACAACGCGGGCGGCGTCTCTCTGGCGCCGACGACGGAGTTCGTGCCGCAGGCGACGGGCTACGACGTGATCTACACGTTCCGGAACAACTCGACCTCGCCGAAGAAGCAGGGTCAGATCCGGGTGGGCGTGTTCACGCTCGGTCCGGAGCTGATGGTCTTCGAGGGCGGCTGGAAGGACGGTCGTGAGCGCGAGCAGGTGGCGGAGGGGTACAAGGTGTTCACGCGGTTCTATCCGCTGAACATGTACTCTCCGGTGTGGATGCTGCGTGACGACCATTACGCGGTGGGCGTGTCGGTGCAGTACCCGATGCTGGAGTACAAGCACGACCTGCGGTTTGCGATGCGCAAGTCCGCCGGCGCGACGGCAAACGGGGAGGGCGGCCCGGGCTGGTGGCTGGAGATCCGCTTCTCGAAGCCGGCGACGGAGCCGGCGGGCGAGGGCATGCTGTACGAGGCGGTGATCAATCCCGGCGAGACGCGCCGGTACGTGGTGAGCGTGCGTGCGACGGACAACACGTCGGAGTGGATCCGGACGATGAAGCCGTACCGGGACTTCTTCCGCTCGACGTACGGCGGCGTGCGTTACGACCGGAAGCCGAAGCCGGTGAACGCGATCACGCTGGCGGTGGACGAGAGCGCGTCGCCGGAGAACCCGTACGGGTGGAACATGGCGGCGCAGCGGAGCCCCGAGATTCACGGCTGGTCGAAGTGGGTGGACGACATCTCGACGCGTACGGGGTGGCAGGGGTACATGCTGTGGAAGCCGACGGGCGTGTTCCTGCGGAGCACGGACCTGAACTTCCCGTTCCAGTTCACGTCGCGCTGGATGGACAACGAGCGTCTGCGTTCGGCGCTGGACTCCAAGACGGGTTTCCCGGCGCTGATCCGTCGGACGCGTGGCGAGCTGGGTTTCTGGTGGGGCCGTTCGTGCCAGGTGATGTTCAACTGGGACGACGGTCGGTATGAGCCGCTGGACCCGGACAACCCGGACCATGTGGAGGCGTGCCGCAAGGAGGTCGGTCTGGCGGCCCGCGCGGGCGCGACGATGGTCGGTCTTGACACGTTCAGCCACAAGTACACGCCGATCTGGAAGCTGTACCCCTGGCTTCAGCGGATGCAGTTCATGTTCCCGCAGATGCGTTTCGTGATCGAGCCGATCACGTGCGACGTGATGCACACGCTGGCGCCGACGTTCCTTCGCGGGTACGCGGACAAGGAGCCGGTGAGCGAGATCGAGGACCTTTACCAGATCAAGGGTCCGCACATGATGGCGGACTTCCTGCTGCCGGGGCACGAGATCTGGGCGGGGTTCCGTTACCTTGGGCACCGCAACTACTTCGGGATCGAGCCGACGACGGAGCGGATCCTGAGCGACATGCGTCGGTACGCGTCGTACGGGCAGGTGCCGGTGTTCTTTGTGGACATGCCGCTGTCGCACGAGATCGAGGCGTCGGAGTCGTGGCTGACGTCGATCCCGGCGGACCTTCAGATCCCGCGTGAGCAGTGGAAGTATCTTCCCCCGATCTCTCTGACGATCAGCCCGACGGGCGACGCGGGGCTGGTGGACGATGCGACGCGTGACGACGACGCCTCGAACCAGTTGCCGGCGAGCGGGATGGGCGAGACGCCCAACTCGCAGAGCCCGCGGGGTCCGGACGAGCAGCTGATGACGCGGAGCATGATGATGGGCGACGGGCGCGGGCCGGTGCTGAGCCACACGGACGTGCTGGGCGCTCTGACGCGGGCTTCTTCGACGCGGCTGGGCGGCGTGCAGGCGCCTCCGCCGTCGCTGCCGGCGCAGATCCGCACGGGCAACGAGCGGCTGGGCCAGCAGCGGCTGCCGCTGATCTTCACGGGGCGTGCGCCCAAGCAGAGCACGGTGGTGGTGGCGCCGACGGACGATTGAGTCGGCGGTGTGTGGGTGAGTGTTGCAAGGCCCCGGGCGATGCTCGGGGCCTTGTTCGTTGTGGGCGTGTCAGTCGGAGCCTGGGCGGTAGGGGGTGGGTTCTTTCCAGGGGACGCTTGGGGAGCGCTCGGGCTTGCCGCCCTCCCACTCGATGGCGGAGAGCTCGAAGCGTCGCGGCCCGTACTCGTAGCCGATGGCTCCGGGGGTTCGCCAGGGCGTGGGCATGCCGAGTGCGGGGTGGTCGATGACGAAGCGTCCGTAGGAGCCGTCGGGTGTTTCGACGGTGATCTGGAGGGCTTCCCTGACGGGCGCGGCGATGAGGATGCTGCCGTCGTCGCCGGTGATGGTGGCGGCGCGGGCGAAGCGGCTCGTGGACGTGCCCTGGGTGGTGCGGAGGTTGACGGCGGCGTCGGCGACGATGCCCTTGGTGGAGGCGTCGCGGACCATGACCATCATGGTTCGGTCCTTGCTGCACGCGCCGAGGAGGAGGGCGGCGCAGGCGGCGGCGGCGAGGAGGGCGCGGCGCGGGGAGGTGCTGGTGTGCATGGGTCCGGCTCCGTGGGCGGTGGCGAGGCGGGCGTTGCGGTGATTGTTGGCGGCGTTCGGATCACGGGGCGGGGGGTCGGCGCGATCCGGGCCTTGCGCGCCGGAGGATGGCGGAGGCGAAGCGCCGGCGTTCGTCGCTGGACATGGCGAAGGCGACGCAGCCGAGCGTGACGAGGGCGGCGTAGAGGGCGCAGGCGCCGGCGAGGAGGGCGTAGGTCCAGGCGGCGATGAGGTGATCGGCGGCGAGCAGGACGGGGGAGAGGAGCGCGGCGATGAGCGTGGGTCGCGCGGCGGGTGCGGCGAGAGCGGCGGGCGTGAGGCCGAGGCATCGGGCGCCGACGATCGGGATGATGACGGCGCTGATGATGAGGGTGATGGTGGAGAAGGCGATGGCGGGCCCGAGGTGGGCGACATCGGCGGGGAGGGACTTTGAGAGGACGACGGCGAGAACGGGGTTGGCGATGCTCCAGAGGACGATGTGGCGGGCGTAGGAGCGGATGTGTCCTGCGCCGTAGAGGATCCTGATCCATCCGTCGGAGAGGGCGCGGAGGGTGACGCCGAGGATGATGATGCGCATGATGAGCGCGGCCTGGGCGATGACGACGGTGCGATTCTGGACGCTGTTGCCGACCCAGAGGTCGAGGACCGGCTCGGCGAGGATGGCCAGGCCGATGCCGGTGGGGACGGAGACGAAGGCGTGGAGGCGGGTGGAGTGGCGGACAAGGTCGCGGACGGAGTGCTCGCCCTTCTTCGCGGCGAGGCGGGTGGTGGCGGCGTCGAGCCCGTCGGTCATGCCGACGGTGAGCATGCGGACGTAGGACGTCAGCTGCATCGCGAGGCCGAAGGGAAGGTTGAAGGCCAGGCCGAAGAAGAAGTTGGTGATGAGCTGGTCGGCGCGGAGGTGGAGGTTCTGGGCCGTGGTCATGGCCATGTTCCACTTGCCGATGGCGACGAGGGACTTCATCTCTGATCGGCGCGCGAGCCAGGGCCTGGGGATGGTGCGCCGATCGACGAGGAGCATCATGGTGAGGGATGCCATGAGGATGACGGCGATGTACATGGCGGCGCCGACGGCGGCGTAGGTCTTGAGGGCGCTCGGGACGTCGGCGCCGGGTCCGAGCATCCAGAGGAGGTAGAGGGCGGCGCCGAGGCGGGCGAGGCGCTGGGCCATGACCCAGGCGTTGAAGCCGCGCATGCGTTCGGAGGCGATGTACATGTTGAAGACGGGGGAGAGGAGGATCTCGAAGAAGGATTCGAGCGCCTTGAAGCCGACGAGCCAGAGGGCGGCGGAGACGAGGTGCGCGTCGATGTTGAAGCCGATGCCGAGGGCGACGAGGGCGTAGATGGCGGCGAAGATCGCGAGCGTGACGGCGGTCATGCCGGAGGCGACGAGGAGGGCGGTGTTGTAGACGCGTGCGAAGACGCCGTGGTCGTCGCTGTGGAGCGCGGCGGCAAGCTCGCGGATCATGGAGCGTCGGACGCTCTCCTCGGTGAGGTTGGCGATGCCGGTGGTGGCGCCGAGGGTGGCGATGAGGGCCCAGCCGTCGTTGCCGGTGACGCGGAGGAGGATGTTGACGGAGATCAGCCCGAGGACGACGTTGGTGATCAGCCGGGTGTAGTTGGCGGCGATGCGGACGATGCCGCGCCTTGCTTCGGACGGCACGCTGGGTTACTCCGTGGTCGTTCAGCCGGCGTGTCGCCGGTGGTCGTGATCGTCTTGGGTCTGGTCGTATCCATCGGCGTACGCGTCGGCGTATTCGTTGTCGTACTCGCCGGCGTAGTGGTCCGCGTGCTCGTTCGGATGGGCGCCGGGGTCGTGGTGGTCGGCGTTGGTGGCGGCATCGGAGGGTCGTGCGAGGCCGATCCGGATGACGACGCGCGAGACGATGATGAGGGTGACGTAGGAGCCGAGGACGCCGAAGACGTAGTTGAAGGCGAAGGGGGCGGTCTCGCCCCGGGAGAGGCCGATGATCTGTCCGAGGGCGGCGCCGACGGGGAGGACGGCGAACGGAGAGACGGGGCTCTTGGCGACGAGTTCGTCGAAGAAGCGGAGGAAGAGACCCATGAGGGCGCCGTAGAAGAGGGTGGCGATCCAGCCGCCCTCGGCGGCGGCGTGGCCGATGATGCCGGGCCCGATCTTGAGGCGCGAGCGATCGACGCCCTGGATGTTTCCATCCTCGGCGAGTCGCTGGCTGAGCGCGTCGGGCTTTCCTTCCCAGACGGCGCGGGGGATGGGGAAGACGAGGAAGTACTTGGGGGTGTGGAACCAGCGGTAGGGGTAGATGTCGGGGTAGTTCTCGACGAGCCACATGCTGGTGGCGCCGGTGCCCTGTCCGTCGAGGAGGAGTGCGAAGCCGTCGAGGACGTTGCCTTCGCGCGCGATGGCCTGGACGTGCTGGAGGACGCCTCGGTCGTGCTCGCGCGAGGATCGTGCGGAGGTGTAGAGGGCGAGGGCGATGGTGGGGATCGCGGCGGCGACGATCATCTGCGTGATCATGCGTGTGGGGTTGCTGTAGCGCCAGCGGGAGTAGTACATGCCCCAGAGCATGCCGCAGCCGACGGCCAGGAGGCTTCGGCGTCCGAAGGAGCCGAAGATGACCGAGGCGCTGCTTCCGAGGAAGATCATGATGGCGTAGGCGGCGGCGACGGGGTTGAGGAAGCGTTTGGCCCAGGTCCAGCCGGCGATGCCGCAGGCGATGGAGGCGAAGGCGACGCCGACGTAGTCGGCGAGAACGCCGACGAGGGGGACCTTGACGAGCGCGCGGAGGGTGAGGGCCATCATCATGAGGATGACGGCGACGATGAGCATGAACGCCTCGCTGGGGATGGCGGTGGTGGTGGGGATGGAGCGCGCGGCTTTCCGGACGATGAGTCCCCAGCGGTAGAAGAGGAAGAGGCAGATGAGGAAGAGCGTGCAGCGTGTGGCGTAGGAGAGCGCGACGCCCTCGACGTCGGTGAGGGGGAATCGCGAGACGAAGGGCTTGAAGAGCGGGATGGCGGCGGAGGTGAGCTGGAAGACGATGAAGCCCAGGAGGGCGAAGTTGCGGACGCTGAGCAGCTCGGTGCGTCCCCGGATGTGGTCGCGCATCATGATGATGCAGACGATGCCGGAGAGGAGGACGAGATAGAGCGCAACGGCGGTCTGCATCTTCGTGCTCCTTTCAGGCGGCGGGGGCGAACTTGCGGCGGACCTTCTCGGGGTCCCAGACGGGCGCGGGCTGCCCGAGGAGCGAGGCGAGGGCCTCGGCATCGGGCGCGAGCTGCTCGAGCATCCAGTCGATGGTCTCGGGGGTCGGGGGAACCTGGGTGACGTTGACGCGGGGGAGGATGGCCTTGCGGATGCGGTCGCGGGCGCCGGGGGAGAGGAGGGGGCGGAGGACCTTCTTGTAGAGGGTGGTGCGGGCGAGTGTGGCGGCAAGCCCGGTGTTGAGGACGCGTTCGTCGGTCTTGTTGTAGACGGCCTGCTCGTCGATGAGCTCGGTGCGGGGCGTGACGCGGATGTGGGTGCTGACGCGCTCGACGGTGGCGCGTCGCTCCCTGGTGAGCGTCTCGAAGCGCAGGAGCATGAGCGCGTCCTTGCCGAAGGCGTCGATCCACGGGGCGGCCTGCATGGCGTAGCGGCTGTAGTTGAGGATGGCGGGGTCGCGTCTGACGGCGACGTTGAAGTCTGGTTCGCGCGAGATGAGCGCGGAGAGCTCGTGGGCGTGGTGGCTGACGGCGCGGGCGACGGGCTCGCGCATGATGTAGATGAGGCGGAGGTCGGGGCCGAGGAGGGCGCGGGCGCGGGCGGGGACGCCGTCGATGTCGGGGCGCTTGGTGTAGCTGGTGCTTGCCTCGCCGCCGACCTGGTCGTCGCGCATGGGCGCGAAGAGGGCGGCGTAGCGGGCGCGTCCGGCGTCGGTGAGGACCTCGTCGGTGTTGAGGTTGCCGGGTTCCTTGTCCTGCGGCATGTAGACGGCGGGGTTGGTGATGAGGTCGCGGTAGAGCGTGGTCGTGCCGGACTTCATGGCGCCGATGATGAGGAAGCGCGGGAGTTTCACGCGGCGCCTCCGGCGGGAGCGGGTGCTGGTCCGGGTGCCGGGGCGGGGCCCGGCTCTTTGGGGGCGATGGAGTGGGGGCAGGAGGCGACCCAGGCGTTGTCGGGCTCGTAGCCGGCGCCGATCAGGGCCTTGCCGCAGTGGCGATCGAAGATCTCCGCGACCTGTCGCGTGAAGTGGTTCTGCCAGTCGCCGGCCTGTCCCTTTCGGAGGAAGCTCGACCGGTTCTCGCTGCCGGCCTTGCGACCGGACTGCCTGGCGAAGCTGAAGCGATCGAGCGCGGAGCGGATCTTCTCCTCGTCGGCGGGCCGGCCGGTGATGGTCGCCATCGCGTCGGCGAGGGCGCGCGGGCCGTCGGCGAGGAGGTCCTCGTACTTGAGCATGGCCCAGTCGGGGCGTCGCGCGTTCAGGAACGACAGCGCGTGGTCGCCCCAGTTGGCGTGGGAGGCGGTGGGGCGTGACATCTGCCGCTCGAGGAAGCGGGGGAAGTTCGTGGCGACGTCGGCCTTGTTGGTGAGTCCGGGGAAGATCTCGCGCTGGCGTCGGGTGAGCTGGGGGTTGTTGCCCTCGGGGAGTTCGCGGGCGAGGTGGAAGTAGAAGCTGACGAGCGCGTCGCGTCCGTCGCGGATGGAGTAGATGCCTCGGGGGTCGCGGGGGGAGACGGTCTCGTGTCCGTGGACGACGGCGGGGCATCCGATGGGGAGGATGGAGTACCTGGGGAAGGGGAGCTGGAGGTAGTCGGCGGCAAGCTGGCACATCCAGGTGGTGCCGCTCTTTGGGTAACCGACGACGAAGACGAGCGGGACGGCGTCCTTGAAGGAGCGACCGATCCACCAGGTGACGCGATGGGAGACCATGCGCATGGTGCGCTGGAGTCTGGTGTGTCCGGAATCGCCCGTGCCCTTTGCCACCATCCGCTCCGTTGCGAGTTCCCTGCGCCGGGGCGCGGGGGGCAAGTCTATTCGTGCGCGCATCGATGCTCGGCGCGTGTCAAAGCGTGCTATCTGGATCGGCAGGATCGGATGTGCGGCTCAGCCGAAGGTTCGAATCGGCGCGAAAGGCCCCTTGGTGGGTACGGCGCATGGGATGGGTGTTGTTCGCGGTTTGGGGGCGGTCGTGAGGTGTTTGGCGTTGGGCGCTCGGCTTGAGAGCGCGGATCTTGCCGATCGGCTGGGACCGGCGGGATCAGTGGTTGGCTTCGGCGCGTCTGGATTCGGTGTGCCGGGCTTCTTCGTACATGGCGACGAAGCGCGCGAGGACGGCGTCGGGGTCGAGTTCGCGGAGAACCCACTCTCGTCCGGCGCGTCCCATGTTCTGGCGTCGCGGGGTGTCGGCGAGAAGGGCGGCGATGGCGTCGGCGATGGGGGCGGCGTCCTGGGCGACGATGAGGCCGCCTCGGGAGGATTCGATCTCGGGCCAGGTGTCGACGCCCCTGGTGGTGATGAGGGGCGCGCCCGCGGCCATGGCCTCGAAGACGACGAAGCCGAAGTTCTCCTGGCTGGTGGGGAGGACGACGATGTCCGCGGCCTGGTAGAGGGAGATCTTGGTCGGCCCCGTGACCATGCCGAGGAAGGCGGCGTCCTGTGTGAGGTCGAGTTCCTGGACGAGGGCGCGGAGCCGGGACTCGTACGCCTGATCGCCGGAGCCGGCGATCGCGAGGGAGACGGGTGTTGAGCGGTCCTTGAGGAGACGCGCGGCACGGATGAGGTGCTCGACGCCTTTCTTGTAGTGGAGCCGGCTGATGAAGAGGATGTTGGGTCGGCCGGCGCGGAGGATGGGGTGGGCCTGGCGTGCGAGTTCGGGGCCGGGCATGTCGCGGAAGGGAGTGAGGTCGAAGATGAGTGGGATGACGACGCCCTGGGCGCGTGGGTACCACTTGCGGCTCTGGTCGAGCTCGGCCTGGGCGGTGCAGTGGACGCGGCGGGCGCTGTTGAGCATGCGTTGCGCGCCGAGGGCGAGGAACGCGCGCTTCTTCATGGAGCGCTGCGACATGGACCAGTCGTCGAGCATGCCGTGGATGGAGAGGACGTAGGGGATGCGTTGCGTGCGGCAGGCGCGGGCGAGCTGGAGGTTTGAGGCGTGCCAGACGGCGTGGAGGTGGACGACGTCGGCGTCGGCGAGGATCCTGCGGATGCGCGCGAGCTGGGAGGGGGAGAATGCCGCGAGAGGAAGGGCGGGCGGCGGGACTTTCTCGATGCGCGGGTGACCGGGCGTGCCGGAGCGCCACGGCGCGGGCGCGTCGGTGTCGTCGCAGGTGAGGAGGGTGACGTGGTGGCCGGCCTTTGCGAGGACGGTGCACATGTCGAGGACAGCGCGGACGACGCCGCCCTGCTCGAGCCGGATCTGACGGAGATAGTGGACGACGCGCATGGAGCGGTACGTCGGCGTTTTATGCGACCTGGAGGAGCTTGAGCGTGGCCTTGACGATGTCCTGTGCGGAGAGGGAGCACATCTGGAGCATCTCGTCGGGGGTCTTTGCGCTCTTGGGGATTCGGCGGACGCACATCTGGTGGAGGGTGAAGCCGTCGCCGGATTCGGCGAGGATGTCGGCGATGGCCGAGCCGATGCCGCCGCCGTAGTTGTCCTCGAGGGAGATCACGTAACCGCCGTTCTGGTTGATGATGTCGAGGAGCTTGTCGGCGTCGAAGGGGAGCGAGTAGAGGTCGACGAGCGTGGCGGAGATGCCGGCCTTGTCGAGGAGTTCGAGGGCCTTGTTGGCCTCGTGGACCATGTATCCTGCGGCGCAGAGGACGACGTCGCGTCCTTCCTGGAGGACCTCGAAGCCGCCGAGGTTGAAGACCTGCTTCTCGGAGTAGAGGAACTCGGTGTCGGCGCGGAGGGTCCGCATGTAGCAGGCGCCCTCGTACTCGGCCATGACGCCGGTGAGCGCGTATGCGGCGAAGGCGTCGGCGGGCTGGAGGACGTAGCAGCCGGGGTTGCCTCGGTGGTCGCGCATGGTGCTGAAGGAGCGGAACCAGGCGACGTCGGGGAGGGACATCTGGCTGGGTCCGTCGGAGGCGAGGGTGATGCCGGCGTGTGAGCCGACGATCTTGAGGTTGGCGCCGGAGTTGATGGCCATCTCGATCTGGTCGTAGGCGCGGGTGACGAACTTGGCGAAGGTGGAGCAGAAGGGGACCTTTCCGGCGGCGGAGAGTCCTGCGGCGACGCTGAACATGTTCTGCTCGGCGATCTTGCACTCCATGAAGCGGTCGGCGAGGGTGTTGACCTTGCTGAAGGACTCGGCGAAGGTGGAGTTGGAGACGTCGCAGTCGAGGACGACGACGCGTTCGTTGACGTTGCCCAGGGCGCGGAGGGCGATGCCGTAGGCGCGGCGCGTGGCGAGCTTGCCGGTGTGGAGGAGTGACTCCATGTCCATGGCTCGCATGGCCTCGGACATCAGGGGGAGTTCTCCCTGCCTGGGCTCGCGCTCGGGCGCGGCCTCGGGGGGCTCGATGGTGAAGGCGTCGTCGGCGACGAGGGAGCTGGTGAGTTCGACGCGGCGCTCGTCGAGGTCGGCGAGGGCGCGGCGGAGGGCGTCGCCGGTGGCGGGCTTGCCGTGCCAGCCGCCGCCCTGAACGGTCTGGGAGCCCCAGCCCTTGACGGTCCTGGCGACGAGGGCCATGGGCGCGGCGCCGGTCTTCTCGGTGTTCTGCATGAAGGCGTCGAAGGCGGCCTTGATCTCCTTGGGGCTGTGTCCGTCGATGGTCTTGACGGTGTAGCCAGCGGCTTCGAGCTTGGCGGCGAGGCGTTCGGCGGACTGCTGTCCGGAGACGCGGTCGGCCTGTCCGTAGCCGTTGCAGTTGAAGATGGGGAGGACGTTGTTGAGCTTGCGATCGATGATGTAATCAAGGGCCTCGGTGATCTGCCCCTCGCGGGCCTCGCCGTCGCCGATGATGCAGTAGATGAGGCGGCCGATCTTGTCCAGTCGTGCGGCCTCACCGAGTCCGGCGGCGACGGAGAGTCCCTGCCCGAGCGAGCCGGTGGCGGCGTCGAAGAAGGGGAAGCCCTCCATTGGGTTGGGGTGGCCGTCGAGCTCGGAGTTCATGGCGCGGAGGGTCTTGGCGTCGTCGCGGGTGAGGGCGCGCCGGTTCTCCGGGTCCTTGCCGACCATGACGCCGAGTTCGCACGCGGCGGCGTAGACGATGGGGACGGCGTGGCCCTCGCTGAGGACGAGGCGGTCGCTGGTGGGGTAGTCGGGGTACTCGGGGCTCCACCGCATGGTGTGGAACATGAGGACGGTGGTGATGTGGGCGAGGGAGAGGGCGGTTGTGGGGTGGCCGCTGCCGGCTGCCGCCGTCATCTCCAGAGAGAGCTTTCCGAGTTCAATGGCCTGAGCGTGTACCGCTGCTTCGAATGACATCCGTCCAGCTCCCTGCCGAATGGGCGAAAATGACACCAAGCCCCGGCGAACCGGGTTCCCACCCCCCATACGACTGAACGAATAGGATAGGGCAAAGGGGCCTGTGCTGCTCGGGTGTGGGCATCGAAATCCCCAAGCGGCCCACAGTTTGCTGAGAATCCCCAATGGATTGGGGCGCAGAAACGGCTCCCACGAGGGGCAGAGACCCAATCCAAGCCCCAACAGGATACACTTGGCGTTGGTCGGGGAGCTGGTCCCGCGTCTGGTGCTTTGATTACTACGGAGTGGCCCAATGAAGGTCATCTGCGACCGTGCCGCGCTTCTGGATGCCGTGAACGTCGTGTCGGGTGTGGTGGCGTCGCGTTCGCCCCGTCCGCAGTTGACGTGCGTGAAGGTGGTGGCGGAGAAGTCGGGGAAGGCGGGGACGCTGACGCTGGCGGCGACGGACGCGGAGATCTCGATCCGTCTGCGCCTGTCGCAGGTGGACGTGACGCAGCCGGGCGAGGTGCTGGTTCCTGCGGACAAGCTGCGTCAGATCGTGTCTGCGGAGGACGCGGCGCCGACTCTGACGCTGGAGTCGGACGGGGACGCGTGTCACATCAAGGGTGAGGACGCGCACTTCAAGATCCTCGGGTATCCGGCGTCGGACTTCCCGGCGATTCCGGGGTTCGACGCGGCGGCGGGGAAGCCGGCGTTCACTCAGGACGCGGCGACGCTGGAGGGCCTGATCGCGCGGACGGTGTTTGCGACGGCGCGTGAGAACACGCGGTACGCGATCAACGGGGTGCTGCTCAAGAAGGACGGGAAGCGTCTGGAGATGGTTGCGACGGACGGTCGGCGCCTGGCGCTGACGCGGACGAGCGTGACGGCGGAGAAGGATGCGCCGTCGCTGTCGTGCATCGTGCCGACGAAGGCGCTGAGCATGCTGCAGCGGCTGCTGAAGAACCCGGACGAGGCGGTGCGGGTCTCGCTGACGGACAACCAGATCGTGTTCGCGCTGGGCGAGACTGCGGTGCTTGCGAGCAACCTCGTGGAGGGGACGTTCCCGCCCTACGAGGACGTCATCCCGAAGGACCACGACATCAAGATCACGTTCGATCGTGACGTGCTTTCGTCGGCGGTGCGCCGGGCGGCGCTCCTGACGAACGAGGAGTCTCGGGGCGTGCGGATGGCGTTCAAGAAGGCGGACAAGCAGGTGGAGCTGTCGAGCCGCGCGCCGGAGATGGGCGAGGCGGAGATCCGCGTGGACCTTGCGGGTTTCGACGGCGGGGACATCGAGATCGGCTTCAACCCGGCGTTCATCACGGATGCGCTGAAGGTGATTCCTGAGAACCAGGTGATCATGGAGCTGAAGAGCTCGACGAAGCCGGGGCTGATCAAGAGCGGCACCGACTTCGTCTATGTGGTGATGCCGGTAGCGCTCGGGTGAGATTGAATCGAAGCGAGGCCGCCACGCGATTCCCTTTCTTGCGCTTGGATCGCCTCACTTCGGCTGGCTGTCCGTCGCCGGCGCGGGTTTGATCCGGGCCCACTCTTGGTACACGCCGTAGAGCGCGCACATCAGGAGGAACGTTCCGAGCACGCCGAAGATCGGGGCCGCCACTTCGTTCGCCTTGGCCGTGGTGAACACCTGCCCCGCCCGCGCGACGCCGCCGTGCGCGCCCATCAGCAGTCCCAGGCCGCCGTGCAAGGCCGCGAACGTCCAGTTCGACCAGGGCGCGTACCGCCCCTGCACGAGCACCGCGGCGTACATCACCACCAGCATCCCGAGCATGATGATCCCCGCGATGCGCTCGCCGCTCTGCGCGAACGAATCCGTCAGCACGACGCCGTCGCTCACGACGCGCCCGAAGAACATGGTCTCCACGAAGGTCTGCGGGGCCGCGTAGACAAAGAGCGGGAAGACGGCCGTCGCCACCATCGACAGCAGCGCAAGCCCGCGCGGCATCCAGTCATGGCCGCGCCTGGGCTTCCACGCCATGGCCTTCGGCGAGCGCCGCCTCCACCAGCCGCGCACCGCGAAGATGATCGCAAGCAACCCCAGCCACTTCAGGAACTCATCGCCGTTGTCCCTCTCCGCGCTCGGGCTCAGTGCCGACAGCAGCGAGAGCGTGACGGCGCCCGACAGCGACCAGATCAGGAAGTGGTGTGTGTCCGCCGAGTCGATGAGTGCTCCGCGCTGGTGGTAGCGTGCCGCGACGTCCGCCGGACGCCCGAAGCCCTTGAGCAGCTCCATGACGATTCCCTTGTCGGGCGCGCGTCCCGCGGCCTGCGACTTTGCCGCCAGTTCGTCGCCCAGGAGCGCGCGCAGCTCGAACGCGACATCGTTGCGCTTTGAGCGAGGCAGGTGCCTGGCCACATCGCGGACATACGACTCGATGATCTCGTGCGTGTTCATTGCGCCCTCCCTTCCAGAAAGCTGTTCATCACGCGGACCTGCTCGCGCCACGCCTCGGTGAGCGCGGCGAGCATCCGCTCCCCCTCGGCGTTGAGCCGGTAGTAGCGCCGGGGCGATTGCTCGGTGTTCCACTCGCTCGCGAGGAGGCCCTGCGACTCCAAGCGCCGAAGCAGCGGGTAGAGCGTGCCCTCTTCGATGGGCATGCCCCCCTCGGCGAGCGCTTGCCTGAGCGAGTAGCCGTACTGCGGGGTGCGGAGGCGGGAGAGCACGGCGAGCACCAGCACCCCCCGCCTGAGTTCCGCCAGTCCTGTGTTGTCCCGTTCACCCATGTGCCACCTATTACTGTGTGTCAAACAGTATACAGGTCGTGGCACTACTGTGTCAGGCACAGTATAGAGATTTCTGTCGTTGCGCGGATCTATACCGATCACGAACCGACCAACGGGGTGTGGTGCCCTCCACGCGATTGGTTTGATCTGGTCCTCTATGCTGCCCCCGGCACCACCTCCCGGAGTCTGCTCGCTTGTCCCACCCCAAGAACACCATCTGCATCTGGTTCAACAACGACGCGGAAGGAGCCGCACGCTTCTACGCGAGGACCTTCCCCAACTCATCGGTGGGGGCGATCGTGCGCGCGCCGAGTGACTATCCCGCGGGCAAGAAGGGGGACGTGCTGACGGTTGAGTTCGTGGTGATGGGGGTTCCGTGCCTGGGGCTGAACGGGGGGCCCGGGATCGTGCACTCGGAGGCGTTCTCTTTCCAGGTCGCGACGGACGATCAGGAGGAGACGGATCGGTATTGGAACGCGATCGTCGGGAACGGCGGCACGGAGTCGGCGTGTGGGTGGTGCAAGGACAGGTGGGGCGTGTCGTGGCAGATCACGCCGATCGCGTTGAGCCGCGGGATCGCCGATCCGGACCCCGGCGTCGCCAGACGCGTCTTCGAGGCGATGATGACGATGGGCAAGATCGATATCGCAAGGATCGAGGCGGCACGGAGGGGTTGATGCGGGCTCAGCCCGCGGCGTTGGGGCGTCGGGGCGAGGCGGCGGAGATCGGACCGACGCGTCGGCGCGTGTCGGCTCGATGTGGCTCGGCGCGGTGGGGTTCGGCCCGAAGTTGGTGTGTGTGTGTGTGGAAGACGGGTTCGCGGGCAGGGCCGGCGCCGTGTCCTTGGGCGAGCTTGCCGGAGGGATCGGGTGCGGCGGCGAGAATGGGGGAGACGTGCTGGAGGGGTTGAACGGAGTAGGAGAGGATCTTGGGTGCGGCGGATTCGGCGAGGGTGCGGGCGCGGGCGGCCTGGCGTGCCGCGGCTTTGGTGTCGGCACACCACGACCAGTAGACAACGGCGGGGAGTGCGAGGAGTCCGAAGATGGCGAGGAGGGCGCCGGTTCCAACGGTTCCGATGATGCCGGGCTGGACGAGTGTCCATGCGACGACGAGGCCGAGGAATCCAGAGCCGACACCGGCCACGATCAGGCCGACTCGTCTCACGCGTCCGAGATAGTTCACCAATGCCTCCCTGCACGGACTCAACGGGCGGCCACGCACCCCGATTGGGGGAATGGTGCTCGATGGGGTGGGAACGGTAGCGGATCGTGATGGGGTGTGCAAGTGGTGATCGGGTGCGGCGCGGGGTCGGGGGTGTGTGAGATGGGTGGATCAGCACCCTTGTCCGAAGCGGTCGAAGAAGTCGAGGAAGTCCAGGACATCGACGGACGTGTCGGCGTTGAAGTCGGCGTTGACGCCGGAGCCGCCGGCGCACGGGCCCGGCTGGTTCTCGCAGGCGCCGAAGGAGTCGATGAAGTCGAGGAAGTCCAGGACATCGACGGAGCCGTCGTTGGTGACATCGGCGGGGCAGTCGGTGGTGACGGTGAAGGTGGTCTGGGCGTTGGCGCCGGTGTCGAGCGGTGCGGGAGCGATGGTGACGGCGCCGAGGGCGTTGTTGTGTGTGAAGGGCCAGGGAGCGCCGTTGCGTGTGACGGTGTAGACGGGTGAGCCGGCGGGGACGCGGATGGTGGTGCCGGCGTTGAGTGGGTGGCCGCTGGTGTTGGTGAAGGTGTGGGTGTGGAGGCCGAGGGCGTCGTCTTCTTCGGCGGTGATGTCGACGCGATGGGTGTGTCCTGCGGGGGTGTTGACGAGGGTGACGCCCCTGAAAGTCATGGTGTTCCAGTCGGAGGGGAGCTTGGGCGCGACGACGATGGTGTTCGATGGTGCGTCGGGCTGGAAGTCGAGGAATGCCATGATGGAATCGATGAAGGTGGACATGGATTCCCAGGCGTTGGGCCACGCGGCCTGGAGGAGGAAGTCGGGCTGTCCGGGGTAGAGGAGGGACGCGCCCGGGCCGGTGGAGTAGGCGATCTGCTCGGCGCCCATGCCGACGGGTCCGATGCGGTCGATCATGAGATCGATGCGGTGCTTGTGGTTGTCGATGTCGGCGCTGCCTGGGGTGAGGTCGGCGCGCTGGGCGTAGTAAAGGCCGTACCAGAGGGTGGTGAGGAACCATGGTCCGCCGTTCCAGTAGGAGTCGCCCCAGTAGCGGTTGACGGTGTCCTGGTGCTCGCCGGAGAAGTTGATGAGCGGGTGGTTGTTCCCGAAGCGGTCGGTGGCGACGCCGTTGATGCGGTCAACGACGAGGGCGGCGCGCGGGTCGGTGGGTGAGTAGACACTGAAGGGATAGACGATGCCGAGCTGGCTGACGTCGGTGTTCTCGCCGTTCCAGTCCAGGCGTGCGTCGAGGCCGGACTTGATCATGTTGCCCTTGCCGGTGGCGCTGGCGGCCTCGCTGAAGAGCCCGAGGGAGTTGAGGATGCTGCCCGCGTCCCAGAGTCCGCGAACGACGTTGGCGTTGGAGTAGACGAAGGTGTCGTAGGAGTCCTCCCAGACGTTGTTGGAGTAGACGAGGTTGAACGCCTCCTCGAATCGGAGGCGTGAGTCGGAGGAGTCGCGGGTCATGCTCTCGATGGAGTCGCGGACCTGATCGACGTACGAGGCGAGCATGGAGGTGTCGGCGGTCATCTGGTACTGGTACCAGACGCCCCAGGGGAAGACGGCGGTCTCGTCGATCTGCGGCGCGCCCCAGACGACGTAGCCGTCGGTGGTGTACTTCTGCTTCCAGAAGCCCTTGCGGCCCCAGGGTTCGAAGTCGCGGTAGGTGGTGTTCTTCATCCAGTCGTAGACGGCGCGGGACTCGGTGAGGTGTCCGGTGCGGGCGAGGGTGACGGCGGCGTAGACGGCGTCGCGCGGCCAGACGTAGGGGTACGCGCCGTTGTGGAAGCCGGCGATGACGCCGCCGTTGACGGCGTCGGTGTGGAGCGCGGTGGCGAGGAGGGAGCGCTCGAAGAGCCAGTCGTAGATGTCGTCGGGTGTGTCGACGGTGACGCCGGCGTCGAGCCAGGCGTCCCAGTGTGCGGCGGTCTGGCTCATCGCGACGGGCATCGACGCCGTGTAGAACCACTGCATGGCGTTCTGGAGCTTGAAGGCGTATGTGCCGGTGGCGCCGGCGAAGGGGTCCATGGCGCCGGCCATGATGATGTTCACTTCGACGGGCGTGCCCGGCGGGAGCGTGACGCGGGCGCCCATCCATCCCTGCCCGTTGTCGGCGGAGGTGTCGCGCCAGAAGTCGGTCGCGCCGCCGAGGGTGTTGCCCGCGGCGTCAAGGACTTTCATGGCGCACGCGAGGTAGAGCGAGCGGTCCTTCTCGTAGCCGGGCGAGGTCGTGGGGTTGTACTCGTTTGGGCTTGAGAAGCCGGTGCCGGTGCCGGTGACGACGCGATAGGTGTTGTCGTAGGCGACCATGGCGGCGCGGGCGCCGTCCACGAACATGGCGTCGTGGGTGTCGCCGCCGTTGAGCGCGGGGTCGAGGTACCAGTAGACGTTGACCGTGCGGGGTGACGGCCCGTTGTTGGTCAGTCGGAGGCGCTTGATGTAGAGGTGTCGCTGCGGGTCTCCGGCGAGGTCCTGGGGGAAGGTGATGTTGAGCGGTGAGAAGTCGAGCTGCTCGATGGAGATGTTGGCGCCGGAGAGGTTCTGCGTGGTGCGGATGGTGTTGGTGCGATCGAGGTACCACTGGGTGACGCCGGAGTAGGAGACGCCGGAGGGGTTGCTGAGCCAGTGCGTGACGCCGTCGACGCGGACGCCGGCCATGGCCTGGTTGATGTGCATCTGTCCGCGCCATCCGGAGGGGAGTCCCGGGGGGAAGGTGTCGAGTCCGCCGACGTATCCCTCGTTGCGCGTGCCGACGCCCTGGACGCCGCCGGGCGTCGGGAAGTGGAAGTCGTAGACGGTGCCGTTCTGATCGATCATGCCGGCGCAGTATCCGTTTCCGAAGATGGCCTCTTCTTTCCAGAAGGAGACGGGGGGATATCCGGCGCCTGGGTTTGGCTGTCCGGCGCCGGCGCCCGGCCAGGCGAGCTTGTTTGTCCACGAGAAGGCGAGGCCGCCGCTGGCGAAGACTTCGGGTCCGCCGGAGGTGGACCATGCGGAGATCTTGTAGCGGACGTTGGTGCCGTAGGCGCGGAGCGCCGGGGGGACGTCCCACTTCCACCAGTCGCGCGTGCCCTCGCCGGTGAACTCGTTGCGGAGGAAGGAGACGCCGGCGAGGTTGGTGACGACGAGTGTGCCGACGTTGCCGACGCCGAGGGTTCCGCTCGGTTCGGTGCCGTCGGTGGTGTAGTAGATGGCGACGCGGTCGTAGGTGAACTGGAAGGAGACGCGGAAGAAGAGGGCGACGGCCTCGTCCTCGCGGGGGAGGTCCGGCTCGCGCTGCGTGACGCCCGCGGTTTCTCCGAAGACCTGTGCGGCCGGGTTGTGCTCGACGAGCGTGGGGGCCGCGGCGGCATGCGATGCGTGCAGAAGCCCGAGGAGGGCGACGGCGAGGAGGGCGAGCTTTGTGATGGGGGAGTGATGGAGGCGGGTCATTCGGATCTGCTCCGGTTCGGGCTGTCGCCCTGGAACGCTGTGATCGGATTGCTGAAACCTATCGAGAGCGTGGGTGTGGTCAAGGAAAATCGTGGCGGGACGGGCGTGCGGGGGTGGTGGCGGCGGTGGTGCGGGCGATACTGTCGCGGCGCACGGCGGTTGTCGGGGGTCTTGGGGCTGAAAGTCGGGAAACCTGAACGATTCGGTGTTGTGGTCGGGGGGCGGGCCGGTGTGTGAGAGGAGTCGCGATGTTTGACAATCTGAAGGCGCTGGGGGCGTTGTCGGGTCTGATGAAGAACAAGGAGCGGCTGGCGGAATCGGCGCGGCGAGTGCGCGATGAGCTGGCGTCGGCGCGGGTTGTCGGAGAGTCCGGGGGAGGCCTGGTGCGCGCGGTGGCGACGGGGGACATGCGTGTGGTGTCGGTGGAGCTTGCGCCGGCGCTCGGGGCGGGGCTGGGCGCGTCGGAGACGGATCGCGCGATGGCGGGCGCGTTGATCGCGGAGGCGGTGAATGACGCGATCGCGCGAGCGAAGGATCGGGCGCAGGAGGTGATCAGGCGCGAGACGGAGGCGCTCGGGCTTCCGGCGGATCTTGGGGGGTTGGGTGCGGACTTGTTCCGGTAACGCGGT
>JAPKGU010000030.1 GCA_026647565.1 Phycisphaerales bacterium | reverse complement strand
TTTCCGATTTACGAAGTTTCGGCGCAAACCGGTGAAGGGATAGACGCGCTACAGGCCGCGCTTGCTGCCGGCGCGGCGCAAAATGATCGCCACGGTCTCGGCGGCCGCGGCTTCGTCGATGTCGACGCAGAGCACCTTGGCGCCCTCGCGCGCGAAGGCGACCGCGGTCGCCTTGCCGTTGCCCCAGCCCGGCCCGATCGAGCCCGCGCCGACGACGATCGCGACCTTGTCCTGGAGACGGTGGGGCATGGGGCAACCTCACATGAATTGTGGTCGGGAGGAGACAATGAACCAGACCGCGAGGCAAGCGTGGCGCGTCATCCCGGCCGAGCGCAGAGACCGGGCAAGAACTGCTTTAGGCGGCGAGGGTCAGGGGCGCGCGCGGGTGACCGGGCTCAAGGGCGATTTCGGTCACGAACCGGCCCCGGAATCGCCGGAGGTCGCGGAGAAGGGCCCTGATGGCGTGTCGCATGGGGCCCAGCGACAATTGGTCGGCTCTTTCGGCCAGACAGGCCAAGAAGGCATCGAGGCCGATGAGGTTGAGCACGCGGGTGAAGTTGTAGCACAGAGCCATCAGGCTCCACTCGCCACGTACCTTGGCGAAGCCTCGCACGAGGAAGTGCCGGTAGCCGGCGCGGCACTTGAGCGTGCCGAACGGATGCTCGGCGAGGGCGGCGCGGCGACGCATCAACGGGCCGGCATCCTGCATCCGGGCGCGGTGGCGCTCGAGGACATCCTCGTGGACCCAGCGAAGAACTTCGCGGGTTCCGGATTTGGTGGTGATGCAGCGCGGCCGCAACGAACATGCGTCGCAGACCGGCTTGCGGCTCACATAGCGGACCTTGAGCCGGTCGCCGTCACCCTTGGGTATCTTCGTCGGCCATAGCGCCGCGCCGGCCGGGCAGCGGTAGACGTTCGCGTCGGGGTCGTAGACGAACTGCGCATGGCTGAAGCAGCCCAGCGCCGCGAGACGTCCGGTGTGCTCGGGCGGCGGCACGTAGGCGACGATCCCGTCCTCCTCGCAGCGCTTCAGCGTGGCGCCGTTGGAATAGCCGGCGTCGGCCAGCACGGTCAGCGTCTCGCTCGCCAGCGCCTCCCGCGCGGCTTGCGCCATCGCGTGGAGCTGGCCCGTGTCGTTGCCGTCATTGACCACCTCACTCGCCACGATCAGCTTGTGCTTCTCGTCGACGGCGATCTGGACGTTGTATCCGGCGATCGTCTGGCCGTTCTTGGACAAGAGCCGGGCATCGGCATCCGTCCGCGACACCTGCGTCTCGCCGCTCTGCGCAAGCCGGTCGAGATCGGCCTTCAGGTCCGCCCGCTTCGCCATCAGCGCGGCCATCTTCACTCCGACGTCGCCCTCGCCGCCGGCGCCGCCGTCCCCTCCCGGAGGGCTCTCCTCCGCGGCGTCGGTGGCCTCCAGCGCGGCGCCGTAAGCCTCGATGTCGCGCTCGATCGCCGCCAGATCGGCCGCAAGCCGCTTGCGCGTCGCGATGCTCCCCTTGCTCGCATTGCCGTCGAAGAATGCGCCGTCGATCGCAACCAGCGTGCCGCCCACGAGGCCCAGTTCGCGGGCGAGCAGCACGAAACTGCGGTTCGCCGCCTTGAGCGCCGCCCAGTTGTCCTTGCGGAAATTGGCGATCGTCCGATAGCCGGGCGTCAGCCCCTTCAACAGCCAGATCAGCTCGAGATTGCGCTGCGCCTCCTGCTCCAGCCGGCGCGACGAGCGCACCCGGTTGATGTAGCCGTACAGATAAAGCTTCAACAGGTCCGCCGGATCATAAGCCGGCTGACCCGCACCGTTGCCCCGAAACAAGGCGTGCCGGAAACCGAGCTTCCCCAGATCGAGCGCTTCGACATACGCCTCGATCGCCCGCACCGGATTGTCCGCTCCGACATAGTCCTCCACCCGCGGCGGCAGAAGACTCGGCTGCTCCCGGCTCACGCCGGCCTTGAACGTGCGATTCGTCATGCGACGAATCATACCTCAGCCCGGACCATCGATTCTTGCCCAGTCTCTTCGCTCGGCCGGGATGACGCCGAAACTTTCCCCCCGAGTCGAACGATGCAGAAGGTCGCCCCCTTCGACAGTAACCCTGGAAGCAGGGACCCCGAGGCGGCTTGCCCATCGCGCTCGCCGCGGTGAACAACGCCGCGCCGACGACACCGACCAACCCGATCTTTGCGATCAAACCACTGCGCTTCATCTTGATGCTCCTCTTTGGGAACAACGCGGAAGTCGCACACAAGAGGCCGCGGACGCGCGTCCGCGTCGCCTCCGGGGTTGAAGATAACGGATCGACGCAGCCGGTGCAACGCGGTGCGCGGACGATGACGCAAGACCCGCATATTGCGAGACTTGGGAACGAAGTGGACGAGCATCGAGTCGCGCGTTCCTTGCGCTGATCCCTCACCGACACAGCGCGTCCGCTGATTCACTCCCCCGCGTTCCATTGAGCGCATAGCCCCTCGTCGAGCGTTGTGCGTGGGGCGTAGCCCAGCTCGCGCCCGCTCCGCGTCAGGTCCGCCCACGTGCGCTCCACGTCTCCCGGCTGCGAGGGCCGGTGCTCGACGGCGGGCACGACACCTGCGACACGCCCGATCGAGGCGATCAGGTCGGTGAGCGTCACGGGGCTGCTCCCCCCGAGATTCCACACGCGATACCCGTGCGCATCGATGCGCTCATAGGACGCCAGCACGCCGGCGACGATATCGTCAATGAAGGTGTAGTCGCGGCTCGTGTGCCCGTTGCCGAACATCGGGATCGGCTTCCCGGCGCGGACGAGTTTCATGAACTTCGAAATCGCAAGGTCGGGACGCTGGCCCGGCCCGTACACCGTGAAGAACCGCAGCATCGCCACGGGCATGCCCGTCAGGTGGTGGTGCGAGGAGCCGAGCAGCTCGCACGCCCGTTTCGTCGCGGCGTACGGGCTGATTGGATGTTCCACCGCGTCGTCCTCGGCAAACGGCGTCTTCGCGTTGTTGCCGTAGACCGAGCTGCTCGACGCGACGACCACCCTCGCGCTCCCGGCGCGGGTCGCGGCACGGAGCACGCTCGCCGTGCCGGTGACATTTGCGTGTGCGTACCCCACGGGGTCTTCGATGCTCGGGCGCACACCGGCCTTGGCCGCGAGGTGGATCACACCCTCAACGCGATGCTCCCGGAGGAGCGCCTCGAGCCGCCCGGTGTCGTTGATGTCTGCGCGGACCGAGGTGTAAGCGCCGGCACCGACCTCAAGTGTGCGCGCCTCCACACGCGCTTTCATCGCGACGTCATAGAACGGATCGAGGTTGTCCACCCCGACCACGCGAGCGCCGAGGGCGAGAAGGCGACGCGAGACGTGCGACCCGATGAAGCCCGCGGCGCCTGTGACCAGAATCGACCGACCGCTCCACGACATGCGTTGCTCCATGGTCTGGCGCCGAACGGGAATGGTGCATTTGTACGCCGCGAGCGCACGCGGGTGCGTTGATGCCGGCGAGCGTCAACGAGGCGTACGGACCGCCGAGCGCCGACCGATCAAACAAGCAGGGCGCCATCTTGAAGACAGCGCCCCGCTGGAGGAGAGAGAGATCTGGTGGATGTACCAATGCTTATCGGGCCACCAACCCGCCTATCTTCCACATTTTCACAATGATTTCCCAGTATATCCGTGAATTCCGTCAAATCGTCCTTGACAATCCACAATCTACCTGAACATACGAACATCCCGACAACAGGTTCTCATCAATGCTGCGATTCGGTCTATGCGTCGCAGTTTTCACAATCCGGCGGGCTGGTTCGGGCATCTCCTGCGCGTTCAGGACGTTTCGGAGTTCAGTGGACGGCCTGCTGCTTTTCGTTTTGCGCCCTGAATGGACGATGTGCGCTCTGACAGAAAAACCGCCGACCCAGAGGCCGGCGGTTTCATTGGGTACATCACCGCGTTTTCGGCGGATCACTCGGGATCGCGAAGGTCCTCGATCGGGGGCGGGGGCTTTGGCTCGCCCCGCCGGCGCTCGCGCTGTGCGCGGTCGCGGGCCTTCTCCATCGCCGCCTCTCGCTCCTCGGGTGTCATCTCACTGCGACGCTTGGCCCGATCCGGATTCTGAGGACCCTTCTCGCCGAACCCCTGCTCCGGAGCAGGACCGCCTTGGGCCGCACCCTCGCGACGCTTGCGGAGGTACTCCGCGGCTCGCTTGTTCAGCTCCGCCTCGCCCTGCTCGGCCCGGATCCTCTCCATCTCACCCTTCACGAACACCCGCTGGCCCTCATTCAGGACCGCCCAAGCACGGGTCTGCAACTCCGCAACCCGCGCCTCGGCCCTTTCACGCTCTTCCGGACTGAGACCGGAAGCGCCCTCAGGTCCCCGCGCACCCTCCGGTCCGCGACCAGCTTGCTGTGCGCGATCGCCCTCCGGTCCGCGGGCCCCCTCGGGTCCGCGTCCACGAGGACGCTCGCCTCTCGGCGCTTCCATCTCGTCCCCCTCCTCGCGCGGCTCCCCGGCACGACGGCGCTCCGCACGCGGACGGTCGCCCTCGGGTCCCGGTCCCCGATCACCACGCTCCTCGTCGACGCCGCGACCCTCCGGGCCGCGCTGCCCGTCGGCAGGCCCTCGCCCCGGACGACCCTGCCCCTCCGGCCTCCTCGACATCATCTGTCGGCCCGCGCCGCGCTGCTCGGCGACGATCGCCTCCAGTTGTTCGTGCTGTGCGTCGGTCAGGCGCAGCGCGTCGGGCGTCTCGTCGCTGTCCAGGATCATCATGGCGCTGAAGAACTCGCGGAGCGGCATCCGGCCCGCCGGCGCGCGGTCCCGACCCATCTTCTCGCCCCCGAAATCATCGCGCTGGCCGGGCGGCCGCTCACCGCCCACGCGAGGCCCGCGCAGCACGGGCGGCTCGCCTTGTGCGGGCGGGGCGGGGCGGTCCTGCTGCGCGCTCGCGGAGCTCGCCAGCCCAGCCGCCAGCACCAGAAACAGCACGTACTTCGAGTGACGGTTCATCACTTGGATCTCCTGAGGCTTCCCGGCAAGTCCCGGGCCTTTCGCGCCCTCGCCCACCACGGGATTCGGGCCACGCACACGCCCAACGCTGGTATCGACGCGATATTGCACACCCTACCATCGAGCCGGAGAGACCCAACACCCCCTCGCCCCTCAAAATCGGTACAGATCCCCGTTCCAGGCCCCCTTTCCGCCCGCTCGTTCTTCACCGAAGACTCTGTCGAATCCCCATCGGACGAACCGATTCCGCACGCCTGTTCACCGGCACGAAGGCCCGACATGCCCCTGACCAAAGATTCCATCCGAGCCGCCCTTTCCCGTGTTTCGATACCGGGCCGCGAAGGCCCACGGTTTCAGGGCGAGTTGATCGAGTGGGTCGCCCTCTGCGAGGCGTACGTCAGTGTCCGCGTGAACGACCCCGGCGTGCCCGTGCGAGAGCCGCTGGCGCGCGGACTCGCGGAGGCGCTGGCCGCCCACTCGCACGCGGAGCAGACGCCGGTGCAGTCGTTCATCGTGGAGTTTGTCGATCGTGCCGGAACGGTCGTGCACACGGCCCGACCACGCGTGGATGCGGCGCCGACTTCGGCTCCGACGACGGGCGGCACGACGCAGCCGCGCGCCGGCACGGACCAGGGCGGGCATCGCCCGATCGGCGGGCTTGGTGCGGCGCCGGCCTCGCGCGCACAGCAACCCCAGGACACCGCGAGCGGCCTGCCCGGTGTGAAGAGTGTGATCGCGGTCGGCGCGGGCAAGGGCGGCGTCGGAAAGTCGACCATCGCGGTGAACCTCGCCGTGTCGCTGGCACGGCGCGGGCACGCTGTCGGGATCCTCGATGGGGACATCTACGGCCCATCGCTCCCGACGCTGCTCGGCCTTGGCGCGCTGGAGCAGGCGACTTTGGCAGGAATGCTCCAGCCGTTCTATGTGCACGGCGTGAAGGCGATCACGATCGGCAAGCTGGTGGACGCGGAGAAGCCGCTGATCTGGCGCGGACCTATGGCGCACGGCGCATTCAAGCAGCTCGCCGAGCAGACGAACTGGGGCGAGCTGGACTACCTGATCATCGACCTGCCGCCGGGAACGGGCGATGTGTCGCTCACGCTGGCACAGACGCTGCGGCTGTCGGGCGCCGTGGTGGTCTGCACGCCCCAGAAGGTGGCGCAGGACGACGCGGTCCGCGCCGCTCGGATGTTCCAGCAACTGGGCATCGACGTGCTGGGCGTCGTAGAGAACATGTCGTGGTTCATAGGCGACGACGGCAAGGAGTACGACATTTTCGGCCGTGGCGGTGCGCAGGTGATGGCGCAGCGCCTGGGGCTGCCCTTCCTCGGAGCGGTGCCGATCAACATGGCCCTGCGGGCAAACTCTGATAAGGGTGAGCCGCTCAAGAACTTCGATGCACACCTGGCCGGACCGGTCCTCGCGGGCGCATTGGAGTCGCTGGCGACGCGCGTCGAGCAGGAGGTCGCGATCGCGGAGATGCGCCGCGGCGCCCGCACCCCAACGCTGACGGTGTCGTGACGCAAGCTCTTGTGGTGCATGGCTTTAGGCAACATCAACAATCCCTGACACGCGTGCCGCTGCGTGCGTGCCAAAGGATTCATACACGATTCTGTCGATTCGGCGCGTGGTACGTGGTATGACTCATGCCGCGTGAGCGCGGGCGGGGTTGTGCATCCCCGCGCCGACGCGACCACCCGCGACCAGGAGCAACCGCCCATGGCGAAGAAGAACAAGAAGCCGCAGAAGGACGCAAAGAAGAAGGACGGAAAGAAGTCGGGAAAGAAGGGCTCGGAGAAGAAGTCGAAGAAGACCGACAAGGCGCCGAAGAATCCGCGCCCGATCTCGACCGGCAAGGGCACGTCGGTGGCGGAGATCGCCGCGGCGACCATGGCGCACCTGCGCTCCGGCAAGCCGGACAGCGAGCTGTGGGCGGCCCACTTCTCTTCCAAGTTCATGTCGATCGAGGGGTCGGGCCAGGGATGGAAGGGCGTGAAGGCCGTTACGAAGAAGTGCGAGGAGTGGGTGGGTCAGCACACGATCCACTCCGTCAACTTCGAGGGTCCCTACGTCGGCGCGACCGGCTTTGCTGTGAAGTACACCCTCGACGTCACGAACAACGCGAGCGGCCAACGGTTCACCATGTCCGAAGTCGGCGTCTACACCGTCGAGAAGGGCAAGGTCGTGCAGGAGGAGTTCATGTACTTCTGCCCGACCGATGGACCAGCCGACGCGTCGGCGAGCACGTGAGCGAGACGGCATCTGAAATCCTGACACACCTCACCGCGGCCCGGGACATTGCTCCCGGGCCGTTTGCCACGCGGGCTGCGTCACAAACCACCGGACGGAGAGCCAAGGCCTTCCAACCGCTCTTGAAGTTCGCTGCGGAGCGCGTCGGCTTTCGGCAGGTAGGCGCCCTCCCATGGATACATCCAGCCGCGCGTCTCGCGCTCGCGCAGGATTGTGATCTGGCGCTCCACCAGGCCAATCGCGCGCTGAAGATCGGATCGGGCGCGTTCGAGCTCGCCCGCGACTTGGTCGCGCGTCGCCAGGTGCGATAGCGCGGTGGCCGCAAAGAAGGAAAGAACGCCGACGGAACGGAAGGCACGGAGATCCGCCGGATCGTCCGCTGCGAGTGAAGCAATCGTCTCCATTGAGTCATCCAAGGCGTCGAGCGCGGCCTCGCGTTCGCCTTGCTGCGCGAGCCAGATCGCTTCGTTCATCCGCACGCACGCCCTGATGAACCTGGCCTGCGGATGACCGGGCGAGATCGCGATCGCGCGATCGCACCACACGATCGCCTCGGCGCTGGCCTCGACGCCCCGTGCGTCGCCGCGCTCAAAGTGGAAGTACCCGAGCCAGTTGAGCACGTCCGCGTACGCCGTCGCGACGCCGGGATCCTGCGGGAACATCGACGCGATCGGGCGCGTCCGAGACTCCGCCTCGAGCAGCAGGTCACGGCGCATGTGACCGTTGTTTGTGCGGTTGTGTGACAGCGCGTAGCGAAGGAAGCCATAGATCACTTCCGCGTCGAGCGCCGCGTCGCCGAAGTCGTTCTCGAAGAGAGCGATCAGCTCATCGCGGCTTGAGCGGACTCGTTCGATCACCTCATCGCTCACGCCGATCACGCTCTCGTCGGCAATGGACGTCGCGTTCAGGTGGCCCTTGGCCTCGGCGATCCGCGTCCTTCGCTGCGATCGGTGCTCCGGGGGAAGCCCCGCGATGAGCGCGAGGCCCCGCTCGTACGCCATCCGGGCTCCTTCGACATCACCGAGATTCGGCGCGTACTGGTACCCGAGGGCATCGGCGAGCTTTAGGTAGGCCTCGCCGAGCTCGGCGCGAAGCTCCGCATCGGCCGCCGGGTCGCTCGCGATCTGATCGAGGTACGAGCTGGCCGTCTCGACGATCGCCCGTCTGGCATGAGTCGTCCCCGGGATGCGCAGCAGCTCGTCGTGCGCATCGAAGAGCATCGCGCGGGCCAGCCGGCGCACTTCGTTGAACCGCGCAGCCGCCCGGGAGGCCTCCCGCCGCGCGTCGCTCGCCTGGTGCGCGATCCCGGCTGCGCCGACGACAAGGAAGATCGCTGCCGTTGCCGCCAGCCCGACCGCGAGCCGATTGCGCTGCGCAAATCGCATCGCCACGTACACCCCGCTCGGCCGGCGCGCCAGCACGGGACGCCTGGACAGGTGTCGATGGATGTCCTCGGCAAGGGCCGCGGCGGATTGATAACGCGCTTCCCGCTCCTGGCGCGTGGCCATCGCGACGATCGCGCCGACCTCTCCCCGTGCGGGCGCAACGAGTTCGCGGAGCATCACCCCGAGCGCGTAGACGTCCGCGCGCAGATCGATCCTGTCAGGGTCGCCGGTGCGCTGTTCCGGGCTCATGTACGCGGGCGTGCCCACAATCTCGCCGAACGATGTGTGCGCCGATGCCCGATCATCTCCCACGAGTTTCGCGATGCCGAAGTCCAGGACCTTGGGGGCGCCCGACGCATCGATCAGGATGTTGCCCGGCTTGAGGTCGCGGTGGACCACGCCTCGAAGGTGGGCGTGGTGCATCGCGTCGCAGATGTCGGCGACGAGCGACAGCCGGTCGGTGAGTGCGAGCGCGCGAGCGTGCTCCGAGAGCGACACACCCCGCACGAACTCCATCGCGAGGAAGGGCAGTCGCTCTCCGTGAAGATCCAGAAACCCCGTCTCGAAGACCTGCGCGATGCCGGGATGCTGCAGGCGCGCCAGCGCCCGCCCCTCGTCCAAGAACCTTGCCCGAGCGACCGAGCCGAGCAAGTGCGGGCGCACGACCTTGATCGCGACGCGCCTCCCCGTCCCCCCCTGCTCCGCCTCGTACACAATCCCCATCGCGCCCGCTCCGATCCGAGAGACGATCGTGTACGCGCCTCCGCGCTGGCCGGGGCGAAGCGGGCCGAGCTCATCCTCGGCGACCAGCGATGCCGCGGCACGGGCCGGTGTCTCGGTCAGCCCCGGCGAACTCAAGCCGTGCAGGCGCACCATCTCACGGACCTCGTCACGCAGGCGCTCGCTGTCTGCGAAGCGAGACGCAATCAGCTCGTCGCGCTCTTCCGGAGGCGCGTCGATCGCGTCGAGGAACACTTCCTTCAAGCGTTCGTACTCGGCGTGCCTCGTCACGGACCACCCGCCTCGCCAGATTCCACGGTCCGCTCGGCGATCGGCGCGTCCAGCCGGCGCCGCAGCCACGTTCTCGCGAAGGCAAGGTCCCGCTCCGCGGTCCGCAGGGGCACGTCCGCGATCGACGCCGCCTCGGCGACTTCAAGCCCTCCGAAGTAGCGAAGTTCCACGAGCCGCGCGGCACGCGGATCAAGGGCTTCCAACTCCACCAGCGCCTCGTGCAGCGCGAGCACATCGAGCGGATCGGCGGGGCTGGCCGGATCCGCGATCGTGGTCCCGCCGCTCAGCCCGCGCCGGGTCGGACGGGCCTGGAGCGAGCGGGCGTGCTCGATGAGTATGCGGCGCATCGCCTGCGCCGCCGCGCCGAAGAAGTGGGCCCGATTCTCCCACTGCCCAGCGCCGATTCGGAGCCACGCATCATGGACGAGCGCGGTGGTCTGGAGCGCCCGTCGCCCCCTCAGGTCACGACGCAGCAGGCGCGACGCCAGCCGCCGGAGCTCGCGATAGACGTCGTCGATGTCGGGCCCGTCCTGTGCGTTGACAGCGCGGGTGATCGCTCCTCCGGAGTGGTTTGGCGCCTCATCGGATCCCGTCGGATCGGGCTCCGGGTCCGTCGGCTCTCCCGCACTCTCCCTCTGCATGCCCAGAAAATATCGGAAACGGTGGCGGCCCACAAGGGGCGCGATCGCATGTTGTGGAGGCGACATCGTGTGCGCGGACCGGGCCGGATGGTCGCGGGACGGCGGTGTATCAACGCGCAGCCGCGAGCCCGCAGAGGAGGTCGTGATGATGGAACTTCGATGTGCAGTGTGCGCAAGCGTGCTCTTCGCTCTGGCCGGTGGCGTGAGTGCTCAGTGGACGGTGACCAATCTCCACCCCACGGGCGCGACGGAGTCGCGGGCGTTGCGGGTCGAGGATGGGCGCCAGGTGGGACTGGCGATCATCGACGGGCAGACGCGAGCGGGCCTGTGGAGCGGCACCGCGGCGTCGTTCGTCGACCTGCATCCGTCTGGTGCGTCGAGCTCCATCGCCCGCGGGCTTGGGATTGATCAGCAGGTCGGACAGGTGGTGTTGGGCGGTGTCGAGCGAGCGGGGCTGTGGAGCGGCAGCGCGGCGTCGTTCGTCGGCCTGCATCCGTCTGGCGCGGACACCTCGCGCGCTGTTCGCTGCAACAACGGGCAGCAGGTGGGCGACGCGATGATCGGCGGGTTCGCCCGCGCCGCGCTGTGGACGGGTAGTGCGGCCTCATGGGTGAGTCTGCACCCTTCGGGCGCTCTCTCGTCGGTTGCGCTTGGCGTGCGTGATGGGCTTCAGGTGGGTTACGCCGATTTCTCCGCGGGAACACGCGCGGGTATGTGGAGCGGGAGCGCAGCAACGTGGATCAACCTCCATCCGGCTGGGGCGTCATCGTCCATTGCGTACTGCGTCCACGACGGAGAGCAGGCCGGCGTCTCGCTCGTCGGCACGTTCCACGCGGGCATCTGGCGCGGGAGCGCTGCGTCGTGGATCGACATGCATCCCGCTGGCGCAACATTCTCGCACGCGTACGCGACATATCGGGGGCGCCAGGCCGGGTCCGCAGCGGTCGGCGGCGTGCTCCGGGCGAGTTACTGGCGGGGATCGGCCGAGTCATGGGTGGATCTTTCTGCCTTTCTGAGCGGCTCGTGGGGCGAGACGCTCGCGGGCGGCATCTGGAGCGACGACACGCACATCTACGTCGCCGGTCGCGGCTTCAACAACGACACGGGACGCGTCGAGGCGCTGCTCTGGTCCCGACCCTTCTGCCCTGCGGACTACAACCGCACCGGCGACGAGGGCGATGTCATCGACTTCCTGGATTTCCTGAACGACTTCGGAACCTGCGCGAATGAACCGCTCCCCTGCGGCGAGTCAGGCAACCCCGATGTCAACGGCGACACCAATGTCGACGTCCTCGACTTCCTGGACTTTCTGGACTCGTTCGGCAACGGCTGCTGAGGATGCAAGCGTCGAAGGCAGGGGCGTCTCACTCCTCCGGTACTTCCCCCGCTGTCCCGGCGAGACACACGACCCTCGCTGGCACAATACGACGCGTCTGCTCGGCCCGGGAGATCTCTCCCGGGCCGTTCGCTTCCTGGCTGAACCTGCGAGCATGACGCGGCCGTGACACCGGCGCTCACACGCCGCCGAGGGTCCGTGCTCTCGGAGGGCGCGGCCGCCCCTTCTCCGGCTGCCAAAGCAGGGAGTGCCCCATCAGCGCCGGCGGCGCGCACGCTCCGCGTTGACAAGCTCGATCGCCTGCCTGATCGAGTCCTCAAGCACATCGTTCACGATGAAGGCGTCGTAGACGCCGCACGACCTGGCACGCTCGATCTCGGCGCATCCCTGCTCATAGCGGCGCTGGATGATCTCCTCGGACTCGCGTTTGCGGCTGCGGAGGCGCTCGAGGAGCGAGTTCTCGCTGGGCGGGAGGATGTAGACGGCGAAGGCGTCGGGGATCTGGTGCTTGACGCTGATGGCGCCCTGGACGTCGATCTCGAGGATGACGAGGCGTCCGCGTTTGATCTGTTCGAGGACCCACGCCTTTGGTGTGCCGTATTTCTTGCCGTAGACGCCGGCGGTCTCGAGGAACTCGCCGCGTGACCTCATCGCCTCGAACTCATCATCGGTGACGAAGCGGTAGTCGACGCCTTCGACGTCGGCGTCGGTTCTCTGGCGTGTGGTGGCGGAAACGCTGAAGACCGAGCCGGGGATGCCTCTCTCCACGCCGCGCGTGATCGTGGTCTTCCCCGCGCCGGAGGGACCCGAGATGATCAGGACCAGCCCGTCGTCGGTATCGGTGGGGAGTCTGTGGGACGCATCCGCCATGAGACACCAGCGTAGGCCCCGGAGCGCCGAGGATTCGGCGCGCCGAGTCGGGACCGCATCACTGCGGGGCCGAGGCGCGCGCCCGCGTGAACAACTCGCGCAGCGGCTCCGACGAATAGAGCTGGAGCCCATTCTGGGTCAGCTTGTACACCATGAGCCGCTCGGCACGGTTGTCGAGCACGAGCAGCACGTCCTCGCTCCCGGAGTCCGCCGTCAGCGCGACGACATCACCCGGATTTGACGCGACCATCTCGGCGAGCGCCGGCTCGGGCGCAAGGACCAGGACACGCGCGATGCACGCGATCCCGAGAGCGGCCGCGAGCGCGATCAGCGCGCGGTCGAGCACCCGCGGTCCGGCGACGGGCGTTGTCGTGCGAGCGGCCATCGGCTCACCTCCCCGGCGCCTGGCCGAGGTCGCGCGCCAGGTTCCTGTATCCGAGACCTTCAAGGACGTTGCGACTCTCGTTCCAGCGAACCACGACCGCCTCCTGGTTGCCGCTGTCGACGATGTACACCACACTGCCGCTCCCGGAGCGAGGCTGGCCCGCGAGCATCGTGTAAGTGCCCCTCGCACGCGCGCCCGATCCCGAGGCGGGGATCCCGCTGGTGGGCTGTCCGCCCGCCGGTGACGGAAACCAGAGCAGCGCCGCCAGCGTGATGCCGAGCGCCGCGTTCAGTCCGACGAGTCCTGCGACACGACGACGCATGAGGGCCTCCCGTCAACCGTTCGACTCCAACCGCGTGGCGGGCCTCAGTCCTGGTGGCCGCGCTTGCTCGGGATCGTGTTGGCCCCGATCGCCGCGGCCACAAGGATCGCCAGGAGCATGTACGACATGATGACCGGCGGCGTGTCCTGCTTCGGGGGCGCCGGTGGGCGCACCTCCGTCAGGTCGACCGTCGGCCGCCGCCCGGGCTGGGCCTCTGCGACGCCGACGCCCAGCGCGACCAGCCCGGCCGCGCCGATCGCACACACCAACCGTGACGCACGTGCACGCATCTTCTGCATAGTGAAGAGATTGTACGTCCGCCTCCGCCCATCCGTTCCATCGGATGGCGGCCGCACCCCTCCGGACACGACGCCCCGCCCCGTTCAGGCCCCGATCGGCTCCATGGCGGCTTCCGGCCGGGGCTCCAGAGACCACGTCTCCCGAAGGAGAAAGGGCTGGGAGACGGACTCGAACACCCTCGTGGGCAGATCGACCGTCCCCCACTTGGGACTTCGGGGCTTCATCACCGACGCATAGGCCTCGACATCGACACACCGGATCGCGTAGGAGCGGTTCCGATGTGCGAAGGCCTCCGAAAAGAGCGCGTCCGGTGGCTGATCCTCGCACCAGTACACGAAGACCAGCATCGCGCGGAAGCCGGCTCCGAAGAGCGACGCCCACGCCCGCAGCGAGTGGATGTCGTCGCGCGTCGCCCAGGACTCCAGACGAGGCGCACGCCCGCGCTGCGCCCGAGCGAGCCGGCGACCCTTCACCTCGAGCAGCAGGTTCTCCGAATGCCCGTAGACGACGAAGTCGAACGCCTTCAGCGCCGGCCCCTCCTCAACACGCAGGGGCGCAATCCCCGGGAGGATCGCCCGCCTCGCCTCGTCGATCGAGATGTACGGAACCCGGCGCTCGCGCAGGTACGCCTCGAACGCGACCTCGTAGTGGTGGCGACGCTGGGCCATCTCCCGGATCTTACCTCAAACGAAGAAGGCCCGGCGCTGGGCCGGGCCTTCGTGGAGACATGAAAGAACTGTCCGATCAGCGGCGGCGACGGCCGGCGACAAGGCCGCCCAGACCGAGCATCGCCAGGGTTGCGGGGCTCGGGATGGCGAGGCCGACCGAACCGCTGGAGTCGTCCACGACGACGAGTGTCGTGAACTGGCCGCTGTTCTTGTTCCAGTAGCCAAACTCCCATGAGTTGTCCGAGACGTTCTCGATCGCGCCGTAGAGGGTGCCGGTGTTGGGGTCGATCGCCAGATCGTTGTTGTCGAAGTCGAAGCCGTTAACGCCGACGAGCGTCGCCGAGCCGCCGATGGACCAGTTCCACAGCTTGTCCGCACCGGGGTCGGTGAGGTAGAACGAGTTCGAGGATGCGTCGTAGGCGAGGCCGCCCGCGGCGACCGCGGCGATCGCGATGCCGGTGTCGTACGTGTTCGTCACGTTGAAAGAGGTGTCGAACTCAACGACCTCAAGGTTCGAGCCCGAGCCGCCGACGTTCCGCACGCCGTAGATCTTGCCGTTGCCGACCGTCAGGTCAGACACCGGGCGGCTGTTGATCGTCGCGATCTGAACCAGCGAAGGCACGCCGGAGAACGCGTTGTCGACGCGATAGACCGCCTGCGAAGTGCCACCCGACGTGAAGTCGTCAACGCCGATCACGGAGCCGAAGCCCGCGCTCGCGTGGGCGAACCCGCCGCTGGACCACAGCGTCTCCAGGCCGCGGATCTCCGCGGAGAGCAGGTGCGTCGCGCTGAGCGAGCTGCTGTTGCCCTGGTATCCCGTGTCATCGGCGGTACCGAAGAAATCGACCGCGAGGGCGGAGCCCGCGACGGCGGAGATGACGACGATGGAAAGAACCTTCTTCATGCTCTGGCCTCCATGCGGCGAAAGGTTTCCCCCTGTCACCGCGTTTACGTACAAAAGAGAGCCACGCCGGACCCTCCGGGGCGCGCTCCGTCGTACTTGATATACCCCACTCGGTCCCAAAAGACCACGCAAAGTGGCGGTTCAACCCGCAATCCTCTCGGACTCTCAACAACAAATGTCGCCTTGATACCGCACATTATACGAACACGTTGATTGACTTCCCGATCGTGTGGTGTTCGCGCGCGAGGCCCGGGCCATCTCGAACGCCGCCCGCCCTCCTCTTCCTACACTGCTGGCCCTTATGCCCAAGATCACCATCAACGGCGTCGTCCGCGAGTTCAAGCCGGGCCAGATGATCCTCCAGGTCGCCAACGAGGGCGCCGTCGACATCCCGCAGTACTGCTACCACGACGGGCTGTCGATTGTCGCCTCCTGCCGCATCTGCCTCGCAGAGGTCTGGGCGCCGAACCCCCGCAACAACAACGCCCTCGAGCCGCTGATGGGCGGCAAACTGATGCCCACCTGCCAGACGCCGTGCTCGGACGGCATGGTCGTCTATACCGATTCGCCCAAGTCCGTCGCCAACCAGAAGGCGGTGATGGAGTACCTGCTGATCAACCACCCGCTCGACTGCCCAGTCTGCGATCAGGCCGGCGAGTGCACGCTCCAGGATTTCTCGTACGAGTACGGGCGCGGCGTCTCCCGCTTCGAGGAGCAGAAGGTCAAGCAGCCCAAGAAGGACCTTGGCCCGCACGTCTATCTCTACTCCGATCGCTGCATCATGTGCACGCGCTGCGTCCGCTTCACGCGCGAAGTCGCCGGCTCGTCCGAGTTGATGGTCGCCGGGCGCGGCAACAAGGAAGAGATCGACGTCTTCCCCGGCCAGGCCCTCGACAACGAGCTCTCCGCCAACGTCGTGGACCTCTGCCCGGTCGGCGCGCTCCTCGACAAGGACTTCCTGTTCGCCCAGCGCGTCTGGTTCCTGAAGCGGACGCCCTCGATCGACGGGATCACCGCCAGCGGCGACAACATCTTCATCGAGCACAACGAGGGGAAGGTCTACCGCATCAAGCCGCGCACCAATCCCGCCGTCAACAAGTGGTGGATCACGGACGAGGTCCGCTACGGCTGGAAGCACGTCCAGTCCGACGCCCGGCTCCGCTCACCCATGCGGCGCATGCACGGCGTGCTGACCGAGAGCGACTACAGCCGCGCGTACGACGACGCCATCGCCGGCATGGAGGGCGCCGTCCGCTCCGGCAAGCGCCTCCTCGTCATGGTCAGCCCCATGCTCTCTTGCGAGGAGGCGTACCTGCTCGGCACATTGGCCCGCGCCATCGATCCGCGGGCCGTGCTGGCTGTCGGCCCGGTGCCGATGAAGGGTGAGGACAAGACATTCCCGGCGGGCGACGCCAACGGCTTCAAGATGTACGCCGAGAAGGCCCCCAACGCGCGCGGCGTGCGGCGTGTGCTCGAGGCCATCGCCGGAGGGTCGGGCGTCCAGTCGTTCGAAGAATCGCTCCGCTCGCTCGGCCGCGGCAGCGGCTCATCCGACATCGGCGCGGTGCTGCTCACAGGCAACTACCCGAGCGCGTGGGCGACGGATGACCTCATCAACTCGCTGGGCGGCAAGTTCGTCACGCTGATCGACACGCTCGGCTCGTCGCTCGTCGATGCTTCGAGCGTGGTTCTCCCCGGCGCGACGTGGATGGAGAAGTCCGGGTGCTTTGAGAACGCGCGGAACATGCTCCAGCACTTCGAGCAGGCGATCCCCGTGATCGAGATGGCCAAGAGCGAGGGTCAGATCGCGATGGATCTGGCGGCTCATCGCCAGCACGATGGCAAGGGCGTATCGGGTCGGGGCGCGGCGCACGCGTCGGCGCGGCTGTTCAACGCCGCGGACGTTCGGCGCTCGATGGCCGACTCACACAGCACGCTCTCAGTGTTCCTCACGGATGTCGCTGTGCCGGCGACGGGCTCGCTGGCGGAGGCGGACATGCAGGTGGTGGAGCTGTAAGACAACGGTTACTTGGGCGATGGAACTATCCAGTAGTTGTCACCTAGTGTCGACGCGCCTTTCCTCCTTGGGCGAGCGCCCGCATCGATCTCCGTGAACACGCCGCTTGCGTCAAAGACACCGACCTTTATCACTCGCTTCTCCTCGAGATCAAGCAGCGCGGAACGATAATCCTCTTCGCTCCATAGATTGTCCGGATCGGACGTCCTGACGTCTTTAAACCATTGCACCTGTTTGGCACCTGCTTCGAGCTGCTTTTCGATGTCCTGCCGTATGCTCATCCCAGCAAATAGGCTGGTGTCGTCTGCATCGGTGGCTTGGCGCAGTTCGAGTTCCCCGTGCGTCAATCCGCGTCGGCGTAGATAATCTCGCATAATGCGTTTCATCAAGCGAAATCCGAGCGGATGCTTGCACGCGTGCACAAAATAGTGACTGGTATCCTGGCGTTGCTCGTGCTCAACTCTAAACGGAAGCACGTACTTTACGTCACGCACTGTTCGCAGCGCATCGCACATCGCTTGCAGCAATGCGACCTCGCGATCAGTGGGAGCGTGGCTTCGCGATAGTACGTCAATAAGGTGATCCACTCGTTCGCCTGTGCCCAAGTAGGCGTCGAGAATCGTCCTATTGCCCGGAAAGTTAACCGCACCAATCACGCGCCTTATGGCGGACGAGTTAAAGAACAAGAACAACTCAGAGCCCGGTTGCTCCAGGATCCATTTCATGGACTCAAAGTCGACTCCCTTCGCCCCACATGGATCGACGAAGAGAAATACCGGGATCATCTGATTAGTGACCGCCGCCTTCATCGCTTGGACAACTTCTGTGAAGGCGCCACAAAGCACCACCGGCTTGAAGGCGAGCTTTGGTACTACTTGGTGGGAACCAATCTTTGCTTCAAGCTGGGCGTGATGAACTGGATCGAGTTCAGCGAACACCGTGATCAATCTGGAGTGCAGCTGCGGATTCGCGTCAATCAGATCAAGCGCCCGCAATGGCGAACCGGGTGCTTCGCGGCCGTCCTCGGTTGTATATGAACCTCTTCCCGCGAAGGCGTCGAAGTAACCCAATCGCGTACGTGTGCCGAACGCGCGAAAATATGCTGGCAGATATCCTTCAAGAATCGTGTGCTTCACCAGCGTTTGAACGCGGTATTCGTCGAAATGCGCTCGATCATTTCCAGGCATTCAGCAGCTCCAGCATTCTGTGGCAGTTCGTCCCACGTCCTCCCCCCCAGTGTACGTCCCGCCTCCTTCTTCCGCACCCCTCCCCACTGCTTGAAGAAGAACGGCACGCCGCGAGTTTCGCACTGGTCTCTGATGTCGTGGACCCACTCGGCTTCCATCGGACGTGCGCCGGGGCCGGACTCACCACCGACGATGACCCAGTGCACGCCCGCCAGCGGCATCCTCTTGAGGGGACCCAGCAACGGCTCGCACGACAGAAACCTTACCTTTGCGGGAATCTGCTTGAGCACGCGAATGCGATCAAAGTACTTGTCGCTCTCGACGCTCGTTCCCATCCACACGTTCTTCGGCCACGGAAGTTCCGCCGCGAAGTCGAGTGCGCGGTTCGGGCGCTTGGTCAGCACCTGGAATGTGTGCTGCGGGCAATCTTCCATGACCTTGAAGACGCGCTGGATGTACTCCAGCGGCACCGCGTCATGGAACAGATCGCTCATCGAGTTCACGAAGATGATGCGACCCAGCCGCCACGAACGCGGCAGATCGAGCGCGGACTCATCGAGCGTGATGTTGCCGGAGAAGACCGGACGACCGTCCTTCGCCCGCTTGGCTGTGCCCTTGTACTTCTTCCCCGTGCTCCCCGGCATGTGCTCCAGCCGCAGCGCCATTCGAGCGGCATAGCAGTTCAGGCAACCCGGCGAGACGGGCGTGCAGCCAGCAACCGGATTCCATGTCGCCTCCGTCCACTCGATCCGTGATCCCTGGGCCATGCCGCACCTCCGTGTGTCAAGTTATCAGGTATTTGATCGGGAGTCGAGCAGATTCCTCTGCAACTTACCCAAGTCCTTGTCGTTGCCAATGCCGGGCACCCTTGCGAGTCGAGGGCGAAAGGGGCTGACTTGAGCTTGCCCGAGGCAGCGCCTGGGACGCACACAAGCAACCACCTCGTCCATTGGCCGCCGGGTAACCCGCCAGCCCTGCCGAGACCCTTGAAGAAGCGGTCATCACTCTGGGTCGGGGTACGATGCCGCCCTATGGCAATCATCGTCTTCCAGCACAGCGAGCGTGGCGGCCCCGGTCGCCTTGGCGCAACACTTCGGGACCATGGCTTCAAGCTCGACATTCGGCGCCTGGATCTCCTGGGCGCGAAGGGGCTTCCAGCCGATCTCGACAACGTCCACGGGATCATCTCCCTCGGCGGCCCGCAGAACGTCGGCGAATCGCACGAGTGGATGCCGGGTGAGATGGAGCTCTTGAAGCAGGCGCACATGAAGCAGTTGCCCGTGATCGGCATCTGCCTCGGGGCGCAGATGATCGCGGCGGCCCTCGGCGGCGAGGTCGGCCCCATGGACAAGCCCGAGCTCGGCATGCCGATCGTGTCGCTCAATCCGGGCGGTCAGACGGACGTCATGCTCGGCGGCATCCCGTGGGACTGCCCGCAGTTCTCGACGCACGGGTACGAGATCAAGAAGCTCCCCGCCGGCGCCCAGGCGCTCGGCGGCTCCAGACAGTGCAAGATCCAGGTCTATCGCGCCGGGCTCCGCACCTACGGCTTCCAGTACCATCCCGAGGCGGACATGGAGATGATCCGCGTGTACAACAGTGCGGATGGGGCCGCGGACGGGAAGTTCCACGAACGCGCCGGCGTGACGGCGGAGCAGGTACTGGCGGAGGCCGAGAAGCACTACGAGATGTTCGCGCGTGCCGCGGATCGGCTGGCGGTGAACCTGGCGACGTACCTGTTCCCGCTGTCGCGGAAGCTGACGGCGTGAGAAGAAGAGGGACTCACCACAGAGGGCACAGAGAGAACTGGAAAGCGTAGAGCGAATAGCGAACATGAAGACAGTCACGCCGGAATAACACGTCCATGTTCCTTGTTTCTCGTTATTCGCTTTGCGCTTTCTTGCCCTTCTCTGTGTTCTCTGTGCCTCTGTGGTGAGTCCTGCCTCTTGAGTCGCTGCATGCCGACGCAGTTCACGATCCCCGTCCCGCCCGACTACTCGCTGACGCGGGACGCGTGCTCGTACGGGTACTTTCTGCTGAGCCCGAACCACTGGGATCCACGGACTGAGACACTGACGCGCGTGTTGGATCTGGAGGGCGGGCCGGCGCGGATCGTGATCGCCCAGCCGCGGCAGGACGGCAAGCCCGCCCCCGCGCGGATCAGCAAGGCCTCGCACTTCACGAGGGGCGCCGACCTCGCCTGCACCCCCGATCGCCGCCTCGCCAAGCGCGAGATCACGGAGGCCTCCGGTCTGATCGCGCGGATGCTGCGGCTGGACGATGATGCGACGACGATCCGCGCGTATCACAAGGTAGATCCGCGATTCAAGGCCCTTGGCCGCGGCCGTCTTTTCCGTTCCCCCACGCTCTTCGAAGACATCATCAAGACGGTGACGAGCTGCAACGTGCAGTGGCCGAGCACGGTGGTGATGAATGAGCGGCTGTGCGCGGTTGTGGGCGAGGGCGGCGCGTTCCCCTCGGCCCGCAAACTCGCCCGTGCCCGCGCCAGCACGCTCCGCGCCCGCTGCCGCGTGGGATATCGGGACAAACGCATCATCGAACTCTCAGAGATGTTCGCCTCGGGCGAGATCGACCCGCACTGGTGCGAGGATCCCGCCACCAGCGATGAGGACCTCCGCAAGTTCCTGATCGACCTCCCCGGCATCGGCCCCTACGCCGCGGCGAACATCATGCAGCTCCTGGGCCGCTACCACCTCCTCCCCCTCGACACCGAAAGCGTCCGGCACGGCAAGGCCATCCTCGGCATGGAAGGATCGGACAAGGCGATCATGAAGATGATCGACGCCCACTTCGCGCCCTTCGGTCCGCACAAGTTCCGCTCGTACTGGTTCGAGCTGTGGGAGTTCTACGAGCAGAAGCGCGGACCCTCATGGACGTGGGAGCGCGAGACCACCGGCAAGACGTTCACGGCCTCGCAGTTCTGAACCTGAGGCCTCGCGCTGGCTTATCGGCCGGCCAATCGGGACCGAAGCATCTCGAGCGTCCGCTCGTACACTTCGTCAGGTCCCTTGCTCGCATCGATGACGGCATATCGACCGGGGTGCTTCAACGCCTGGTCGAGGTACCCCTGTCTCACGCGGCCCTGGAAGTCGTTGCCGCGCTGCTCGATGCGATCGGCAAACAGCGAGGGACCCTGCGCGGGCATCGGCTTCCGACCCTTCTTCTCGACGCCCGACGTCCGCCGGGCGGCAGTCGCCGGATCAACGTCGAAGATCAGCACCAGATCCGGGACCGTTCGCAGCGTCGCGACGTCCCCGACGGCGAGGATGTCCGCTTCGGGGATGCCCCCGGCGCACCCCTGGTACGCGAGCGTCGAGGAGATGAACCGATCGGCCAGCACCAGCTCGCCGCGCTTGAGCGCGGGGATCACCCGCTGCTCGACCAGTTGGGCGCGGCTCGCCATGTACAGCATCATCTCGCACCGCATCGTCATCTCGCTCGAGCGGTCGAGGAGGATGCTGCGGATCTGCTCGCCGACCTGCGTGCCGCCCGGCTCCCGGACCTCGCAAACGGTGACTCCCGATGCGGCGGCGTCCTCGGCAAGCCGCCGGTACTGCGTCGACTTGCCCGAGCCGTCCGGCCCGTCAAGGACGATGAACCTGGACCGCAGTTGCTTGAGGAATGAGGTGTCCGGCACGGGGCCGAGTGTAGGAGATCGGTCGAGCGTTGCAAGCGGCGCGACGCCCCGAGGGGCTCACGCGTTCTCTGCCGCCTTCGCCATCTGGGACTTGATCCGCTCGGGGCTGGGGATTCGCACGGCTCGCACGAGGCCCACGGCCTGCATGGACCGGATGATGATGTAGTTGATGTCCACCTCCCACCAGCGAAGCCCGTGGCGAGCCGAGGTCGGGAAGGCGTGGTGGGCGTTGTGCCACCCCTCGCCGAACGCGAGGATGCCAAGCACCGGGTTGTTGCGGCTCTCGTCGCGGCTGAGGAACGGACGGGATCCCCAGACGTGGCAGACGGAGTTGATGCCCCACGTGATGTGGTGGACAAGGAACACACGAACGAGGCCGCCCCAGATGAACCCCAGGAGCACGCCCATCCACGATCCCATGATCAGGCCGCAGAAAGCCGCGGGCAGCGCCAGCCCGAGCAGGACCCACAGGACGAACGTCCGGTTGACGAAGGCGACGACGGGGTCGCGCTTGAGGTCGGGGGCGTAGCGGTCCACATCCGGCTGATCATCGTGGAAGAGCCACCCGAGGTGGGCGCTCCACAAGCCGCCCCAGAAGCTGGTCTGCTCGTGCCCGTGCTCGTCGACATGCGGCGAGTGCGGGTCCCCAGGTCGATCGGAGTGCTGGTGGTGCTGCCGATGGACGGCAACCCAAGAGATGACCGGGCCTTCGATCGCCATCGAGCCGAGGATGCCCCAGAAGAGCTTGACGGGTGCGCTCGTCTCGAAAGACCGGTGGGTGAACAGCCGGTGGTACCCGACGCCGATGCCGCAGCCCGTCGCCACGTACATGACCATCAACGCCCAGAACGGGGGCCAGCTGAAACCCACGCCCCAAAGCAGGATCGCCGCGGCGATGATCCCCACCACAGGCAGGATCAGCGTCGCCAGGATCGCGATCCGCTCCCACACGGGCACCGCTCGCGCGAGCGCCTCCCCCTCAATAACCGGCTTGGTCAGAAACTCGGGCGTGGCGGCATCTGAGCCGGCCGCGACGATCTCGCTGCCGACTAACTCGTGGGTTGCGGTGGGCGTTGCCATATGAGAGGTACGGCTCCGGGGCTCAAGGGGTCAGTCGCGAGCGATGAATGCGGTGAATCTTATCTGGTTTTCGGCGTTGCCGGGGTCGCGACCATGAGAATGTCAGCCGATGCGCCGGAGCACGCCCATCCCGTAGTTGAGGGGGGAGAGATAGAGCTCGAGTTTCTCGTAAAGCCCCGTTCCGATCTCGTTGATCCGATCGAGGATCTCGCGTGGGCCGTTGTGTCCGCCGCACTGGTCTGGGAACGTGTCATGGAAGACCACGTACGCGCCGGTGTTGAGGATCGGCTCGACGGCCCAGAAGTCCTGGACGGCGCCGTAAACCCCGTGATCCCCGTCGATGAACGCGAAATCGACGCCGCCGGCAGCCCGGAGGGCATCTCGCTGCTCTAGGAGCCGCAGCGGCGAGTTGCCCGGATAGAAACGACAGCGATCGAGCAGCTCGGCCCTGTCCAGGCGGTTCTTCACCCACTCCTCGCGCCCGGAGAGCATCTCCGCGTCCCGCCACGGCCCCTTGTGGATCGGACCGAAATCGTCGAAGCAGTGCAACAGAGCGCCATCGCCGCTTTCTTTCAGAGCGGACGCGATCCAGTGGGTGCTTACCGAGAGAAACGTGCCGACCTCGACGGCGACACGGGGGCGCATGTTTCGCACCAGCCCGTGGAGCATCAGCCCGGCCTCGGGCGAGAGCGAGGCGGGGAAGACGATCGGCATCTCGTACATCTCCCGCAGCGACCGCAGCCACGGGGTGGACTCGTTGACGAGGTAGCTCGGGAACTTCCATCGCCGCGGATGCTCGCCGACGAGCTTTGGATAGTGGCGCAGCGCCGGATTCGGAATGGGTCGCTTGATCGCGGGGACGTCCGGCGCCGGGATCACCCAGGGGCGTCCGTCCGGGGAGACCATCGGGTTGGGCATCATCACCTCCGCTCGGTATGCCACCGCGCTCAGAAGCGGTGACCCGGTCCTTGCTTCAAGCCGACCTGAGCCACGTGGGCCTGCTCGAGGGCGACGACTTCTTGGCCCGACGCTTCGCGCCCCTTCCCCGCTCGCACCACTGTAGTTCCCAACGCCCCGCTTGTCCCGATAACCGACAGGCCGGACACCATCCGGCAAGCCGGCACCGCCGACGGACCGGCGGACGAGCGATCCCCTCCCGCGAAACCGGACGTTCAAGGAAAGTCACCGGCCGTTCGGGCCGAAAAGACCCGAGCACGGAAGCGCGACGCGCCGTGGAGGCGCCGGCACACGGACTCAGAACAGGGAGCACAGGGAATGAGCGCGACGACACAGAGCAAGGAGCAGGTCGTGGCCTCCGCGATCCGCGAGATCAGCCACATCGCCACGCTCCCCGAGATCACGCTGAAGATCATCGAGCTGGTCGAGGACCCCAAGTCCACGGCCCAGGACCTCAACAAGGTCATCTCGAACGACCCGGCGCTCTGCTCCCGCATCCTGAAGGTCGTGAACTCGTCCTTCTACGGACTCCCCGGCCAGATCGGATCGATCAACCGGGCGATCGTTCTCCTCGGCCTCAACGCCGTGAAGAACATCGCGATCGCGGCTTCGCTCGCCAAGCTCTTCCGGGGCGGCGAGCTGACCAAGAACTTCTCCGCACGCGACCTCTGGATGCACTCGACCCAGGTCGCCGCCGTCTGCAAGCTCATCGCCGACAAGATGAAGGTCGGCCTCTCCGACGAGGCCTTCCTCGCCGGGCTGATCCACGACATCGGGATCATGGTCGAGATGCAGTACGACCGCAACAAGCTCATCGAGGTCTTCGAGCAGGTCGGGGACGGCACGGGAGGGGTCGCGCTCCTCGACCTTGAGGAGAAGGCCTTCGGCGCGACGCACCAGGACTTCGGCGCGGGACTCTGCTCCAAGTGGAAGTTCCCGGCTTCGTTCACCAACGTCACCGGCTTCCATCACCGACCGCTGGATCTTCCGGCTGACGCACGCACGCTGACGGGCATCGTTTACGTCGCGGACCGGCTGTGCGCGGAGTTCGGCTCCGGGTTCAAGCTGGACATGACCTCGCACCAGATCGATCCGGCGGTGCTCGAGGCGATCAAGCTCAATCCGGCCATGATGGAGCAGATCCGCGCCGCAATCCCCGAGACGCTCGCGAACGCGAATCAGGTCTTCGGTTGATCGAACACCGATCGGTCGACCATACGTGAGTCATTCGAGAACCCAGGGATTGCAATCCCTGGGTTCCTTCGTTTCACCCAGGACCCGGCACTGGCTCGGGCGGCGCCGGCGGCTTCAGGGGCTTGCCGGTCTTCACGTCCTGGCCACGAAGGTGCCTCGTCATGTCACGCAGGAACAGCCCGACACGGGCCTTCTGGTGGGGCGAGGAGTGCTTGCCGATCCCGTTGTTGAGCGTCGAGAACATCCGCCCCGCCATGTTCCCCGTCATGTTCCCCGACTGCATGAACCGCTGGTCGCGCTCCGCCTGCTTGCGCGCGTCCGCGAGGATCTCCTCGTCCGTCTGCGTGCTCTCCTCGCCCGCGACCTGCGACATCAGGCGCACCATCTCCACGACCTTCCCCTCGATGAACTCCTCCTTGTCCTCGTCGCCCACCCCCTTGTACCCCGCGGCAAAGCTGTCCATCATGTCGAGCATCAAGCGTGAGGCGTTCTCTTCGAGCTGCTCGCGGGCCTTGCCCCCGATGCCCGCGGCAAACGCCGCCATCAGCACGCTCTCGCGACCGTCCATGTCCTTTACGCGCTTCACCAGCGCCCCGATCAGCTCGATCCGCTTCTCCACGGGCAGCTTGTTGAACTCGCTCGTCAGGAACGTGAAGTCGAGCACCTTGCTCAGCGGAGCGTTCGTGTAGTCGGGCACCGGCACAGGCCGGAGCCAGAGGTACAGGCCGGTGCCGCCGCCACCGAAGACGACAGCCGCGGCGATCCAAGTGGCGACGCGGAAGCGCTTGCTGTTCGAGTAGCGGTTCTTCCCGTTGCCCCACCAGCGCCCGATCGTCCGCTGGAACGGTTCCTTCGTGCCGGTGGTCTTGCGCTTCTTCGGGTCCTTTCCGGGCGCGAGCGCACCGGCCAGCGCGGGGTCATCAAGGAGCGAGCCCATGCCCGAGATCGATCCAGCGACGGTGTGGGGGCCGGTGTTCATGGGAGCGCCAGCCCTCCGAATCGCGCCGCTTCCTTCATGAAGAGCGCCATCTCCGAATCGGTCGCCTGGCGCGGGGCCCAATCCGCGCGCCCGTCCGTGAAGAACAACGCGCACGCGCCGGGAAGATCGGCGCTCCGGCCCTTGTGCCACGCCTCCTCCCCCGAGTCCCACGACGCGTCGGCCATCACCGGCCAGTCACGCCGATTCTCGTACGCCTTCGTCACACCGAACTCCGGCCGCGGCACGGTCAACCCCTCGAGAAAGTAGATGAACAGGCCCGGCACGTACGAGTACGACGTGCCGAAGACCCGCCAGACCGGCTCGTAGCCGGACTCCGCGTCGCTGCTCTTGCGATCCCCCGGACAGACGTACGGCTCCGTCGAGACGAACAGGGACGTTTCGTCGCCGGGAATCTCCCGGCGCGGGCGCGGGGCGTCGATGAAACTGTCGAGCACGTCGAGCAGCGTCTCATCGTCCTCGCCACCCTCCGGATCATCCGCCTGATCTTGGAGGAAAGAGACCTTCGGGAGAATCCGCCCGTTCGTGTCCATGTACAGGTTCAGGCCCGTGCCCAGACCCCGGAGATTCGCCAGGCAACGGATACGCCTTCCGGACTCGCGCGCCCCCTCCAAGCTCGGAATCAGGATTCCAACCAGGATCGCAATGATCGCGATCGAGACCAGCAACTCGATCAGCGTGAACGCTTTGTGACCACATCGGAGCATCCAACGACCTCCCGCGCTCAATCGACGCTGAATCCAGATCGGATCCGCGGCCCCGTCCACGACATTCTAATGGCCAGACCGGCCGAACCCAAGCACAAACCTACCGGCGCAGCGAAGAACCGCGCTTCGATCACTTGGGAATTCGTGCCCCGGTATTTCTTCGGATTCAGGACTTCTGGTGGCGACAGCCGGCGCCGTCGGCTCATGCCATGGCGGCGATCCGTCGGGCCGCCTCTTGCGCCAGCGCATGTCCGGACCGTGAAGCCACGATGTCGGCGCGGATCGGCGTCCCGCCGGTCGCGAGCGCGAGGTCGCCAATGAGATCGAGGAGCTTGTGCCGCGCCGGCTCGTCGGGGAAGCGGAGGACGTTCTCGATTGGGCCATTCGAGCCGATCACGAGCATGTCGCGGGGCGTCAGATGCCTGAAGAGGCCGAGGGCCCGCATCTGCACGGCCTCCTGCTCCAGGCAGTACGTCCGCGCCGGCGACACCTGTTTCGCGTAGGTCTCGGGCTTTCCATCCCAGGAGGCGCTCTGCGCCGGGATCGGCGCGCCCGGCGGATACGAGAGCCGATACGTGAACGAACAGCCCGGCTTCTCGCGCGGGTGCACGTCGATCACGCCGCCCCCGTCAGCATCCGCCACGCGGATCGGTTCGGCGATGACACGCTCGTCCACCTCACCGCGTTCGACGATCCCGGCGTCCAGGATCGCTCGCACGAACGGCTCGGACGATCCGTCGAGGATCGGCACCTCCGGACCATCGCAGGCGATGCGCGCGTCCGTGACTCCAAGCCCCGCGAGCGCGGACACCAGGTGCTCGATCGTCGCCAGGCGAGTGTTCCCGGCGTCGATGCACGTGTGCCGGGGCGGAACGCGCTCGAAGATTGGAACCAGCGGCTTGGAGGCCAGACTCGCGACCGTGACAGCCACCCGCCCGGCGCCGCACGACAAGGACCATCCCTCGCCGGGCGATGCCGGAAGGATCGCCACTGTCGCGGGCCGAGCGGTGAACAACCCGACTCCGGAGACGCGTGCCTCGGCCGCCAGCGTGCGCCCGACGCTCATGCGTCAGGCTTCCTGCCCTCGCCGAGCACGCGACGCTCGAGGTTGCGCAGGCGAGAGAGCACCTCCCGAAGCCGGCGGCTGGCGCTGTGGATCTGCATCGCCTCGCGCCCCGGAAGCGCCGGCAGCCCGAAGCGATCGCCGCCGGGCTCAACATCGGCCGTGACGCCGGCGCGCCCGGCGATCTGGGCGCGCGCGCCGATGTTGACGTTGTCGCGCACCGACGAGGCGCCGCCCATGATCACGCCATCCCCGAGTGTGTCGGTCGTCGGCACGTCCCTCGACGGGCGCGAGGTGGCCCTCCCGGAGGAGTTCCGGGGCCGCCCCGTGGTCCTGCTGGTCGGCTACAAGCAGAACACCCAGTTCGATCTCGACCGCTGGCTCCTCGGGCTCTCCGAGGCGGGGGTGGACGTGGACGTGCGGGAGATCCCCACCCTCCCCGGCCTCCTGCCCGGCGCCTTCTCCGGGTTCATCGACGGGGGGATGCGGCGCGGGATCCCCCGGGAGGACTGGGGCGCGGTGATCACGGTGTACGGCGACGCGGACGCCATCGCCGCCTTCACGGGCAACGACGACGGGCTCCCGGGGAGGATCCTCCTGCTCGACCCCGAGGGGCGGGTCGCGTTCTTCCACGATCGCGGCTACTCGGTGGGGACCCTGAGACGGCTGCGCGAGGCGCTGGCCGCCCTCGGGGGCGCCGGGCCGTAGGGGCGCGGCCCCCGCGGCCGCGGCCGCCGCCGCCGCTCCGTGCCCGGCATCGGGATGAACCCGACCCCCGGTTCCCCGTTCCCGGGGAGAGATCATGAGGCGCGTCCATCCGGTGGTGGCCCTCTTCGCCGGCGTCCTCGCCGGCTACCTGCTCTTCCCCCTGATCCACCTGGGTGGAGGCGGCGGGGAGGCCGGGGAGTACGACGCGGAGGGGATGACGAAGGAGCAGCGGGCCGCCGACGAGGTCTGGGGGGACGCGGCCCGCCGACGCGAGATCGAGGAGTACGGGCGGAACGCACCGCGTCCCGCGGTGGTGAAGGCCCCGTTGCTGGCGGCGGACACCATGGGCCTCGCGGACACCGTCGTCGTCCCGGTGGCGGCCTCCCCCTTGCCGACGGGGAAGAACGTCCTCTGGTGCGCCACCTGGCAGTTGTGCTGGGACGGCCTCTGCGACGAGGTCGTCCGGGGGCCCCTCACCCTGGGGCCGCCGGCGCCGCCGGAGT